>CAUZOB010000038.1:0-30516 GCA_963581185.1 Planctomycetota bacterium | reverse complement strand
GCGCCAGCAGGACTGACGGATGTCAGACAAGTGCGACCTGGGCCGCCTTGTATACCGTTTTCGCCACCTCGAAGCCGAATCGCTCGTACAGTCGCAGCGCGCCGGTGTTCTGCGCGGTGACCTCGAGCGTGGCAATCTCAATGCCCGCTTGACGGAAACCACTCAAGGCCCGGATCAGCAACGCCGTGCCAATTCCCTCGCCGCGATGCTCGGGGACCACGCCCAGGTTCTGGATCGCACCCCGGCCCTCGAGGTCACGCAAGCCCTGGACCGTGCCGCAGTACGAATCGCCATCGGCAGATCTCCGTTCGATCAGCCATGTTGCCTGGGGCACAAAATTGTCGCGGCAAGTGATCTCACGCATTAGTTGCTGGCAGCCGTGGCGATTGCCGAGACAGGGGAACACGTTGGCGTCGATCTCGAGACTGAAACAGCGGTACTTGGTTTCTGCGTGATCGTCCAACAGGGATTCTTGCCAGCTAAGGAAATCGTAGTCGTCTGGCAGAGAAGGGTGGTCGTCGGAAAAGTGAGCCAGGTCCATCACCATCCGATATCGTTTGAAATATGTCAGACCCATGGCCCCTGACCCCACTGAAACTCTCACTGTCGTGCCGATCATGTTAATGTCTGGCAAGCGACCGGGTCAATCAAGCGAAATCAAGGTGCTCAACAACGTCCTGCCAAACTCGTCGATGGGATGAAGAATTCAGCTGACATGAATCACAATCAGCCTCGCGGACCCTGTCAGTAGGATGCCAGAAGTCAGGTCATCTACTCCGGTCAACCGTTGTAAGTGGACTTCAATTAAGCCGGCATGCTGCTTTTTGGGCCCTCAAAAAAGCTATTGCTGATGAGATAATTGGCATCGATCCGAGCTTTACTAAGGCTGCTATATCCGTCGCAGGCGACGGGCATGGACCTGCTACCAAAAAGGAGTTTGCCATGTCTGCTCGATGGATCACTCGTTTGTTATCTGCCTGCCTGCTGACAGGGCTTTGCGGAATGCCAGCCAGTGCTGTCGACTTCCTTCAGGATGACGCCAATGAAGCTCCGGCACCTCAACGCACGCTCTTTCAATGGAGCGAGGGAAATAGCTTTGGCGGTGGACCCGCGGGCCGAAATGAGCGTCTGATTGCCGACCGTCCCGACTTTGTCGAAGCCTCTGTGCCGGTTGGACTGGGTGTCTTGCAAGTAGAGCTTGGCCACACGTACAGCTATGACAACGACGGCAGCGGCTCCGTGCGCTCACACAGCTATCCGGAAACCCTGTTCCGCTACGGCATCTGGCAAGAGTGGTTTGAATTGCGATTGGCTTTTAACTTTGCTGAAGAAGAGACGGTCAACGGAGCTGGCTCGAGTATTTCTCGTGGAAGCGAGGACATCTATCTGGGTGCCAAGATCGGCCTGACGCCGCAGGAAGGCGCTTTGCCCGAGACCGCCCTGCTGGTCAACCTGGTCGTACCAAGTGGCTCGCTCAGCCTGACCGCCGGCGAATTATTGCCTGGGGTGACCTACATTTACGCCTGGGAACTTGACAATGGCTGGGGAATCGCTGGCCAGACGCAGGGAAATCGTGCTCTTGATGAAGGAACAGGGAATCCTTACCTGGAGTTCTCACAGGCCATCGTGGCCGGTACCAGCCTGACCGACAGGATTGGCTACTACGCCGAATGGTTCTGCTTGATTCCTGACGGAGCGGATACGGCACCGGTCGAACACTATTTCGATACTGGCTTCACCTACGGTGTCAGCAACGATCTGCAGCTGGACGTTCGCTTCGGCATCGGGCTGAATGATGACTCGGACGACTATTTCGTCGGCACCGGCATCGTCAAGCGATTCTAGACTGCTTGAGCCGGGCCTGATCGCCATGGCTCGCCACAATATTTTCTCAGGGGGGTGAACGGGACGATGTCCTGTCACCCCTCTTTTTTTGGGCCGCCACTTTCAGACTCCGCTCCCCTTTGACCCTGAATGAAAATTGGCTATACTGCGTCCTGAGATTTTGATTAATCAAAATCTCCTTGGAGGGTAGGCGGCTGCATTTGTCGTACAGCCGGTGCAGATTGTCCTCCGCTTTGTAAGCGGCGTTGTAACAGTTCATACGGACGCGAGACGGGCAAGGATACGAGTCAATGAGTCACACCGTACAGTTGCGACAGATATTCCACGGGATGCTTGCTGTCTTGTTGGTCTCGTTCATGTCCGGGTCGGCAGCGGTTGGCCAGGACGAAACGGAGGATGCCCGTAAAACGCTGGTCTGTTCCACCACCCAGATCGCCGATTTCGCTCGCCAGATAGTCGGCGATCGCATGCGGGTACTCTGTGTGCTGGCCCCCGGCCAGGATCCACATCTTTACGAGATCAAGCCGAGTGACAGCCGCATGGTTGCCCAGGCCGACCTCTGCCTGGAAAACGGCTGGCACCTGGAAGGCAATGACTGGATGAAAAATCTGGCCAAGGATGCTGGCAAGCCGATCGTGACCTGTGTGACAGGAATCCAGCCATACGTGGTTGAGGAAAGCGGCAGTCAAGTGCATGATCCGCATGCTTGGTTCTCTCCCCGTAATGCTGCCATTTACGTCAGGAACATCCTTAACGGTGTCTCAGAGATTGACCCCAGTCACACGTTGGAATACCAAGCGAGAGCGGAGCTCTACCTTGCGGAACTGGCGGCCCTGCACTCCTGGATTCGCCGCCAGGTTAACCTCGTGCCGCCCAAGCAGCGGCAACTGGTCACCAGCCACGATGCCTTCAACTACTTTTGCAACGAGTACAAGTTTGTTGCATCGGCGCCGGCAGGATGGAGTACTGGTAGCGAGGTTGGCGGAGGCGTGACTCCAGAACGTCGTCAACTGGCGGTGAATTCCATCCGCGAATTCGGCGTCAAGGCGATTTTTGTCGAGACCAGCGTAAATCCTGAGTTGATTCAGCAGATCGCCAGGGATGCTGGAGTCAGTGTCGGTGGCGAACTCTACTCGGATTCCATGGGTGCTCCAGGTACCGCTGGGGAATCGTACGTCGGCATGATGCGTGAAAACGTGTTGAAGATCGTCAACGGCCTGAAGTAATCCTCAATTCTCGAACAATCTGGCCGTGACCGCCGCCGTTGTGAAAGGGCCTCTCGATGCGTCCACTGCTGGCGATCGGCGTCGTCGTGATATCTTTGGGAACTGTCTACCAGTACGTCAGCTTCGTGGCCGGCATCAACCATCGAGCTGGTTCTGGATTCCGCGAAATCAGTGCTGAAGGGCGCTTTCATGTCGACCTGACATTCACGTTTGATGCCAACGCGGACATCTTCACAACCGATTCAGTGCTGCTGCAGTTGCACGGTGGACGCGAGTTGTTGCGCAGCCAGGATCCTGTTTCGGCGGGCACAATCCTGACGATCGACCCTGTCGAGGGGATTGTCGTGGGAGCAAACGAGTTCTACCTGAAGGTTTCCACCGCCGATGCTGAACAACTCGAAAATGATGAATTCTCGCTGTCGCCGTCGCCGCAAGATCAAGAGCCAGCCGAAGCTGGCGGGTCGAGTGCCGATAAATCGCGTGCCGTGCGTATTCGAGTTTTTCGCGATGACGTCTTGATGGTCGAGCAGACTTTTTGGTCGGAACCCGGACAGGCGGTCGACGGCGTGCTGGTCATCGATGTGCCCGGAGCTGGTGATCAGCCAGCTCAACATCAACATCACGAGGACCCCAACCAGGCGGACTCATGACACTTGCCATTGAAGTTGAAAACCTGACCGTCAGTTATGGCCCCGTGCCAGCGCTGCTGGATGTCTCCCTGGAGATCCCGCCAGGGCAGTTGGTCGGTGTGATCGGTCCCAATGGCTCGGGAAAATCGACACTTATCAAGACCATGCTTGGATTCATCCGCCCTGATTTTGGTCAGGTCCGTGTCTTTGGCGAACCGGCCGAAAATGCCAAGGGGCGACTCGCCTATGTTCCCCAGCGGGGTGCCGTTGATTGGAATTTTCCTGTCACCGTTCGCGAGGTTGCCCAGATGGGCCGTTATGGCCATGTGCCCTGGTGGCGTGAACTCTCGGCCGAAGATCGTGAGATGGCTGACCAGGCGTTGGAAAAGGTCCGCATGTCCGACCTGGCCGATCGACAGATCGGTCAGCTTTCTGGCGGTCAGCAACAGCGAGTCTTCATGGCCAGGGCGATGTGCCAGGGAGCCGACATCCTGCTACTAGATGAGCCATTTGCTGGCGTCGATGCCTCCACCGAGCGAGCCATCCTGGATGTGCTGGAACAGACTCGCGAGGCTGGCCGCACGCTGGTGGTGGTACATCACGACCTGGCCACGGCAGCCGAGTACTTTGATTCCCTGATCCTGCTCAAGCAACGTTGCTTTGCCCACGGTCCTCCCGAGGCCGTGCTGCATCCGGAGTTGCTGGCAGAGGTTTATGAGGGGAGCCTGCGTATCTTCTCCCAACTGCAAGCCGCTGACCCAGCAGCCAGCCCAGGCCAGGAGTGACAGTCGTGTACGAATGGCTGACAACATTGCACCTGGCGAGCCCGCACCTGCTCAAGGCGCTGCTGGCCGGGATACTGGTCTCCACCGTCTGCGGTGTGATCGGCTGTTTTATCATCCTTCGCGGTACCGCATTCCTGGCAGATGCCGTTGCCCATGCGATGCTGGCAGGCGTCGTCAGTGGCTACCTGTTCATGAAGCTGGTATTGGACATGGATGAACACCTGCATACCCAGTGGTACTCGCTGGCGCTACTGGTCGGCTCCCTCGTGGCAGGTTTTGTAACGGTCGGGCTGGTCGGCTTTGTCAGCCACTATTCCCGCATCAGGGAGAGCACGATCATCGGCATCATGTACACCGGCGTGTTCGCTTTTGGTGGCATCCTCGCTTCACTCAATAGCGCCGAGATCCATATCGACCTGGCACATTTTGTCACCGGCTCGGTCCTTTCTGTCAGCGATGCGGACCTCTGGATTATGGCGGCGGTCGCCGGTTTTGTGATCGCCGCCGTGACACTCTTCTTCCGCTCACTCCAGCTGGTCACCTTTGATCCAGTCATGGCGGCCTCGATCGGTATCCCCGTGCTGGCTATGGAGTACCTGCTGACAACCTGCACGTCGCTGGTGGTCATCAGCGGCGTGGGCGTGGTGGGGGTGATCCTGGTGGTAGGGCTGTTGATCACACCGGCAGCCACGGCACACCTGCTTTGCGACCGCCTCTGGAAAATGATCGTGCTCTCCGCTTTCTTTGGCTGCACCAGCTTCCTGGCTGGCTATGGATTTTCTGAATACCAGAGCGTGGCACCGGGATCCTCGATCGTGGTGGCGGCCACCCTGCAATTCATGCTGGTCCTGCTCCTTGCCCCACGCTACGGCCTGCTGGCTGACTGGCTGCGTCGGCGTCGCGCCATCCCACAACAACTTGTCGAGGACGTGCTGGGTGCCGTCTTGCGGGACCAGGGCACGCAGGTCCAGGTGGGCACAGTCCTCAAGTATGTCGATGCACGGGAAGATGTCATTCGCCGGGCGATCCGCAGCCTGCACCGACAGGAACTGCTGGTCCACGACCATGATACCGTGGAGCTTACCCAATCCGGTCAGCGTGAGGCGAGGCGTCTGATTCGCGCCCATCGACTCTGGGAGTCCTACCTTGAGCACCTTGGCACACCGGCTGAGGAACTGCATGGCCGCGCCCATCGACTGGAACATGTTCACGATGAAAATGCGGTCGATTACCTCGATGACAAACTAGGGCACCCACTCACCGATCCACACGGCAAAGAAATCCCCGAGGACTTTGTCGACCTGGTGGTCGGGCACCAGGTTCCGCTGGCTATTCTGCGTGAGGGACATTCGGGAGAAGTTGTCGAAGTCAGCGATACCCATCTGGCCAGCCTGATTCCAGTCGGTACGATCATCCATATGGGACCCCGGCTCAACCAGGGAAAGACCTGGACCGTCGAATACCAATCGCCAGGCCGGGACGAGACCCAGCAGCTGGAGCTGGACCACGAGGGAGTCGACGCCGTCATTGTACGGCTTGCTGATTTACCCTCGTAAATCTGCTCGACGCGATCGCTCGCCAAACAACGATACCCTGGAGCCGCCGCTTATGCCTGCCAAGATCCTGATGCTGGTCGGAGACTACGTGGAAGATTATGAAGCTATGGTGCCTTACCAGATGCTGCTGATGCTCGGCCACCAGGTCGATACCGTCTGCCCCAACAAGCAACCTGGTGATACTGTTGCCACCGCCATCCACGATTTTGAAGGTCAGCAGACCTACAGCGAAAAGCGCGGCCACAACTTTCAGATTACTGCGGCCTTTGACGCCGTCGATACAGAAAACTATGACGCCCTCGTGATCCCGGGTGGGCGGGCACCGGAATACCTGCGGTTGGACGATCGCGTCTTGCAGATTGTGCAGGAAATGGACCAGGCCGGTAAACCGATTGCTGCCATTTGCCACGGACCACAAGTGCTGGCCGCTGCCGGTGTGCTGGCAGGTCGCCAATGCAGCTGTTATCCAGCCGTTGCTCCCGATGTTGAGCAGGCTGGCGGAACGTATGTCCCTAACAGCGACGGTTTTGACAACGCCCACGTCGACGGCAACCTGGTCTCGGCTCCCGCCTGGCCAGCCCACCCCGCCTGGATGGCTCGCTTCGTCGAATTACTGCCCGCCTGATCCCTACTCACTTAAAGCTCATTCGATGGTTCCTACAATCATCTACAGTCTGCTCGGTCTCTTCGCCCTGGTCCTGCTCTGGTTCGTGGTCTCGGTCAGCCGTGGGGTCAAACGCGGCGAAAAAAAACTCACCATCGACCAGGCTCGGCTCGAATTCCACCAGCAACGCGGGGAACTTCAACAGCTCTTCTTTGAGACCGCTGCCGGCAGTGGGCGGCCGCGCGGGCTGCGGTGGGTCCAGTGTGATTTTGCAACGGATACGACCTTCGCTCGGGAATCGGAGAGCGGCCAGCTTAGAGCCCTGGTTGCCGTTACGGTCCAGTTCGAGGCGATCGAGGGCGGAGATATGGAAGAAGTTGAGGCGGTCGGAAACCTGCGGGCTGCCACAGCTGTCTTTATCCATGACCACCAGCAATGGTCCACCGCAGGTCGGACCGTCTTTAATCACGATCCCGAGCAGACACTCGACCGATTTAACCATGAACTCGAAGCTCTCCCGACGTGATCACTGATCATCGTGCGTGGACAAGCCTGGCACCACAACCGTCGACATCATGACCCCTCAGCTGCTCCCCATTCTTGGTGCCCACATGTCGATGGCGGGTGGGTATTACCGTGCCGTGGAAGCCGCCAGTCAGCACGGTTGTGACTGTGTTCAGCTGTTCACCAAGAACAATAACCAGTGGCGGGCAAAGCCAATCAGCCAGGATGATGTTGAGTTGTTCCAGCAGGCCCGCAGCACGCTCAACATCAAACACTGCCTCTCGCACGCCTCCTACCTGATTAACCTGGCCAGCCCGGTCAGTGAGCTCTGGAAAAAGTCGATTGATGCCATGGTGATTGAGCTGGATCGTGCCTCCCAGCTTGGTATCCCCCATGTGGTCGTCCACCCCGGCTCGTTTACCACAAGCTCCGAGCAGCAGGGTATCCGCCGAATCGGTAAAGCCCTCGATGAAGTCCATCGGCAAGCGAAATCCCTCTCGGCCCAGTGCCTACTGGAGACAACCGCCGGACAGGGGACCAACCTCGGTTGGCAATTCGAACAACTTGGTGCCATGCTCGATGCAACGAAATATCCCGACTCAATTGGGATCTGCCTCGATACCTGCCATGTATTCGCGGCTGGCTATGCCATGGAAACTCGGCGGCAGTACCAGGCCATGTGGCGCAGCTTCCAGAACTGTATCGGCACCGACAAACTCAAGGCAATTCATATCAACGACAGCAAACGCGAGCTGGGCAGCCGGGTTGATCGCCATGACAACGTCGGTCATGGCTGCATGGGACTGGAGCCCTTTCGCCACCTCGTCAACGACAAGCGATTCAAGCAGGTGCCAATGTACCTGGAAACTCCCAAGGGGACATATCGCCGACGTCCCTGGGATAAAATCAACCTGCAGACGCTGCGGGACCTGGTCGAGTAGACCTACTGGTCCGGATTGACCGCCCACTCCACTCCCTTGTCGATATGCAGCTGCTGTAACCAGCGCTGGTACTGACCCATCTGGTCCTGCTGCGTGAGCTGCATCAAGGACGGGTCGATTCCCTGCTGGTTGCCATAGACAAAGTTCTCGCGGCGGATGTTCTCTGGCACAACATCACTGGAAACACGGACCAGGTAAGCCGTCTGGCGCTGGCTGTCAATAACAGCTGCCACTCCGCCAACCGGACGCTCAAAGATCTTTTGCATGAACTCGCCGGTCACATATTTTACCGGCACTCCTTCGGTGCTCATGATTGAACCGAGGTTAAACTGGTTGCCCCCGCCACCACCCATCGGGGTCATGCCGCCTGTCAGGAAACTGAAGGGCATCGTTTCGAAAATCTGTTCCACGTCGCAGTCGGCTTCTTCGGCAAGAGTTTCAGCAAGTGGAACAGCACCCTTGGCATCCGCCAGCGTGGCCAGCTCCGTAGCCCGCTTCTCAAGTTGCTCGGCCGACTTGAGCCTGACCCAATCGTCCCGGACCTGTTGGCGGATGTCGTCCAAGCTCTGTTGCTTGGGGTCGACAACGTCGGTCCGCCAGTAGAGGAAAATCGTGTTGGCGAATTGAGGAGCTGGTAGAGAGAGCGACTCCACCTGGAAGATTTCCGTGCCGGAAAAAGCCAGTCGCCGGAAGACATAGTCCTGGCGGAACTGGCCGCCAGTGAAATCAAAGACGACAGACCTGGCTAATTCGTGCCAGGCTGGCTCCGACCCTTCTTCCGGCTCCTCCTTCATTTCTGTCATGGCCTGGATCACCAGGTCCATCTCGTCGAAGGAAATCTCGCCCGTCGTTCCGATCTGCAAGTGTTTTGGCTTTCCCTGCTCCTCAAACAGCCTGGAAAGGTCCGCCTGCGATCGCATTTCGATAGCTGTCAGCGAGTTGTCGTTGGCGTCAGCTCCTGCTTGAGCACCTTCCAGTTTCCGTGGATCGTATCGCAGTTCGTAATCTCGCATCGCCTCTTCGAAGGCATCAATCGTATCGAACATGTTCTTCCGTGCCGTGTCCGCTGCCTTGGACCGGGCAACAGCTTCAATGATCTCCTCACGCTTCTCTTCCAACGTGTAGTATTCGACCACTGGCTCCTCTTCAGCCGGGACGGTCGCGTCGCCGTCCTCCGCCCCATCTTCACCTTCAGGCTCGCCATCACCTTCGGGGGCCTCTTCTGCAGGCTTCTCGTCAGCGTCGGGGTCGTCGCCTTCGGGGGCCTCTTCTGCAGGCTTCTCGTCAGCGTCAGGGTCGTCGCCTTCGGGGGCCTCTTCTGCAGGCTTCTCGTCAGCGTCAGGGTCGTCGCCTTCGGGGGCCTCTTCTGCAGGCTTCTCGTCAGCGTCAGGGTCGTCGCCTTCGGGGGCCTCTTCTGCAGGCTTCTCGTCAGCGTCGGGATCGTCGCCTTCCGGCTGGTCGTCGGTGCCTGCCTCTTCATCGATGTCATCAAGCGATGGCGGCTTCTTGTAGTTTTCGTGATTGGTGTCGTAGTACTCCTGGATTTCCTTATCGGTAACATCGGGCTTTAACCGCTCGATCTCTTCGTTCTGGAAATCGTCCAGACTGACTTTGGCAAATTGGAAAGTCATCTTGTGGGGTGTGACATATCCCGGAATCGGACTGCGTTTATCGTGCAGGTTGTCCTTGTACTCTTCATAAAAACTCTGCAGGTCACTTTCTTTTGGGCTGCCCACTGTCTCGACAAACTGCTCGGCCGGGATCGGCAGCATCTCGGCGATGATGCGCCGGTTGATCCTGTTATGGTGCTTCCAGGCATCGGCGGGTGTGGGGATCCCAGAAAACTGGCCAGCGATAAAGCCCCGCATTCGGTCGGCGAGGATTTCAATCCGCAGGTGATCAAATAGTTCTTGCTGTGAGAATCCGGTATCTACCGATTCCTTCATGGCTGTTCTTACTTCATCGTTCGTCAGCCGATGGTCGGTGACGGTAGTAAGGTAATCACGGATGACCTCCTCACTGACCTCGATCCCGTGTTCCTCAGCCAACTCAGCGAGCAGTCGCGTTTCGACCAGCTCACGAAAAGAAGGGGGTTGGCGGCTGAGGATATGGAAGGGATCCGATGGACGGCCGTTCTTGGCGGTCGTCCGTTGCACGAGCGAGTTGAGAAAGGTTCTCACCTGTGAACTGGCAGAGCTCATTTTGTCGAGCTGGGATTTGGTCATTCGTCCGCCATCCCATTTGACCAACTCCGTTCGACCTTCGATCCCGCCGGTACTGTCGAGAAATTCCTGCAGTGCTGGGCCGACCACAAAAGCACCCATGCAGATCACGGTCATGGCCACGAAAACGGTCTTCTGATTGTCTCGCACCCACTGAAAAATTCCCCTGCGACGTCGCCTTCGCGAACGTGCTTGTCCCTGCTGATTTTCCATTTCCCTTACTTCCTGCTGGCAGTCAACTGTCAAGAAACCGCTTGACAGGTGCTGCTGTCTCGTATTAGTTGTTTTCCTCTATGTGGGGCGTGTGCCCCGAATTAAGCAACTCATTCTTAGGTGTGGTTCGCTCAAATACAATCCCAAAGGGGGTGAGGAACAGTAGGAACAGCCGATGAAACCATAAATGTAGACGCGCTGTTTTGCCGAACAACTGAAATATGTCGGGCAGCCTGGTAACACATCGGCTGCTCTGAACCACTGTTTCTGCTGATTTTGCTGTGTTTTCCGTTCTAGATCAGAGTGCATCGTGATTTGAAGAGTCATTGAAGATGGCGAAGAAAAAGTCCAAGAACCCAGAAGGTCCGTCACTGGTGATTGTTGAATCACCGGCTAAAGTGCGGACAATTTCCCGCTTCCTGGGCCCGGGTTTCGTTGTGGAAGCAAGTGTTGGCCATGTTTTGGACCTTCCCAAGAGAAATCCCAAGGGTGTCAAGGCGCCGGTACCGGGCATCGATCTGGAAAACGGTTTCAAGCCGTCCTACGAAGTAATCCAGAGCAAGCAGAAGACGCTCTCCAAACTCAAGAAGGTGGCACGTGATGCCAAGGATGTCTGGCTGGCGACCGACCTCGACCGCGAGGGCGAGGCCATTGCCTGGTTGCTGGCAACCGCCCTGGAACTGGAGCCAGAACGACGCAAGCGAGTCGTCTTCAATGCGATCACAAAGTCTGCCATCACGCAGGCCTTTGAACAGCCTCGCGATATCGACATGGCCAAGGTGAATGCCCAGCAGGCTCGCCGAATCCTGGACCGTATTGTCGGTTACCAGGTGTCGCCGCTGTTATGGAAGAAAGTTGCCGGTGGGCTGAGTGCTGGCCGCGTGCAGAGCGTGGCGGTTCGGCTGGTTGTCGAACGTGAAACAGAAATCCGTGCCCATATTCCCGATGAGTCATGGTCTGTCATCGTCCGCTTGGCACTCGACCCCGCCGGCGCTGCTGGGCTGGCAGCGAGCTGGCCAGATTTCATGGCCGAGTTGGATGACAAGGGTAAGCCACCCACACAAAAGAAACAGAACGCCTGGCTGGCAGAACATGCCGGCTTACGTACCGAACTGGTGGAGATGGCAGGAAGTCGCTTCAAGCTGGAGTGCTCCCAGGATGCCCCCGAGGATCTCTCGGCCCAGGTACAGGCTGTGGCCGAAGCGGTTGGTCTAACCGACGTGGCTGTGGAGACCATCGAGGATCCCGACGGCAAGGGGCCGGCCCAGTATCCCAAGACGGTGATCGGACAGCTGGATTCCGCTGCCAGGTACATGGTCCAGTCGATGGAGACGAAACGGACAACGTCACGTCCCTTCGCACCGTTCATTACCAGCACCATGCAGATGACTGCATCCAATGTGATGGGTTTCACTGCCAGCCGCACGATGCGTGTTGCCCAGGGATTGTACGAGGGAGTCAACGTGCCGGGCGAAGGCCAGGTTGGCTTGATTACCTACATGCGTACCGATTCCACCTTTATTGCGGCTGAAGCGATTGGCCATGTGCGTGACATGATTGCTGAACAATTCGGCGACAAGTACCTGCCGGACGAAGCGAAGTTCTATGGTTCCACAAATCGGAATGCCCAGGAGGCGCATGAGGCCATTCGGCCGACCGACGTTCGCCGCACGCCAGACCAGCTTGCCTCGACACTTGATGAAGAGCAACTCAAGCTCTACCGGCTGATCTGGAATCGCTACGTCGCCTGCCAGATGACCGAGTCGCAGTGGGACGCCACAACCGTGTTGCTCGAACGCAGCGACAAACAAACCGGCGCCGTACTCAAGGCAACCGGTCGAGTGCTGGTGTTCGACGGTTTTTACCGGGCCAGTGGAGTTCCCACGGCCAGCGACGAACAGACGTTGCCGGCACTCAAGGACCAACAACAGACAGCTCCCTTCTCTATCGACACTCGGCAAAAGTTTTCCGCACCTTCCGCTCGCTATAACGAGGGTTCGCTGGTCAAGAAGCTGGAAGAAGAAGGCATCGGCCGACCAAGTACCTATGCGTCGATCATCAAGGTGATCCAGGATCGGGAATATGTTGAGAAACGGGGTAACCGTTTCCACGCCACAGATCTCGGTGAGGTTGTCACCAACAAGCTGATCGAGGGCTTCCCGGGAATAATGGACCTGGGCTACACCCGCTGGATGGAAGAACAGCTGGATGCGATCGAGGAAGGAAATGTTGAGTGGGTCGACTTTCTCGGTTCCTTCTACGGTCCCTTTCACAAGGAGCTGTCCAACGCCCACGAGAACATGTCGCATGCCAAGGCGGAAACCGAGTTGGCGCCCGAGGACTACAACTGCCCCGACTGCGGAAAGCGCACCGAGTATCGTTTTGGCCGTAACGGTCGCTTCCTCAGCTGTACAGGTTTTCGGGTCCCGCCAGAAGCCAGCGATATCGGTTGCCCGGAGTGCAAAAAGAGCGAGATGGTTGTTAACAAGGGCAAGACGGAACGGTCACGTCCCTTCCTGACCTGCCCTGAGTGTGAGCACAAGGTGAACTGGTCCAAGCTCAGCGCACCGAATAAGGAACAGGTCAAAACGATCGCGGAAGCAATGCCCAAGTCCTGCCGCTACGCCGCGCCGATCGATCACGAGGGGCGACCAATTCAACCCATCGTGACCAATGTTGCCTGTCCCACTTGCCAAGAGCCGTTGATCAAGAAGACCGGTCGCTATGGCCCCTTCCTGGCCTGTGCCAAGTACCCTGCATGTGACGGCGTGGTCAATCTCGACAAACAAGGCAAGGTCTCCCCCCCCAAGGTGCCGCCGCTGGAAACCGATCTAGCCTGCTCAAAGTGCGAAGCGCCGCTGTACCTGCGAAACGGCAAACGAGGACCCTGGCTGGGATGCTCAAAATACCCACGCTGCCGAGGACGAGGTGCCTGGAAAGGGATGGAGGATGATGAACGAGCAGAATGGGAAGCCAAGCTGGCTGAACACGAACGACTGCATCCGCCACCTGTCGTGACGACCGTCGACGGTACCGTTATCGAAACAGGCTTCGAACCTCAAGAGATGGAACAGGAACTGGCGGAGCATCACCCGCCCAGCTCGTCATCCGATACGGCGACTGCATAGGCTGTGGCGTGACTGCGGCAATGCGAGATGCTCAACAGGACTCGCTCGATTCCCACCTGCTGGCAGATTTCCCAGGCGACACCCTCGATTCGGACGGTCGGTTTTCCGGAGGATTCGACCTTCACCTCGATATCTTTCCAGCGGATCCCGCGTGACCAGCCAGTTCCCATGGCCTTGAGGACCGACTCCTTGGCAGCCCAACGGCCCGCGTAATGCTGTGTGGCGGCCTTGCGAGAGCTGCAATACTCGATTTCCTGCGATGTGAACACACGCCCCAGGAAGAGCTCGCCATGACGCTCAATCATCTTGGCGATCCGCAGGCACTCAACAATGTCTGTCCCAATGCCAATGATGTCCATTATCCCACCCCGCAGGCTGTCTGCACGCGCGCCAGAACTTCCGCTGCCTTGCTGCGAGCCTTCTGGGCCCCCTCGTCAAGGACGCCCCGCACATAGTCCCGGTCATTTTCCAATTCCGACCGACGCTGACGGGCAGTAGCAAAAAACAACTCGGCCGCATCCGCCAGCTGCTTCTTGACCTCGCCGTAGCCGAAACCACCACGGCGATACATATCGGCCATTGCCTCGCTGTCCGCATCGTTGCCAAACAAGCTAAACAGCATGTAGAGGTGATCGGTCTCGGGATCCTTGGCATCCTCCATCGGCCGGGAGTCGGTCGCAATACGCATGATCTGCTTGCGCTGTCGCTGCGGATCTTCAAAGACCTCGATCGTATTGTCGTAACTCTTGGACATCTTCTCCCCGTCCGTACCAGGCACGCGAGCCGATGATTCCAGCACTTTCGCCTCAGGCATCACAAACACATCACCGAAGTGATGGTTGAAACTGCGGGCCAGGTCGCGGCAAACCTCGATGTGCTGTACCTGGTCCGCTCCCACCGGAACAATGTTGGAATCGTACGCCAGGATGTCAGCTGCCATCAGCACTGGGTAGGTGAACAGGCCGACATCCGCGGTCAGGCCCTTGTCCTTCTTTTCCTTGTAGGCGTGGCAGCGCTCCAGCAACCCCAGCGGAGCTCCCGTCATCAACAACCACGTCAGTTCCGATACCTGGGGAACTTCTGACTGGATAAACAGCGTTGCCCGCTCTGGATCGAGTCCCAGGGCGAGTAAGTCGAGGGCGGCCTCCCAGGTGTTCTGACGTAATTGCTCGTGATCACGGATCGTCGTTAGAGCGTGTAGGTTGGCGATGAAATAGTATGCCTCGTCCTCGTCCTGCAAGGCAATGTACTGTTGGATAGCCCCAAAGTAATTTCCCCAGTGGAAACGGCCTGTCGGCTGTATGCCAGATAAAACCCGCATGATGATCTACTCTCGTATCCTGGAACTCGGTGTTCGAACCGTGTCCTTGATGTTAAGGGATGGCCTCAACCTGGCACATTTTTCCGGTTGGATGTGATCGTACCGGTCAATTCAGCCAGGCTGCCGACGTTGGCCTCACGGAGTGCCCCAGGTAATTTGTCGACGAGACGTGTACTGACCGTGGGATCATAATAATTCGCTGTGCCAATCTGGACCGCAGTTGCACCGGCCACAAGGAACTGCATCACGTCATCAATGTTGGCAATACCGCCGATGCCGATCAGCGGTATGTCGACCGCTTGAGCCACCTGGTACACGCAACGTAAGGCCACAGGCTTGATCGCCGGTCCGCTCAGGCCTCCCATGTCGTTTCCAAGCATTGGCCGGCGGGCTCGCCAGTCCACGGCCATGCCGAGCAGCGTGTTGATCAGGCAGAGGCCATCTGCTCCCGCCTCGGCAGCAGCCCGGGCGATCAACGTGATGTCTGTCACATTCGGTGTCAGTTTCGCCAGCACGGGCAACTGGCAGGCTGCACGGACGCCACCCACCACCGCGGCGCAACGGAGCGGGTCGGTGCCAAAATCAACTCCACCAGAAACATTCGGGCAGGAGATATTCAACTCGAGTGCGTCCACGCCGCCGGCATCAGCAAGTTGCTGGGCCATGGAAATGAACTCCTCCTCGGTGCGACCTGCGATGCTCACAATCAAGGGAGCTGCCAGCTCAGCCAGGTAGGGTAGATGGTGAGCGATGAAGGCAGCCAGGCCGTCATTATCCAGTCCGATGGAGTTGAGCAGGCCACAGCTGGTCTCCACGGTTCGCCAGGGATCATTGCCGATCCGTGCTTCCACTGTAATCGTCTTGGGGACGATGCCGCCAAGCTGGTCCAGTGGGACTATCTTCTCCATCTCCCGGGCATAACCAAATGTCCCCGATGCCACCAGGATCGGATTAGGGAGGTGCAGTCGGCCCAGCTGGACCGAGAGATCGATATGCTCTTGTTCAGTCGCCAACGGGATCGCCTGTCGGATGAAATGGAAACTGAGCCGCTCGCCAGTTCCCAATCTAACCGCCGTGCCAGAGATCCTCAATCGGACCACGGCAGCAGGTGGTCAGCTGGTACCGCCCAGCACGACCCCGCCTATCAACGGTTCACACGATTCAGCCAATCGCTAGATCACGCCACCATGCACCCGCTGCGGGGTCATATGGTCGGGTTGGTCCAGGAACCAGAAGCGTTCCCAGAAATTCAGGATGGCTCGTTGGTTCTCGGAGGTGAAAATCAGCTGCTGCGTTCGTCGAGCACGGTCACCGGAGTAGGCCGGAATGAAACAACCTGCCGTGGTGCCAATGACCGCTCCGAGTATAAGGGCAATAAATAGCCGACGCATGAACCGTTCCTCCTTGATCAGTTCGTCACGACTTGCCCTGGACATCATCAGGATGGTCCAGAACCTGGTCGGGATGTATGCCGGGAAAGGCCCCAGCGGTTCTTGATGGGATGGGTTGGTGGGATGAAATGAAGTGAGTAGCCTGAAACACGTCGTCGTGGTGTTCGATAAGCCGCGAAACTCTAACAAATACCTCGGTCTGTCGTAATACGGGTTTGACGATTCAGGTCGCAGAATTCCCGCTGTCGCTAGTACTGGAATGAGCCCGTGGAATTGTCTGATTCGCCCTCCGGACTGTCCGCGTCGCCACGTGAATCGGTCGGATCAGCCTCCATTGAGCTCGCACCATCCGCCGCCGGTGCAGTAAAGTCCGACGGGCTGGAATCGGCAGCTGTTGCGTCCGAATCCTCTGTTTCGCCCTCCTCAAACTCGCTGCTGTCCAGAATCTCTGGATCCATGTTCTTGACACGCTCTGCCATCCGCTTGCCCGGCTTGAACGTCACCACGATCTTGGAAGGAACGTCAACAGGCTCCTCCGTTCGTGGATTGCGGGCCTTGCGAGCCGCTCGCTCTTTTGCCTCAAAAACGCCAAAATTACGCAGTTCTATCCGGCCTTCCCGGACCAGTGTCTCTACAATCGTGTCAAACGTCTCTTGCACAATTCCCTTGGTAGTCAACTGAGTCATGTTGATCTTCTCGGAAATCGTCTTGACGATGTCTTTTTTCGTCACAACGCAGTCACTCCAGCCGGAAGGCCACTAAACACGCCATTTTGCCAGATTCAAAGCTGTCAAAAAACGTCCTAAGTTTAAGTGTCGTAAGGATTAATGTCAAATAATTTCAACGCTGCCTGCAGTCCACGTTACTACAAGTGATGATCAAGCGCAAGCTATGTAAACCCTTGGGCCAGCACGGCTTATCTCAATTTCTCCGCATTTCAATCGGTTTGCGATCGGTAAATGCCTGTCAGTACCTGAGTTACGTTCAAAAATCTGGACCACCGCGCATATGAGCAGTTGTTCTGCCAGTATCGACAGCCTAACCGTTAGACTTTAGCTGATCGGACCAGCTTGACATTCGCCGGCCAGCCATACGGCACAGATTCGCTGGCTTGGTACGACCCGGCACCTGACCTAGAATGCATCCTCATGCGAGTCTACCTCGATAATGCTGCAACCAGCTGGCCCAAGCCAGCCTCGGTTTACGAAGCCTGCGATCACTATATGCGCCAGTCTGGAGCACCGGCTGGACGGGGATCCTATCGGGAAGCGGATGAAGTTGGCCGGCGGATCAGCCAGTGTCGCCGTCAGCTTGCCAGCCTGCTTGGCAGCGACAAGCCCGACAACATGATCTTCACTGCCGGAGGCACAGATTCACTGAACCTGGCGATAAAGGGCATCGTCAACCCCACAGATCATGTGATCACCACCGTGGCCGAGCATAACAGCGTTTTGCGGCCGCTCCGGCAGCTGGAAGAAAACCAGCAAGTGGCGGTGACCCGCGTCTCCGCTGACGCTGGCGGACTGGTCGCGATCGACGATATTGCGGCTGCCATACGTCCCAACACCCGCCTGATCGCGATCCTGCATGTTTCCAATGTGACAGGCGCACTTCAACCGATTGACCAGGTCGTGCAACTTGGCCACCAGCACGGTATTGTCACACTGCTGGATGCCGCACAATCTCTCGGGCACCTGCCATTCTCGCTGGCCGAAGTACCCGTCGATCTGCTGGCTTGTTCGGCTCACAAGGGACTGATGGGACCGCTCGGCCTGGGCCTGCTTTATGTTGCCGATACCGTTGCTGAGCGATTGCGGCCCCTGCGTCAGGGCGGCACGGGCACAGACAGCAATCTGGATAAGCAGCCCGAGACATTGCCGGAGAAATTCGAGTCGGGGAATCTCAACGTACCGGCGATTCTTGGCCTGGAGGCTGCCCTGCAGTTCGTCCTGGAAACCGGCGTGGAGACGATCCATGCCAGGATTGCCGAGCTGACGGCTGAATTGCGAGACGGTTTTGCTGCCATTGAAAATGTCCAACTGCACGCCCCCTCTAACCCAGCTCAGCAACTGGGTGTGGTCTCGATCAACCTGCCTGGGTTTGATCCTCGCGAAGTGGCAGCAACGCTCGACCATTCATTCGGAATCCAGGTGCGTGCCGGAATGCACTGTGCACCACTCCTGCATCCCAGCCTCGGTACAGACCAACAGGGCGGGACAATTCGCTTCAGCCCCGGTTGGTTTAACACGACTGACGAGATCCAAAACGCCATCGCTGCCATTTCCGAGTTGTCTGCTGCCAGCTGGGCAGAGGAAGACAGCGCCTCGACAGATGGAATCCTTGAATGAACGAACCGTGGTACGAGCAGGGACTTCGATTTGAATGTACCCAGTGCGGTAACTGCTGCACCGGTGAAGCCGGTTTTGTCTGGGTCAGTGACGACGAGATTGAGGCCCTGGCGAACAGGCTGGGTGAGTCGGATCTGGCTGAGTTTGAGCGGCTCTACGTGCGCCGGATCGGCGCCCGCAAATCGCTGATCGAGTTTCCTAATGGGGACTGTGTCTTTTTTGACCCCAAGTCACGGAGCTGCAGCGTCTACGAGCAACGGCCGCTGCAATGTCGCAGCTGGCCCTTCTGGGCATCCAACCTGGAAACAGAGGCCGATTGGCAGCGAACCTGCCAGGACTGCCCCGGTGCCGGGAAAGGGACGCTCTATGAGCTGGCGGAGATCGAACAGCAGCGGGATCGAATCAAGATCTAGCCGCCAATCTGGTACATCGCTCGGTCGGGGCGTTGGAAGCCCTCTTCGTCGATACCGTGGCTGGCCTTCTTGTCAGCCAGGCAGGCGTCAAGCAGATCAGATATCTCCTCGTCACTGCCACTTCCTCGCAGCAATTCACGGGCGTCCCATTCGACGGTCGAAAACAGGCAATTCCGCAACTTGCCCTCGGCCGTGATCCGTAGCCGATTACAGTCTTGACAGAATGGTTCACTGACCGGATTGATCAGGCCGATTCGTCCACCGCCGTCAGCAAATTCATAATCCATCGCCGGTTGGCTGGGATCTGGCCGGTCACTGGCGACGAGTGCCCCGAATTCCTCTTCCAGGCGCCGTCGAATCTCGCTGCCTGGCAGAACCAGTTCGGTTTTCCAGGCGTTGTCAGCGTCCAGCGGCATGAACTCGATGAACCGTAATTCCATCTTGTGCTCGCGGGCAAAATGACCCAGCGGTACGATTTCAGCTTCTGTTAGCCCGGCAATGGCGATGGCATTGAGTCGGATCTTATCGAAGCCAGCGTTCTGGGCGGCCTGGATCCCATCCAGCACCCGCTGCAGGCCGGTCCGCCGGGAGATCTGCTGAAAGGTCTCTTCCTTGAGCGTATCGAGGCTGATATTCAGTCGGTGCAAGCCGGCTTCACGCAGCGCCGTGGCTTGCTCAGCCAGCAGGACTCCGTTGGTGGTAAGGGCCACATCCGTGATGCCGCTGGTAGCGACCAGTTGAGCAATAAGCTCCGGCAGGTCGGCTCGAAGCAGTGGCTCGCCTCCGGTGATCCGCAGCTTGTTAACCCCCCGGCTGGCGACAATCCGCACAATTCGCTGAATCTCCTCAAACGTGAGAATCTCGTGGCGCGGCTTGAAGCGGATGTTCTCGTCGGGCATGCAATAAAAGCAACGAATGTTACAGCGGTCAGTAATACTGATCCGTAGATTCGTATGCAGTCGGCCGTAGCTGTCGACGAGTGGTTTGTTCATGGTATTTAGTCAGCAGTATCGAGTCGGTCCTGGTCGGCAGGATCGCTGTCGACCAGCGGGCAGTCAGTACCTGGATGAACCCACTGATTTGTACCGTCGGCCCAGTTCTCTTGTTTCCAGATTGGCACAACGCGCTTGATGCTGTCAATAAGCCATTGGCCAGCTTCGAAGGCATCGCCGCGATGTGGGCAGCTGACGGCGATCGCAATACTCGCCTCTTCCAGTTCCAGATGGCCGAGACGATGGACGATGGCCAGCTTTTCGATCGTCCAGCGATCGCGTGCTTCTGTAGCCAGTTGCTCGAGCTTGCTGACAGCCATGTCCGGATAACACTCGTAATCGAGGGAGTTGGTTTCGCGGCCAGCGGTGAATTGCCGCGTCGTCCCCAGGAACAGCACGACGGCACCGGCAGCTGGCGAGGCAACTGAGCCGAGTAGCTGGGGCACGTCGATTGGTTCGCTTACAAGCTGGATCATGGTTCCTAGCCCCCGCTGACGGGAGGGATGACGGCGATTTCACTATCCACATCCAGGCACCTGTCGTCGTCGGCGTACTCGGTATCGATGGCCAACAGCAGGTGATTGGCCAGCGGCTGCAATCCCGGGAACTGGATCAGCATGGCGTGCCGCAGGTCGGCCACGGTCGCTGGCTCATCCAGCGAGACTTCGATTACCGCCTGGCCTGCCAGCTGGCGAGCGGCGGCAAACATCTTCACCTGGTACTTCATGTCACGACCAGTTCACTGGATTGGGAGTTGATCTGTTCTCGAACTCGTGGCAGCAGACCGTAGGAGAGGGCCAGCAGCTTAATTGGATGCAGTGTTGGTTTGGTTGTGCCCTGTTCCATCTGTAGCTTGCAGGCGCTGCATTCGGTGGTTCCTACTTGCACCGTGGTATTTCGCATGGCACGGATAAGACTCCAGCCAGCTCTCAGGCTATTACGGTAATTGCGTTGTTTCAAGCCATAAGTGCCAGCCATACCGGAACAGCCATGGTCCAGTCGCTGCACGACCATTCCGGGGATCATCTGTAGCAGCCGTTCTCCGGGAACCGCATTGGGTAAGGCACGCAGGTGGCAGGGGAGGTGGTATCCCGCCACCAGGTTCAACGGTTGCAGGTCCAGTTGCAATTGACCCTGTTCGTGCATCCGCCAGAGATAGCTGCAGGCGTCGCTGGTGTTTTCGGCAATCAGCCGGGCGTCCTCGCTGCCCAGCAGGTTGGGGTATTCGTGTGTCAGGCACATGGCAGCAGAGGGCTCGGTCGTGATCACGTGGTAACCCTGCCGGATGGCATCGGCCAGCACGTCTACATTTTGTGAGGCCAGCCGACGGGCAAATCCAACAGCTCCCTCGCTGATCGCTGAGATCCCGGAAATCAACTGTTTGGACGGCACATAAACCGACACGCCATTGTGTTCCAACACTTGCAGCGTGGCTTCGGCCACGTCGACGTCAAACCAGTTGGCATAAGCGTCAACAAAATAGACAACCTTGCGACCGCTGTGTCGTGTGGTGCGATGTAAGCGGCGACGACTTGCCAGGCGAAGAAAGTTGCGGCGCGCAATCCGTGGCAGCTTGCGGCCCTGGGCAACCCCCAGCAACTTGGCCATTAACCAGCGCATCGTGCGATTGGCGATGGCCCAGTTGTAGAATGGACTGAGTCGGCTGCTCCAGCGTGCCAGTCGGTCCAGCCGGATTGTCAGCCAGTCGGACAGACGCAGGCCGTTGGTATTCACGTACTGGGCCTTGGCCTCGACCATCAAGCGAGGAATGTCGACACTTGCCGGGCATTCCAGTCGGCACTGGTGACAATTCACGCAGAGGTCGGCAATCTCCTTGAGGTCGTCACCAGTCAGCT
Source organism: Planctomycetota bacterium (assembly GCA_963581185.1). Lineage (GTDB taxonomy): Bacteria > Planctomycetota > Planctomycetia > Pirellulales > Pirellulaceae > SAT2750. Next base: position 8,542 of record CAUZOB010000038.1, on the reverse strand, counting down.
CTTCAGCATCGAGGCGGCCGGTCAGGACGCCGCGCATCAAGTTAGCCTTGGCACGAGGAGATGCTTCCTCACGCGGTGCGAAACGAAAGATGGGGCACATCCGCTGGTCTGCCGAGAGCGTGCGGCAGCGGCCACAGCCATTGCATGAACGGGCCGTATAGGCCAGTTCATCGGCGGACCAGGCCAGTTGCAGGTCGATCCGCGGTGTCGCCGTATCCGCTGCGGGCAGTTCCGTCTCCTCCTCCAGCAGTGCGGCAGGACTGCTGGACTCCAGGTGAGCGGCAACTTCGACGGGTCGCAGGTTATTGTGAATTGGCTGTGGCAGATCGGTCACGACTCGCCCGGGATTAAACAGGTTGTGGGGATCCAGTGTCCGCTTGACTTCGCGCAGGACACCGTACATCGGTCCAAACTGGTTTCGCATAAACCAGGTCCGGCTCAATCCCGCACCGTGTTCGCCACTGATGCTGCCCTTGACTTCCATTGTCAGGCCATAGATGTCAGCAGCCAGGTCATGCATCTTGTGCACATCGTCGGTGTCGGCCAGATTGAGGAATGGCCGGATGTGCAACTGCCCATGGCCGGCGTGGCCAAACAGCGATGCCGTCACCTGGTGATGCTTGAGCGTGTTCTGTAGACCAGTCAGGAACTCAGGAAGTTTATCGGGTGGAACTGCCACATCCTCCACGAACGGTAAGGGCCGGGCGGAACCTTCCAGGCGATAGAGCCGGGGTACGACATTTCGGGTCAGGTCCCAGGCCAGGCTTGTCTCTTCGGGCCCACTCGCTCGCCAGGACTCAAAGGCCAGGTGCTGGCGGTGGTGGATTGTACGGATCAGCTGCTCCAGCTTGTCCCGCACGTCGGTCGCCGATTCGCCCTCCACCTCGACCAGCAGCATCGCCTCCGCCTCGATTGGGATCAGCCGCCGATATCGACTGTCCAGGTCGCGTGCGATCGTCAGCAGCCGGCGATCCATCAGGTCGCAGGCGATCGCGGACATCTCGCGGGCTACGGCGGCAGCCTGGGCGGCATTCTCCAGTCGATCGAAAAACAGCAACACCAGTCCGCTCTCCTCCGGCAGCTGCTGCAGTCGTACTGTCATCTCGGTGATCAATGCCAGCGTTCCTTCCGAACCAACCAGCAGGCGCGCCAGGTCGATGGAGTCGTTTTGCTTGATGTCGTGCAGGTGATAGCCACAGCGATGTACCAGGGATGCGGGTCGCTGATTCTCGATCGTCTCTCGCTCGCGGCTCAAGAGGCCGCCGAGTTGTTCGCAGATTGCCTCGCTGCGGGTCTGCTTCAACTGGTCCGGCGGCTCGGCCCGTACCGATGGCGATACCGGGCAGGTCTCGTCCCAGCAGACTGGATCGCTGCCGTCGTAACCGACCCGCATGATTGTGCCATCGGCCAATACCACCTGCATTGACTCAACCAGGTCCCGTGGCGTTCCGTACTTGAGCCAGCGGCTGCCGCAGGAATTGAGTGCCAGCACGCTGCCCATCGTCGAGACCACGGAATTGGCGGGGTCCGGTCCAAACACCTGGCCACGGCGTTCCAGCAGCTTGTTGAGCTGGCCGTGAATCACGCCCGGCTGGATACAGACACGATCCTCTTCGATAGAAATCACGCGGCGCATGTGGTGGGAAAAATCCAGCACAAGGCCGCTGCCGAGCGATTCTCCAGCAACCCCGCTGCCACTACCGCGGGCATGAATCGAGTAGTTATTGGCGGCGGCATATTGAACAGCCATCACGACGTCCGACACGTGGCGAGGCCGGATCACACCGAGTGGCCGGATCTCGTAGATGCTGGCGTCGTTGGCGTACATCTGGACGAACAAATCGTCACAGCGAACGTCACCGTCCAGGAGACCACGCAAGTCCTCCTGGATTCGCTCTCGTTCCTGGTCCATGGCCACGATCAGGGATCTCCCCGCCGGGCGGAAGCTGCCTGCTGCAGACGAGCTTCAAACTGCCGCTCCCGCTCATGAATCACCAGGTCAAAACCGGTCTGGTCTTCGCCTTCCCGGAAACCCCGGAACTGTGTGTGACAGCGGTAGCACTCGAGTAGATTGCCGACGACGAAAAACAGCATGATGTCCAGTAACGCCGACGCAAACAGAATGCCATAACTCAGGATCGTGTAGTAGTAGTACCAGGCAATACTGCTGGCGATGAAGCCAATGGTGATAATCGTGATCCCGAGACGCTGTGAAAAGTCCTTGCGGATGAACAGGCCGTCGCTGGGGCAGACCAGGCAGCGGTCAAGATCATCGTGCTCGCTGGCTGCACACTTCTGGGCTGCAGCTGCACTTATCGGATGAGTCTGCTCGCAATGCTGGCAAGTTAGCTGCGTCAGCTCGTGCGAGTAGACCAGCCGAGTCGTCCCGCCACATTGGATGCAGGCGAAAGTTACGTTCATGAGGACACGAGTTTTGTTGCTCTAGGGCAGCCAGTTGGCGCTGTCGCGAGGCCAATCCTCATCATAAGTGAATTCCGGATGTGTCGGACAGTAGCTGCGAAGTCAATTCGCCCAGGATCGCCAGAATTGTGGCAGCGTAGAGGATCCCAGTCGCACTCTGGGTGTTCGGAATTCGCAGGGTCAGGCGAGCCATGATGGTCAGCAGCAGGAGTCCCGCGAAACCACCGAGCCAGCGGAATGTGACGAACATCCACCAGCGAGCATTGATGTCGTCTGCGGTCGCGAGGGTATAGATGACACCGCTCCCGCAGACCAGCACCCGCACAATGATCGCCAGTACGACCAGGTTCAGCAGTCGATTGAGTGGCGCCAGCTGCATGCCCGGTTCATTCAGGTACCAGTGGCCAAGCAGCATGGCTGTGATGGTTGTTCCCAGCAGCATCGCTGCTGTCAGGCTGCCAATGAATTGTGGCCAGTTGTCGAGCGTCCAGGCCTGGTCCGGTCCGACAGCGGTCCAGCCAACCTGGGCAGCCAACAGGAGTGCAGTCAGCGTGGTCAGCAAGCGGCCCATCCGATGGGCATGGTAGAACCAGCAACTGGCGCCGACGTAACTGGTCACAACCGCCAGGGAAAAGAGCAGTGCCAGGGTTGGACGTAACTCCGATGGCTGCTCAGCAGTTGCTTCTGCAGCTGTCCCTGGCTTGGCATCAGCGGGATTCACTTCAGTCGCTTTGACTGCGGTGGCGGCAACGTCCGGCGCACGGTCGAGCGAGAATCCTACCAATGTCGCCAGCACGGTAATCCCCATCACCACCCAGAGGTGAACTCGGAAGAAACCGGCGGGAATCTGACGGGAGGAACTGAGTCGCAGCGAGAGGGAGATTCCCATCGCTGTGCGTACCAGGAACTGCAGTATATGCCAGAGCAGTGACACGGAGCTTTTACCGGTGGTTGCCGTAAATCAACTGCATTATCTCCGAGCGACTTGAGAGATTCGATCGGAAGATCCCCTTCATTGCCGAGGTGACACAGAGGCTGCCAGGTTTGCGGACTCCGCGGATGGTCATGCAGGAATGCGATGCTTCGACCACGACTGCGACACCCTTGGCATCCAGTTCTTCAACCAGCAGGTCAGCGATTTCCTCGGTCATCCGTTCCTGGACCTGTGGCCGCCGGGCAATCACCTCGACCACGCGGGCCAGCTTGCTCAGCCCGATCACGCGGCCGCTGGGCATGTAACCAATGTGTGCTTTGCCCATGAACGGCAGCAAGTGATGCTCGCACATGCTGCAAAAACTAATGTCCCGAACCAGTACAACCTCGTCGTACTTTTCCTCGAAGAACTTGTCCGTGTGCTCACGAGGATCTGCATGCAGCCCGCTGAACATCTCGGCGTACATGCGAGCAACGCGTTGGGGGGTTTCCAGCAGCCCCTCGCGGTCCGGATCCTCGCCGACGGCGGCCAGGATCTCCCGTACGGCGGCGGCAATCCGGTCCAGGTCTACCTGTTCACTGGGAATTATGGAAGTTGTCATCGCGAGCACCGCTCTGGGATTCGAGATTCTCTGGCCAGGGAAATAACGTCCGCGGCAACCGTCCATCCTATGTCCTGACACTTCGAGGTCAACAACCCGTTGACTGCTGGGCCGAGGTGCCTGGAGTATCGAAGAAAATCTGGCGGCGGGTCAGGACTTGTCGCCGGCATGTCGACCACCGACGGTTAGCCAGCCTCTGGTTCGGCCTCGAGGTGAATCTCCGGAATCAAGTCGACCACGATCTCCGACTGAGGAAACTCCTCTTCACTATCCAGAAATTCCCGGCAGCAGCTGGTTAATTCCCGAATCAACTTCTCTATATCGAGTCCCTCGAAACGGGGCTGGTACTCGCTCAGGTAAGTGCAGCTGGAGTGGTAGAGCTTGCGGGCGCCGCGGATGTTGCCGTTGCCAAAGTGATGCAGGCAGACGGCCACCTGGATCAACCCCTGGTAGAACTTGCGCGGATGCCCCTGGACCTCGCTCCAGAGATCTTCCCAGACTTCATGCGCCTCGAAAAATTCGCATTCGTTGAAATACTCGATCCCCTGTAAATAGCGAGGATCGAATTGCAGTGGATCGTTCATCACCGGTCAGTCACGCTGTAAGGCCATGATCAACCGCAGCACATACCAGAACAGCAGGGCGACGGCGGCGAACAGGCAGAGTGCCGCGACCACGTGCTGGTCGGTACGGAACCGATGCATGATCTCGGAGGTGTAGTAAAGGATGTAGCCTCCGGCCAGGGCGATGCCGAGACAGGAGAAAGCGGTTCCCAGGTGGAAGCCGAAAACCATGCCACAGATGATTGCGCCCATGAAGGCCAATGCCAGCAGCATCAACACGCGACCCATCCAGCCGAAGTCGGCACGTGTGACGAACGTGATCATTGTCAGCCCGGCAAACACAACGGTCGTGATCAGTCCTGCCGAACCAATCGTGCCGGGATCTCCAAAGCGGCGGGCCATGTATAAAAGCGGGACAAAAATCACGGCCTCGACAACGATATATAAAGCCAGCCCGGCGTATTGCATGCCCGCTGACTTGGCGTTGGCGGCCCAGCTGTTGGCAACCATGCTGACCACCATAAAAGCACCCAGAACGACCAGCCACATGTATCCCCGTGTCATGGCCCCGACGGTTTTCGCCAGTGTTGCTTCGGGCAGTAGTGTGAAGACTGCCATTTCAATCAGCACGAACAGGCCGACCGCTCCTGCCAGATGGGTGTAAGTGCGGCGAATGAAACCGGTCCGCTCAGATTCACCAGCGTGAATGGCCATGGCAGAAGCGGACAGAGCGGAAGCTTCATCCACCTGGTATTGCTGGTACGACATCATGCTCTCCTCGTGGGGTGCCCGTACGATCGAATCGACAAATCTATTTTCGAGCCATCTCGGGATGCTGTCAATATTGGACTGTGGCCATCGCAGGCTGGCAACTGCTTGACAAGTGACCCGCCCCGGCGCAGAATCACCCGCGGTCGGACATCAATCTGAATTTCGACCAGACAGGGGAACGACATCCCGACTCTCTCACCCCTCGGATGCCATGGCAGGCACTGCAACGGCAGCAGAGAAACGATACGCTGCACGCGTCGTACGACAGCTGGCGAAGGACTATCCCGACGCCGACTGCGCGTTGCATTACGATTCGCCTTTCCAGTTGTTGATCGCTACCATCCTCTCAGCCCAGTGTACGGATGAGCGAGTGAACATCGTTACCAAAGATCTGTTCGCCAAGTATCCGACAGCTGAAACACTGGCTGTCGCGACCCAGCGGCAAGTTGAGAAGCTGGTTCAGAGTGCCGGTTTCTTTCGCGCCAAGGCCAAGAATATTCGGGGCTGTGCCCGGCAGCTGGTCGACAAGCATGGCGGTCAGGTTCCGGAAGAGCTCGACCAGCTGGTGGTGCTGCCCGGCGTGGGACGCAAGACCGCCAATGTCGTGCTGGGAACTGCCATGGGGAAAGCCAGCGGGGTGGTCGTCGATACGCATGTCGGACGAATCAGCCGCCGACTGGGACTAACCAGCGAAACCGATCCGGTGAAAGTCGAGCGGGACTTGATGGAGCTGCTGCCGCGCCCTCAGTGGATTGCCTACTCGCATCGTATGATTCACCATGGTCGGCAGGTCTGCAATTCTCGGAAGGCACGGTGCCAGCAGTGTCATATGGAGCGGCTCTGCCCACGTATTGGAGTCGATCATTAATAACTACCAGGTCCCAGTTGACTTTCCGCAGGCGCCAGCTTGCCGGCAGGACCGTTTTGGACAGGGTCATAAGCGATGATTCTTTCGGGCGATGAGATTCGCAAGCGAGCCGGTGGGTCGATACAAATCGACCCGTTCGACGAAAAGAACCTCAATCCCAATAGCTACAACCTGTCATTGCATGACGAGTTGCTGACTTACGAGGAAGTCGTGCTCGATATGCGCCAGGTCAATCGCGTGCGGCGTATCCATATCCCCGAAACAGGAATCGTGCTCAATCCCAACCAGATCTACCTGGGACGTACAGAGGAACGGACGGAGACGCATGATCTGGTGCCGATGGTTGAGGGCCGCTCCTCCGTCGGACGACTTGGCCTCTTCGTCAACGTCACAGCTGGCTTTGGTGATGTCGGTTTCCGCGGCTTCTGGACGCTCTCCCTGTTTGCCGTGCAGCCGGTCAGGATCTATCCGGGAGTGCCGATTTGTCAGATCTTCTACCACGAATTGACCGGCGAATACGACGAGTACTCCAGCGATAAGTACAACAACAACCGGGATATCCAGCCCAGCTTGCTCTACAAGGAACTCAATCCCAATGCCGAGCAGGATGACCCCCAGCTGACGATCGACTTCGGCCGCTCTCGGGCCAAGTAAGCGGGCTGTGATGCAGCGATTCGTGGCGAGCCGCCAGCGGGCATCGATAACCCCGCTCCATCCTTCGGCCGCTTACCGCAGGAAGATCACCACGTAGACTGTTGCCAATCCGATCTGGATAAGTGCGTAGGGCAGGGCGATCTTTACGAAACCGGCGAAGGAGATCGGGATCTTGTGCTTGTGCATGATCGTCACGGCAACCAGCGTCGAGGCCGACCCGATCGGAGTCAGGTTGCCACCCAGGTTGGCTCCAAAAATGACCGACCACCAGAGTCCCGATTCCGACGGCGTCCCCAACTCGCTGAGAATATTTGAGAGCATCGCCGCCAGCGGGATGTTGTCCGTCACGCTGCTGAATCCAGCTGCACCAATCAGGAGCATCGAGGCATCCGTGATGCCAGCCACCGGGGCAGTGATCTGGTTAAGCACCAGCTGCATTCCGTTGCCGATTTCTGTCAGGACCTGGGCATGTTCCATCACGTAGATGACCACGAAGAGTGACATGAAGAAGGCGATCAAGTCCCAGTCGATTGCCTTGTAAAACTGGTCCGCCTCTGACTTGAAACGAACCAACATGATGCCGGCGAAGGAGAGCGCCACGTAGCCCATCTCCAGGTCACTAATGAAGGGCAGCGCACTGGTAGTGGCAATCGTGCAAATGAACAACAGCAACATCACTACAGAGAACCAGAAGAAGCCCCAGCTCTCGATGCCATCCGTTTCATCGAATCCGGCTACCTGCTCTTTGGCCAGCACTTTCGCCGTGGCATCCTTGATGCTGCGAATGGCGAACAGCCGGGCACCCATCCAGAGCGTCAGGATGGTTGCAACCAGAACGTAGGGGCTTGATTTGACAAAGAACTCGACAAAACTGATGCCCGCTGCCGTACCGACGATGATGTTGGGAACAGAACTGATCAGCGTCAGCAGGCCACCCACGTTGGTTAACAAGCCCTCGATCAGCAGAAAGCCCATCAACTTGTCTCGCAGCTCGAGCTTGTCGAGTGAGACCACAGTCAGCGACCCCACGATGATCATCGCGGTCACGTTGTTCAGGACTGCGGAAAACACGACCGTCATGATGCCGTAACAGTAGAGCAGCCTCAGCGGATCACCCCCCGAGGCCTTGGTGACCTTGATGGCAATCCAGGTGAACAGGCCGGACCGGCTGGTGACGTCCACGAACAGGCTCGATCCCAGGATGATGGCAATCACGCCCCAGTCGATGCCAGGGATGTAGACCGGCATCTTGATCTCGTGACCACCTTCGTGCGTCCTGGTGTGCTCTGCTGGATGATCAACCTCACTCTCCGCCGGAACGTCCGCCTGCTCGACTATCTCCGTCGATCCCACCACCACGGGTGCGAAGGGCAGAATCTGGCAGGCGCTGCCAGCCAGTAGGCAGACGATGGCAAAAACGCCGGCAATCACCGACTTCTTTGCGTGCAGCTTTTCCTCCAGGGCCAGGCAGACGATCAGGCCCACCAGCAGCCCGGCAAATAGCAGGCGGACCGCCACGGAGACTTCTGATTGACTTGCCAGTAACGACAGCATGACTTTGACCGCTCAGGAAAAGGCTGGTTTTCGTGGGAGTTGGATTTTCACAACAACAGCAGCGGGATTTCGCACAGCTCAATCGTCAACGGGTAGGCCAGTCCATGCATCGCCAGTTGATCGTCGTCCTTGGTATTCATCACAAGCAAGTCCAGCTGGTGCTGCTCGATCAACTT
>CAUZOB010000037.1:0-30753 GCA_963581185.1 Planctomycetota bacterium | reverse complement strand
GAGGCCGGAGCCTTTGCGACCCACCTCGGAGAAGTAAGCAGCAAAGCTGAAAAAGTCCTCCTGGCTCCATCGTTCAAACGGGTGGTGATGGCACTTGGCACATTCGAGGCGGATACCCAGGAACAGCCGGCTGACAATCGTCGTCAGCTCATCTGGCGAACGGCGGTCGCGAAACATCGTGGCCGCACCGTTTCGCCAGGTGCTACCTTCGGCCGTCACCAGCTCACGAACAAACTGGTCGTACGGCTTGTTGTCTCGAAAACTCTGGCGAATCCAGTTGTCGTAATTCAGGACTGCCTTGATACCGACACGGTAGGGATTGGGACGTAGCAGGTCGGTCCACTTGTTGGCCCAGTGATCGGCGTACTCGGGTCGGCTCAATAGACTGGTGATGTAACGCTGCCGCTTATCGTCGGCTGGATCCAGCAGGAAGGCCCGGACCTCATCGGATGTGGGAAAGCGACCGATGATATCGATCGACGCGCGACGCATGAATCGCCCGTCATCCGCCTCGCCCGCAGCTTCGATACGCAGCAATTCCAGCTTCTGCCAGACCAGCTCATCAATAAAGTTGTTACGCGGCAATTGGGCGTAGTGCTCTGCCGGGACGTCCCCCTGGAGCGGTATCAGGACGCCACAGATGGTAATCTGGCCCATGAAGCGAGCCATCAATGTCGACTCGCCCGGCAGCGGGCCGGCGGTCACACGGCCGCTGCTATCGACCGCCACGATGGCACTTTCATTGGACTGGAATGTTGTCTGGCCGGTCACATCGCGGGAACTGCCGTCGCTGTAAAAAGCGGTCACAATCAGCTGCTGCTGTTCGGCCGGTTTCATCAAGCGATGCGTGGGAAATATCTCGACCCGCTGCAACTGTGGCTCACCCTCAACGCTGCGCGGTGTGCCTGCGTCGATCCAGCGATGGATCGTATGATAGTCGCGGCTGCCCGCTGCCAAGCGAACGCCGCCGCCATGCGGCACCTCACCGGTTGGTTTTTGCAGCAGCAAACTGAGCTCGGGAGACGCAGGGAAAACACGCCGTCCACGGGCGTGCCGTGTCAGTGCCAGGTAATCGAATTCCGAGTCGAAACCGAGCAGCGAAAGCTGGAATCCATTTTGACCACGAGCCTTGCCGTGACAGGCTCCCACGCTGCAGCCATTGGCAGCCAGTATCGGTTGCACTTCCAACTCAAAGCTCACCGGGCCCAGCAGCTGGCCATCCTTGACTGTCACCTCGCTGGCTGCCATGGCGTTCTGCCAGTGGGCAATCACGCGTGTGCTGCCATCGGCCAGCGGCCGCACGATGCCTGCGTCATCAACCGTCGCGATCGAGGGGTCCTCGACGCGAAACTCGGCCGTACGAGTCACATCCTGTTGCTCTTCATTAACCGTGGCCATCACCACCAGTTGCTGTTGGGACGCCTGTCCGCTTAGCAGGAGCTGAGCAGGATGAACCGAGAGCCGGGCGGCCCCATCCTCGGCTGCCTGGCTGACGGTGGGGAGAAGCCCCAGCAAGAGGAGAAATGTGGCGAACAGATGACCGGTGGTAAGGTGGGGGAGCTTCATGACGGTGAGGCAGTCGCTCAAGTCTGGGTGGGGGCAGGAGAATCTATTGTAACCTCTGCCCGTTCCACAGAACAACTTAGATCGAACAGGTCTTGCCGGGACCCGATACTTGTTCGCCGCAGGAACCCGATGGTTATTCGCCGCAGGCGAAAACCGCGGGGCCAGAGCTTCGCCGGGCATCTGCCTGCTAGAATAGAGACAGCTCCGGCAAATCACTGCAAAGTGCCGATACATAGACCAATGGCCAACCACCCAAATGGAAACCGCTCGCATCTGCCAACTGGCGGCAGCAAACCGTCCGCCTGGGCCCTGTCGGCTGTTGTCCACCTGGTGTTGCTGCTGATTATTGCAGTCAGCTGGCGGCAGGCGGCCAGCCGTCGTGATAACCAGCAGCAGCAGCGGTCGGTGGGAATCGTGCTGGCAGAGGCCCAGGACAATCGACAGATCCAGTACCTGGATGAGCAGGATATTGCCGAAGCAGCCCAAAGTGTCCAGGCCCCAAGCAAGCTACTGGATGACGAGCCGGCCAACGATCTCAACCAGCTGCCCGACCTGCAGTTGCCGGGAATTGAAGACTTACCTGTGGAGGGCACACTGCCCGGCACAGACCTGGCAGGCAGCCAGCTCGGAGCCAGGCTACCGGGCGTCGATGATGTCGATCCCAATCTGCTGGAACGGCCGGTCCGTCCGGCTGGACCAGTTGGTCCCGTCGGTCGTGTGTCGCTGTTCGGCAGCGACGCAGCCGCCGGTCGATCATTCGTGTTCGTCATCGACCGGTCCAAGAGTATGGGTGGGCAGGGACTGAATGCCCTCTCGGCAGCTCAGAAACAACTCGATCGAGCACTGGCAGAGCTGGTCGAGACTCACCAGTTCCAGGTCATTGCCTACCACGACAAGCCGGTCTATTTTCCGAATCGAACAATGGCCAAGGCGGTGCCCGGCAATCGGCAGCGGCTGAAAGAATTCTTCGGCGGCCTGGCAGCCTTTGGTGGCACCAACCACGAACTCGCTGTGCTGGCAGGCTTGCGGGTCAAGCCCGATGTCCTGTTTCTACTCACCGATGGCGCGTCGCCAGAGCTGAATCGAGTCCAGCTGGATCGCGTTCGCCGCCGTTCTGGCGGCCTGACGACAATCCACTGTATCCAGTTCGGTTTTGGCCCTTTGCAGGAGCAGACATCCTTTATGCAGAAGCTGGCAGCCGAAAATGGTGGCCAATTTCATTACGTCGATATGCGGAAACGATAGCAGCCGACAACCTGAAATCCCTAGTCTTCCTATCTCACCCACGCTTTCACGGTCAGGAAATTAATAGACCGCGTCTGACTTCCTATCCGATCAAACTAGATAGCGTCTCGACTCCTGCTATACGACTGAGGGAGCGATCGGTTTGAAATTCCTGGCGGCTATCCTGATTCTGTTGACAACTGTTGCTTATGCGAGCAACACCAACGAGGACATTGCCGACGATCATGTCGACTTGATCGAGCTGAATCACTGTTACGACGAGCATGGCTGGCTGGTCTTTGAGCAGGTGATTTTCTACCAGTGGTCGCCTCACAAGAGTCACTACAATGTGCGAGACTGGCGTACGCTGAAGGCCAATGCTCAGCTTCCTCGCTGGGACGCTCGGACCGGTAAGTACGTGGCAATCTGGCACGATGGCAAGATTATCCGCACGGTGACGGCTCCCAGCTTTCGAGAGACCTGGACCCAGTATGATCCAGAGCTGGTGGAGCGGCAGCATTTGCCCCGGCAATTGAGGGGACTGTTGCGGAAGGCACCGTTTCAGCTGCGCAACGAGTAATCCTCGCTGACTGAGCTGTATCGTTCCGTTCCCTCCAGCTGATCGGTGTGCTCTCATGCATATTGTTATTACCGGCGTCAGCCGCGGCCTGGGGGCCGCCATGACCAGCGAGTTCATCAGCGCGGGTCACCAGGTCAGTGGCTGCTGTCGATCAACGGCCGCGGTAGAGCAGTTGAACGAGCAGCACGGTCCCCAGCACGGTTTCCATGCAGTCGACGTAACCGACCTGGCAGCCGTCACGAGCTGGGCCAGGCAGGTCGAACAGCGTGCCGGAGCTGCCGAGCTGTTGCTCAACAACGCCGGACTTGCCAATCGACCGGGCGATCTCTGGGAAGTTGATCCAGCGGAGTTTTCCCAGCTGATCGACATCAACATCAAGGGCGTGTTCCACGTACTGACCGCCTTTCTGCCTGCCATGATCAGCCAGGCTCAGGGAGTGGTGGTCAACTTCAGTTCCGGCTGGGGACGCAGCACATCGCCATCGGTAGCACCGTATTGTGCCAGCAAGTGGGCTATTGAGGGCCTGAGCCAGGCACTCGCAAGTGAAGTCCCGGCGGGGATCAGCGTGGTCGCTCTGAATCCCGGTATCATTGACACCGAGATGCTGCAGCGTTGCTTCGGTGAACAGGCATCGTCTTATGAGAATCCCGCCGAGTGGGTCCAGCGAGCGGTCCCCTACCTGTTGAGCCTGGGGCCCGGCGACAATGGTCGCCAGGCGACTGTACCGGGTTGACTTTGAGCCTCCAGACCAGCGGGACGACCCTGATGACGCCCCATCCAGCCAGCCTGACGAGTACCCAGCTGCTCCAGCAATGCGCCACGCGGCGGCAAAGGAGATCCGGCCCCGGGGGCCAGCACCGCAATAAGGTGGAAACAGCGGTCGTGATTACTCACATCGAGAGTGGCGTCCAGGGCGCGGCCAGCGAGCGACGAGATCAGCAGCAGAACAAGGCGGTTGCCCTCTTCCGTTTGCGAGTCAAGCTAGCCCTGGAAGTCCGTTGTCCTGCCGGCGATCATGCCAGCCAACTCTGGACCAGCCGCTGCCAGTCCGGAAAAATAGCGATCAATCCAAAGCACGAGGATTTTCCCAGCCTGTTGGCCGAGGTGCTCGACCAGCTCCAGTCTGGGGAAGGCGAGCTGGCAGCAGTGCTGGAGAGACTGCGGGTCACCAGCAGCCAACTGGTCAAGTTCCTCAAGCTCGAACCAGCCGGGATGATGCAGCTTAACGATCTACGTGCTGCACACGACCGGCCACCGCTGCGTTAATGGAGAGACCATCGAATGTCTAAACGGGACCGTGAAAAGTGGGATGGCACCTACCGCGATGGGGATCCTTATGGATCGCAGCCATCGAAGGTGCTGCTCGAGCAGCAGCACTTGCTGCCCAGCTCAGGCCGCGCGCTGGACCTGGCGGGGGGCTGCGGACGCCACGCGATCTGGCTGGCAGAGCAGGGACTGACGGTCACGCTGGCCGATATTTCCCCGCAGGGATTGCAGATCGCCCGTCAACGGGCAGACCTCGCAGAGCTATCCATTGAGTGTCTGCAGATCGACCTGGAAGAGGAAGATTTTCCAGCTGGTCCCTGGGACCTGGTGATCAGCTGTCTTTATCTTTACCGGCCACTCTTTCCGCTGATTCGCCAGCAGCTGTCCGCCGCCGGCGTACTGGCTGTCCTGCAGCCGACGACCAGAAACCTGGAGCGTCATGCTCGTCCGCCAGCCCGATTCCTGCTGGAAGAGAACGAACTGGGCCAACTTGCTGAAGGCCTTGAAATCCTCCATTACGAGGAGTCCTGGTCGGTCGAGGGGCGTCATGACGCGGTCCTGGTCGCACGCCAGGTGGGTCAAACAAAGTAGCGCTTTGCGTGCTGCCGCCAGCGTATTAGTGACGTACACTAGATGCAGACTCTGGCCGGACTTCGCTGCCAACGAGGGACCTGCTCGAGCGCTTTCCCGCCCCATTCAACCTGCCCAACTTCCAGTCATGTCCGACGCCAACGACAAGATCGACATTCCTTTCCAGGTCCCCTTCACCCATCGACTTCGTTTCACAGACGACGTGTTTGGCGAGGACGGGGATCAGCTGGCCGACTTGTTCGAATCGAGTGACGGCAAACCGGCTCGCGTGCAATTCTGGCTGGATCAAAACGTGGCGGACGCACGGCCTGACTTCTCAGCGCTGATCAAGCGATTCTGCGATTCGCGTCCAGACCGCATTCAGCGGGTTGGAACGATCCAGCATGTACCTGGCGGTGAGGAGATCAAGAACAACATTCACTTGCTGGAGCAGATGCTGAAGGTTGTCAACGTCGCGGACCTGGATCGGCGCAGTTACATCGTTGTGGTGGGTGGCGGCGCGGTACTGGATGCCGTTGGTTTCGCTGCCGCGATAGCCCACAGGGGCATTCGCCTGATCCGGTTGCCTACCACCACACTGGCCCAGGCAGATTCCGGGGTCGGGGTGAAGAACAGCATGAACCTGTACAGCAAGAAGAACTGGGTCGGCAGTTTTGCCGTTCCCTGGGCCGTGATCAACGATTCTGATTTACTGACGACGCTCAGTAATCGCGATTTCATCTGCGGCTTCTCCGAGGCGGTCAAGGTGTCGTTGCTCAAGGACCCTGCCCTGTTCAACCAGCTGTGCAAGGATGCGGTCACGATTCGAGCTCGAGAAATGGCGGTGGCTGGACCGGTGATTCGAGCCTCCGCTGAACTGCACCTCGATCACATTACGATGGGTGGCGATCCGTTCGAGATGCTGGAAGCGAGGCCACTGGATTTTGGCCACTGGTCGGCCCACAAGCTGGAGACAATGAGCGACTTTTCGTTACGTCATGGCGAAGCGGTGGCGATCGGCGTCGCCATCGACTCGATTTATTCGACTCTCGAGCTGGGCCTGGACGCATCGGTCGCCGAGCGGGTCCTGCAATGCCTGGCTGACCTGGGATTCAAGCTCACCGATCCATCGCTGAGTGATGTAGAGGTCTTGTTTAACGGGCTGGAAGAGTTCCGCCAACACCTGGGCGGCAGACTGACGCTGACCATGCTCCAGAAGCCGGGCCAGCCAGTCGATGTCCACACCGTTAACCGTGACAAGATGCTGGCTGCGATCGAGCAGCTGAAACATTTCTCCCAGACCCAACGGGCCTTCCAGGCAGACGGCGATTGACTGGCCAAGCGGCCCTTAGCGGCTGAAGAGCCTGAGCGAGTTGGAGGTGACCAGCAGGGTTGCTCCGGTATCGGCCGCGATCGCAATCCAGAGGCTGCAGAATCCCGCGATGGTGGCTGCCAGGCAGAGCAGCTTGAGCATGATCGCCAGCGTCGTATTCTGCCGGATGACTCGCAGCGTGCGGCGGGCATGGTCGATCAGCCAGGGAATACGACCGAGGTCGTCTGACATCAGTGCGATGTCTGACGTTGCAATGGCATGCTGGGAGCCAATCGACGCCATCGAGATGCCGACCGTGGCGCGAGCCATGGCGGGACTGTCGTTGACGCCATCGCCCACCATCACGACGGTTCCCTTGCCATCCTTGAGTTGCGCGACCTCATCCGCTTTTTCGTTCGGCATCAAGCCCGCCTTGTACGACTCGAGCCCCGCCTGGTCGGCAATGGACTTGGCCACAGCATCGCCATCACCGGTCAACATCAGCAGCTGCCCGACGCCATGTTGACGCAGTTCCGCCATCACCTGGTCTGTCTCGGGGCGGATGGGATCGGCAATTCCAATCACGCCGATCGGCTGGACGCCCCGCCCCACGACCAATGTCGTCAGCCCTGCCGCGGCAACTCCCTCAACCGTCTGCTGGACATCGTCCGACAATTCAGCCTGTTCCGCTGCCCAGCTCGGCTTGCCAATCCAGGCTGGCTCCCCAGCCACGCTGCCGGTCACACCCTCGCCGTGGTGGACCGTACAGTCCGTGGCGGCACTATACTCAACCTCTTCGCTGCTGGCGTGACTGCGGATCGCCTCCGCCAGCGGGTGAATACTGGCCACTTCCAGCGCTGCTGCCAGCGACAGCAGGTCGCGGCTGTTGGTCTCACCGATCGGCACCAGTTGTTCGATCAGCGGCGTTCCCACGGTCAGCGTGCCAGTCTTGTCGAACGCGATGGCCCGCACATTGGCCATCGCCTCAAGAAACTCGCCTCCCTTGACCAGTACACCGCGGCGAACCGCTGTCGTGATACCTGCCACGACAGCCACCGGCGTGGAAATCACCAGCGCACAGGGGCACGAGATCACCAGCACCACCAGGCCGCGATAGAACCAGGTATCCCAGATCCTATCGAGGCTGACACCAGGCAGCTGCACGATCGGCAGGATCAGTGGCGGCAGCAGCATGACAGCAACTGCCAGGCCCATCACCAGCGGTGTATAACGGCTTGCGAACACCTCCACCCAACGCTGAATTGGAGCCCGACGGGTCTGGGCCTGTTCCACCAGCCGAAGCGTACGAGCCAGCGTGGTATCGTCGCTCTTGTGGGTCACCTCGACCTGGATTGAGCTATTGACGTTCAGCGTGCCGGCATAGACTTGGTCACCAACGCCGATCGCCAGCGGCATGGACTCGCCTGTAATCGCCGCTTGGTCAACATAAGTTGCCCCGCTCATGACGACACCGTCCATGGGGATTTGCTCACCAGGCCAGACTTCGATCCGCTGACCAATTTCGATCCGCTGGACAGGCAACTCTCTGGCATCCGCACCGGGGCGTTCGACCGAGCGAGCCATCCGGGGCGTCTGCTGCATCAGTCCCTTGATCGACTCACGGGCCCGCTCCGTCGCTCGCTGCTCAATCCAGAGTGCCAGTGAAAAGAGGAAGCCAACCATCGCTCCCTCAAGCCACTGCTCGATGGCAATCGCTCCCAGCACGGCAATCAACATCAGCAGGTTCATGTCCGCTCGCAGGTGCCGGATCGAAGTGAGGGCACGCGGCACAACATGCACGAAGGCAGCCAGGATGGAACCGGCCAGCAGGATCACTGCTGCGCCGGACGGAGCTTCCAGGGAGAAGCCGACGAGGCCCTTGTCCATGCTGGCGACCAGGTGCGAGAGGGCTGCGATCAACAGCAGGACGCCGGAGCAGAGTGTCATCACGGCACGGCCATGCAGCTGCCAGAAACTCTCCACGTCCTGCTGGTCAAGCTCCTGCCAGGGGAGAGCCGTCATCCCCGCTCGCGAGAGCCGATCGACCAGCTCGTCACCGGTGGCCTGGCCGGGTTGAAACCGGATGTCGATTCGACGCTGGAGAACATCGCATTCCAGCTGGACAATGCCAGGACAATCAGACAGCAGCTGCTGAATTAAGAGGATCTCGTCGTGGCAATCCAGTTGCGGGATGCGAAAGCTCATCCAACGGAGCGTTTCCGCCGTGCCCACAGGTAGCTCCAATTAAGCTGAGTTCCATATCACCTGCGCCTCACTGCGAGGCAAAGCAAGCCATCACAACTGGATTATACGGCAGACAGCCGCTAGCGGCGAGTTTCTGCCGCTTCGTTCGACCAGCTGCGACCGCTGTAGCAGGCCTCAAGAATGGAGTAGGATATCCCTCTCCAGCTCACCCCTCGACTCGGGTTTAAGACCACAGGCGACCGATGGCCAAAGCGACCTACAAGGATGCCGGAGTCGACCTGGAGGTCTACCAGCAGTCGATGGCACGCCTGCCACGGTTGATGCAGCGGACATTCAGCCCGCGCGTGATGGAACTGCAAGGGGGCTTTGCCGGTCTCTTCCAAGTCGACTTTCCAGATGGCCTGTTTGCTCGCAGCTACAACCAGCCGGTACTGGTCTCTGGCACTGACGGAGTCGGTACCAAGCTCAAGCTGGCGACGCTGACCGGAGTGCACGACACGGTCGGGATCGACCTGGTTGCGATGTGCGTTAACGACATCCTCTGTTGCGGAGCTGAGCCACTCTTCTTTCTCGACTATGTTGCCATGTCGGAGGATGACCCGGACCAACTGGAACAGATCGTGACCGGTATCAGTAATGGTTGTGTGCTAGCCGATTGCTCGCTGCTGGGTGGGGAAACAGCAATCATGCCCGACCTCTACCAGTCTGGCGACTACGACCTGGCCGGGTTCTGCGTGGGGATTGTCGAAAAGGACGACCTGATTGATGGCTCGCTGATTGAAGCCGGCGACGTTGTCATCGGCGTGGCATCGAGTGGCCTGCATTCAAACGGCTTCAGCCTGGTCAGGAAAATCGTGCTGGAACGAGCTGGCCTGGCAATTGATGATCCGCTGGAAGAATTCGGTCAGACCGTCGGAGAAATACTGCTCACGCCGACCCGCATCTATGCCCAGCAGATTCGCCGCGTGCTACGACACTACACCGTTAAGAACGTCGTTCACGGAATTGCCCATATAACAGGCGGCGGCATTCCCGAAAACATCGAACGAATCCTGCCCGCTGAGACAGCTGCCGTTATCAATCGCAGCAGCTGGGACGTGCCGCCGGTCTTCAAGTGGATCCAGCAACTGGGTGAAGTTGCAGACGAGGAAATGGACCGTGTCTTCAACCAGGGGATTGGCCTGGCACTGGTCGTCAGCTCGTATTACGCCGAGAGCATCCAGCGGAATTTGAAACAGCAGGGACTCGAAAGCTGGATGATTGGCACGATCGAAGCGGGTGACGGATCCGTCCGCTGGTCCTGATCGCCACGTGTCACTTGCTGGCACTGACCGCCATTGCATTGCTGGCGGCGTCCAGTTCCTTGAGCTTGTCGATAAATGCCCCAGGACCGGTGTACAGGCCAAACATCACAACCGGCTTATTAGCCCGACCTGCTGGAAAGATCGCATAAAACGGCAGCTGTCTGGTCTTGTTCCCCAGCTTCAATAGCAGTTCTTGGATGTCCGGCGGGTAATTTGTGTTGTCCGCTTTCATCATTACGACGCCGTGGTCTTCGACAAAGTCCTTCATTGCTTGCACGTTCAAGGCGACCGCCTCGTTGGTCTTGCAGGTCAGTCACCAGTCGGCCGTGAAGTCCATGAAGACCGTCTTGTCCTGCGACGTCAGTTCCGTCAGCTTTTCCAGCGAGAATTGCTGCCAATCAAGTTCAGCTGAATCGGCATCTGGTTCTGCAGCCCGTGCCAGTTGCTCTTGACGCTTCTGCATCAGTCTCTCAAGTGCCGAGTCATAACGGGACTCCATCACGCCACGCAAACCCGACTGGCTGAACATCATCCAGCCAACCAGGACCGAGAACGCGGTAGCTTGCAGGAGTGCCTTGATTCGCGCCGGTCGACCCTTCGTCAACGGCACCTTGCCAAACCACCAGCAGGTAGCCCAGAGTGCAAACAGGAAACCGATCACCGGCACGATCGCCGGCAGCGAGACCGCGGCAACAATCGTTAACAGCCAGACTACCGTCCCCAGCAGGACAAACCCCATCACGTGTTTGAAAGTCTCCATCCACATACCAGGACGCGGCAGCACGCTGATCAGCGCCGGAAAGGCCCCGATCAGAAGGTAAGGACAGGCCATTCCCAGGCCGACCATGAAAAACACCAGGTAGGTGACTGCCACCGGCTGCGAAATTGCATAGGTCAGAGCGGGGAACAACAGCGGGCCACTGCAGGGAGTCGCCAGCACCGTCGTCAGCATGCCGACTGAAAACGCGCCTGCGAACCCCTCGCCTTCACCCTCTGCTGCCGTGGTTGAGCTGAATCCCGGTATCGGGATCTCCCAGACACCGAGGAAGCTCAAGGCAAAAACGAAAACTACCGCGACCAGCACGATGTTGAAGGTCAGGCTGCTAAACTGGCCGCCCCAGCCAAGCCTTATCGTGACCGCCAGGGTCGCCAGGATGAGGTAAACAAATATCATCCCCAGGGCAAATGCCAGGTTCAGCATGAAGATCTTCTTGCGCGCATCAGCAGGTATCGCCGACTCGGAATGCGTCTGGCCAGCACCATCAGCTGCCGCTCGACCAAGGCCCGCCTGCTCAACGAAGGACATGATCTTGAGCCCAATGACCGGCAGCACACAGGGCATGAAGTTGAGGATCAAGCCCGCCACAAAGGCAAGCAACATTCCCCAGGCAAGCGAAAACTGGTAATCGCGCGGCACCTCAAGCTTGGCCATATCGAAACCAGATCCACTGTCGGAATCCTGGTCCCCCACTGCTGCAGTTGGCTTGTCGGCCAGGCTGACATATCCCAGCTCGACCGTTTGCTGGTCGCGAGTACAGGACGTCTCCTTGCAATACTGGTAATCCAGCTCCACCATCACACCAACACCATGCTGGCTGGCGCTGTCAGCAACCTTGAACCTCTGCGTCCAGGTCACCAGGCCGTGATAGATCTGATGCTCGAATTCCTTGTCACCCAGCTTGATCGTCTTGGACTCGAACTCCCGGTCCGGAATGAAACCACTATCGAGGGGTGTCATGCCACGCAGAGCGGTGAGCGTGATCTGGGTTGGCAATCCAGCTGCCTTCTTGTCCTGCGTCTGGGAGAAAATATGATATTCGGGGCCGAGCTCGGCGGTCAGTTCCAGCTTCACCTCGTCACCCGGTTTCGGATGAGCTGGGGTCAAGCGGAAATCCCACAAGATGGGTGGTATCCGGGTTAACTCAACAGCGCCGGCCGCAGGTTCTACCGTCGCGGAAAATGCGTGGACCTCGGCGGCGTTCTGCGGAAGCGGTGATCCGTCCCCCAGGCTGACCTCGATGGGGAAGGTCTCTGGCGGCAGACAACCGCCCGAGAAGCAGATATTCAGCGTGATCTCGCCGGTCACCGTGATGGACGCGGGATCGGCATCCTGGGTCGGCTGAAATCGCTGTAGCCAGACAACCTTGTGCTCGTACTTCTCGTAGCGTCCGACGACCTTGTCGATCACGACCTTGGCAGGATGATCAGACGTCGCCTCGGTATCGATGGCATCCAGGCCAGTTGATTCCGTAACCTTCAACTGGGTCGACGTTGGCGAATCACCCAGCGGATAAGTGTAATAGCCGTCGGGAATGAGTGCTTCGACAGCCAGCACGATCGGGGCACCAGCTTCATCACTGAGCGGATGCAGCGAGAAACTGATAGTCGGATGCGCCTCATCCCCAATTGAACCAAATTCCCCGAAGGGATCGTTCAATTCCAGGTCCTGGGCTGCCAGGCAGGTGGAAGCCAGCAGCAGGACAAATGTTAGCAGGTATCTCATCAGCTCAGGTTCTCCCTGGTTCCCATACGAAACGGGGAGCCAGCGGGGTCATTGGTCAACTCTCGATTCTAGTGAATCGGGTTGTTTCGGTGAAGCTAGCCAGCGGAACCCAATTCGACAAGTTCATCCAGGCGGGCCAAAACTTCTGCCGGATCGGCGAATTCACGAGCTTCCAGCAATATCCAGTCCAGCCACTTGATTCCAGCCATCAGCTGGTTTGCCTGCTGAATCGCAACCATCAGGCGAGTCTCCTGTTCACTCAATCGTCGCACCTGCTGATAGGAATCCAGCCCTTCCTGCCAGCCAGCGCGACCCGGGCCAGTCAGGCTGCCCAGCAAGCGGGCCACGTCCGTCGCCACGCTGTCGATACCGAGCGATCCAAAGTCGATCAAGGACGACACCTCGCCGTCCAGCATTAAGATGTGACGGTACCAGACATCTCTCAGGCAGGGCTGGGATTGCACCTGGTTCGCGGCCGCATGCTCCAACCTCTCCGCCAGCTGTTCGTGACCGCGAACAAATCGCTCCATGATCTGCCTGCCGCGGGCCTGGAGTTCCTGCCAGTCGGACTGTTCAAGTGCCAGCTGGATCCGCACTGCCCGGCCCCTGGTCAGCTGCTCGAGGTAATCTCGCCGCCGCTGGACTGTCGGCAATGACAGCTGGCCCTCCGGCAGCGGACAATCCGCCACTGCCTGGTGGAACCTGGCGAGCGTCGCGGTGGCGGCACAAAGTCCCTGGCTGCCGGCCTCAGTCAACCGCAGCGGCTCACCCGGCATCCAGCAACTGGCTTCCCACAAGTGACCGTCTGCTTCCAGGAAGGTCCGCCCGTCCCGCAGCGGCCGCTGGATGGGCAGCTGCTGGAAGCCTCGTCGGTGAGCATGGTCGAGCACCGAGTGGATCCATTCCAGGCGTCTGGCCGACGGGTCGCCCTGTGGCCAGCGTCTCAAGGCCCAGTTCAGGTCCCCCTCTTCGACGAGCCAGAAACAGGCCCCGCTGAAGCCACCGGCAGATCCCAGCGGTCGAGCTGGCCCCTCAAGCTGAAACAACTCCAGCAGCCCGCTGGGCAAGTCGCTGTGCCAATCAGCCGGTTTTGATAAACTGCGTACCACAAGATGTTCCTGGAACTCGCTCGTTGCCCCTGCGGAGCGGATGCTCACCATGCGAATGATTGTTGCTGTCATACAACCGACCAAGCTGCAGGCCGTTCAGTCCGCACTTGCCGCTATCGGTGTGGAGCGAATGACGGTCTGCGACTCGCAGGGCTATGCGCGGCAAAAAGGGCAGACGGCATTATACCGGGGGCGGGAATACAAGACGCACCTGTTACGCAAGATCACCCTGGAGATCGCGGTCAATGACGATTTTATTGAGCGAACGATTGATGCGATTGTCACGGCAGCTCGCACAGGTCCCCAGGGATCGATCGGCGACGGCAAGATATTCGTTCTGCCAATGGGCGAAGCATTCCAGGTCGACTCCGACGTGGTCGGACCAGAAGCCGTCTAGACTCTGGGCCGACGCCCATCGACACCATCAACAACATCCCCAACCTCGCTAGAGACGGACAGTTACCATGACCATTCTGCTAATCAGCCGCGACTTGATGCTACCGTCTCGCCTGGTATCCATCGCTCGCCAGCTGCAACTGGAACTCACCACCAGCGCCAACCCTGGCAGCCTGCCCGAACAGCTCGAGGCGGGCGACCTGCAACTGGTACTGGTCGACTTGACCTTACCGGGCTGCAGTCCGGCCGAGATCGTGGCAGCGGTTAACCAGGCCGATCCGGCACCACGGCTGGTCGGCTTTGGACCTCACGTGCAGGAAGCGATGCTGCTGGCAGCGCAGCAGGCAGGCTTTGACGAGGTGATCAGCAACGGTCAGCTGCAGAGCAGCGCGGCCGCTGTGCTGAAATGCCAGCCGCTCAGCTAGGTTCGGGGGTGGCAAGGTCGGCTGGAGCAGCAGAAGTTCGACACAACCCTGCACGGTCCCAGCCTGGCTCAATCCAGAAGAGCCCAGACGGGTCGTGTGCTGGAACAGCAGTCGCCTGCGGCGTGCTAGCCTTCCGACTGACCCTCGTCCGACTGATCGTCGTCCGGCTCAGGCTCATCGTCTGCCGACTCTGCTGCCGGCTCTTCTGCCGGAGCGGGGTCATCGGTCGCCGGCGGGGGCGTCAGTTGCGGCAGCTCAAACTGGCCTTCGTCCGTAGTCATGTAGACTTCGTCCAGCTCGGTCTGGTCGGCATCTTTCCTGAGCAGCAGGTAAATGCCACCGTAGGCGGTAAAGAAGAATCCAAAGGCGAAGGCAAATGGCAGGAACAGGACCAGGTTACTCAGGAAAACAATGACGGTGACACCAAAGTTGAGCGGTGAACTCATGTCCTGGACAAGCGGTTTGTTGTCGATGGCATCGCGGATCAAGCTGACCCGCTCCGCACCGGCACCCCAGGAAACTGACCAGAGGGACATATCGACCACGGTTGAGGTGACTAGTTCGATCAGCCACCAACCGACTCCACCGATCATCATCGCCACGATCGCGTAGATCGCATACTTGAGCGGTTGCTGGAGCGTGTAGGAAAAGCTGCGGCTGGTCGCTTCAAACACATCGCCCGTCTCCTCGGCACTGATCGTCCCCCACATCAGGGGCCAGCCAAGTGTCAGGACCAGCAGCAGCACGGTCATGGCGGTCGCCAGGATCAGCACGATGATCCATCCCAGGCTGACAATAGCAGTACCAATATCCAGCTTCATCATCAGACCCGGAACAAAGACCAGCAGGGCCAGCAGCAAGGTCGCGACGATCACGAACAGCGGTGCCATGAAGTAGGAGCGAATCTTACCGAGCGAGTACCTGACGGCGTCAGTCAGCCCAACTCGCTCACCACGTCCCAGCTGGACAACGGCGATCCGCGAGATGGCCCCACCAAAGAGGGCATAGACGAGCAGAGTCCAGAGGCCGCCGATTGTATAGAGCGCGAGTTCCCTGCGACTCCCTTCGGCCGCAAACACCTGGTGGACCGGATCAAACAATTCGGTATAGACTCCGGCGATCGTGCCACGCTGTGGCTGCAGGTTGTACCAGATCCCATTCCATGGTGGCTGGTGCCCTGGCTCGGCGAACTTATCCGCCCACTCACCACTCGTCTCAAAGCTGGTCTTCTCGGTCACGATATTCTTCAGATCTTCCGAGTCGCCAACCAGCAGCTTGCCACCGGCAAGCCAGCCAGCGGACAGCAGCACGGTCCCGACGGTAGCCAGGATAAGGACAGGAATCGTCAATGAGAGGCTTAGCGAACGGCCCAACAGAGAGATGCCGCAACAGGAATTGGTGTCGCAACCGCCGTTGTTCGTATTATCCGCCATGGGAAAACCCCTCTTCGGTTAGGGACAAAGTTTCTTGGTTCGGTTAGTCATCACCATGGGCTCGATACCCATCCTGCGGTGGCATCGCATTGATCTGTTCCAGATCGCTCGCATCCACCACCGGAAGACTGTACTCCTCGTTGAACCAGCGGCCCAGATCAATCTGGCGACAGCGGTCCGAGCAGAAGGGCAAAGCCAGCGACTTTTGCTGGTGAAAGTCACTTTTACAAACTGGGCAGAACATGGTTTCGGTCCAGATCATGCTGAAACATATGGTCCATCCGACGCGCCGACTATTCTAATGAGACAACTGGCGTTTGGCGAGATGGTCTTTCACTTGGAGTTTCATCACGCGGAGGAGTTATTATCGTTCTTGTTGGTCTTGGGAGTGCTCGTGGTTTCCGGTTTTGATTCGCTCTTCTTGTCACTTTTCGACTCACTGCTGCTGGTCGACTTGGCCGGTTCGCTGGCCTTGCTCTCGGCCTTCTTGTCGGCACTGGCAGCCTTCTTATAAGAATCGCTGCGATAATCGGTTTCGTAGAAACCGGAACCTTTGAAGAGGATCGCCGCACCGGTACCAAACAGCCGGCGCAATTTCAGCCGGCCACACTCGGGGCACTTGCGTTTAATGGGATCGTTGATGCCCTGGAACAGCTCAAATGTGTGCTGGCAGGCATTGCACTCGTAGTCATAGGTCGGCATGGTCGCTTGTCCTCAGGCTCAAGATTAATCCTGGCGTGCCTCATCATCATCTCTCACGTCGTCGCTGGAAAGCTGGTCTGGAGCCGGCGGTTGCTGGTCGTCCTGTGGAGCGGCAATCAATACATGCGCAGCTCGCACCATCCGGTCGTGCATCTTGTAGCCTGACTGAGTCACTTCCAGGATCGTACCTGGCGAATATTCGTCACTGGGAACCTGCCCGATTGCCTCGTGCAGGTTGGGGTCGAATTGCTCGTGAAGAACTTCCATCTGCTGGCAACCATATTGCGAGAGCACACTCAGCAGCTGCTGTGACACCAGTTGCACACCCTCGATCAGGCCCTCACTTTGCGAGGCGTCGGCTGCTGCATCGAGTGCGCGGCCGAGATTATCGATGACCGCCAGCAAGTCGCTGACCAGCGGCATGGCCGCATACTGTCGTTCACTGGCCTGGTCACGCTGGATCCGCTTGCGAAAGTTCTCCAGCTCGGCCTGGGTCCTCAGCACACGGGCCTCGGCATCGACCAGCTGGTCCTCAAGGCTGGGGGCTGGTTCGACCAGCTCTTCGACAATCTCCGCTGCCTCAGCCAGCTCGTCGCTGGCCTGTAGACTCTCAGCCTCAGGCGATCGGGCATCGCCGGCCGACTGTTCATCCGGTCCTGGCAGCTGGTCATCGTCACGATCTTCAATTGTCATCAGATTCCTCCTCCTGCAGCGCTTCATCCTGCAGCGCTTCATCCTGTCCACCAAAGCAGGACTTTAGTTTCTCCAGGAAACCCTTGCGACGAGGGGTAACCTCGACATCTTCCAACTCGGCCAGCTCCCTCAACAGCTCCTGCTGTCGTGCGGTGGTGCTGGAAGGAACTTCGATATACATCTGCACCAGCAAGGAGCCCTGTTGACCACTCCTGGGATTCGTCACTCCGGCTCCACGAATCTCAAACACCTCACCAGTCTGTGTCCCACTGGGGACCTTCAGCAGCTGACTCTGATCAAGCGTCGGTACATCCAGCTCGGCCCCCAGCACAGCCTGGGCATAGGTGATTGGCATTTGCAGCAGGAGGTCATCACCATCGCGTTGAAAGAGCGGATGCGGTTCGACGTGAACATGGCAATAACAATCGCCGCTGGGCCCACCATCGGGGCTGGGTTCCCCCTGGCCGGTAATGCGAACGCGGTTACCGTCATCGACACCGGCTGGAATCTGAACCTCAATCGTCACTTCCCCGCTGGTATAACCGTGGCCTTCGCAATCACGGCAGGGGTCCGTAATCACACTTCCAGCGCCCTGGCAGGCTGGGCAGCGTGTCTGAACTCGGAGGATACCAGCGGACTGGACAACCTTGCCCTGTCCACCACAGCGGGGGCATTCCTGTCTTTCCGAGCCGGGCTCATTTCCCTGCCCCTCGCATCGTTCGCAGATTTCGCTGCGATAAAACGAGACTGACTTGCTGGCACCGACGGCAGCTTCATCGAGCGTCAGGCTCGTTTCACAGAGCACGTCAGCGCCACTTCTCTGGCGACGTCGACCTCGCCGGCCGCCAGAAAACAGGCTGCCAAAGATACCACCCCCGAGGATGTCACCAAAGGCCTCGAAGATATCGTCGACCGAACCAAACTGCGACGAGGATCCATCCATTCCACTATGTCCAAACTGGTCATAGCGGGCCCGTTTGTCGGCATCTCCCAGCACCTCGTAAGCCTCGGCGGCCTGCTTGAACTTGCCGACCGCATCCTCATCATCCTGGTTGCTGTCCGGGTGGTACTTGAGAGCCTTCTTACGATAGGCCTTGGCGATTGCCTCCACGGAGGCAGCGCGGTCGACACCGAGCACGTCGTAGTAGTCACGCTTGGCCATGGCAGGCAGTTACAGCTGGCCTCGGGGATACAGCGGGGACGGAAAAAAAGCCACCCTGGAATTCCAGGTGGCTTTGATTCCTTGGTCAGAAGTCAGCGAGCAGGCTCCGCTCCAGGGGGTGCGACGAGCCGATCACGATACGCTGCCCTCGACAGCGTTCTTCTCCTTGTCGTCCTTATCGAAGTTGGTCACCAGAGCTTCGGTGGTCAGCATCAGTCCAGCGATACTGGCTGCATTACTGAGTGCCGTTCGCACCACCTTGACCGGATCCACAACTCCCGCCTTGAACATGTCACCGTAAGTGCAGGAATTCGCATCGTAGCCAAAAGCCACGTTCTTCTCCTCACGCACGGTATCAGCAACAACGGATCCATCGATGCCGCCATTATCAGCGATCTGTCGAAGCGGAGCTTCGAGGGCACTAAGAATGATGTCGACACCAATCTTTTCATCACCACGAGCGGAGCTGCGTGCTGCCTCGACAGCACCGCGACAACGCAGCAGGGCCACGCCGCCACCTGGCAGGATTCCCTCTTCGACTGCGGCCCGAGTGGCATGCAGGGCATCTTCAAGCCTGGCCTTCTTTTGCTTCATGTCCGATTCTGTTTCCGCACCGACCGAGATCACCGCCACGCCACCAGACAGTTTAGCGAGCCGTTCCTGGTACTTCTCCTTGTCGTACTCACTCTCGGTCGCATCCATCTGGTTACTGATCTGTTGAACGCGGGCGTCGATATCACCACGTTTGCCCTTGCCATCGATGATCGTGGTGACGCTCTTGTCAACGGTCACCTTTTTGGCCTCACCGAGGTGCTCGAGGGTCAGCTTCTCCAGCTGGATCCCCAGGTCCTCACTGATCATCGTGCCACCGGTCAGCACGGCGATATCACCGAGCATCGATTTGCGGCGGTCGCCAAAGCCGGGTGCTTTGACGGCACAGACATTGAGCGTGCCACGCAGCCGGTTAACGACCAGCAGTGTGAGTGCCTCGGCCTCAACATCCTCAGCAATAATCAACAGCGGCTTACCTGATTGGCTGGCTTTCTCGAGAATCGGTACCAGCTCCTGCAGGTTACCGATCTTCTTCTCATGGATCAGGATCAGGCAGTCTTCCATCTCGCAGTCCATCTCGGTGGGCCGGTTGATGAAGTAGGGTGAAATGTAACCCTTGTCGAACTGCATACCGTCGACATAGGAGACTTTGGTCTCGGTTGTCTTGCCTTCCTCGACAGTAATCACTCCATCCTTGCCAACTCGCTGCAGCGACTCGGACAGCAGCTCACCAATGGACATATCGTTATTGGCACTGATCGCTCCCACCTGGGCGATTTCCTCGGGGCTGGAGACCGGCTTTGCCAGGTCCAGCAGGCATGCCTCGGCGGCTGCAACAGCTTTCCCGATGCCACGTCGCACCGACATCGGGTTGCTACCGGCCACGATGTTTCGCAGTCCCTCACGGAAGATCGATCGCGCCAGCACGGTGGCGGTGGTCGTCCCATCACCGGCCAGGTCGGAAGTCTTCTGGGCGACCTCGACAACCAGCTTGGATCCCATATTCTCGAAGCGGTCTTCCAGCTCGATTTCCTTGGCAACGGTCACTCCGTCCTTGGTAACCGTGGGGCCACCAAAAGACTTGTCGATGATCACGTTACGGCCGGTCGGGCCCATCGTGATAGCCACGGCATCGGCCAGCTTGTCGATACCTTTCATCAATCGCGATCGTGCGCTGTCTTCAAAAAGCAGTTGCTTAGCCACGCTCAAGTACTCCTTCTGACTGGTACCTTTCAACGGTACCTGCTATTTGCAATCCGTGGTTAACTCAGTCGATCACTTTGGCCAGGATTTCACCCTCTCGCAGGATCTTCACTTCCTCGCCATCCACCTCGATATCGGCTCCGCCGAACTTGCCGTAAATCACCTCATCGCCAACGACGACCGATGGTTCACCACGACTTCCCGATTCCAGCAAGCGGCCTTCGCCGACGGCAACGACCCTGCCTCGCTGGGGTTTTTCCTGAGCAGAGTCGGGCAGCACAATTCCGCCCGACGTTACTTCTTCTGCCTCGGTCGGTCTGACAACAACTCGATCGTCCAGGGGCCGTATCTTGATCTTCGCCATGGTCGTTTAGTCCTTACTTCTGCACACGGGGTTTTGATTTGTATGAAGTTGCCTGTTGGTATCCGCTTTACATCATGCCGGGCATGCCGCCCATGCCGCCCATGCCGCCCATGCCGCCCATATCAGGCATGCCGCCACCCATACCACCACCCATACCACCGCCCATGCCGTGATCATGATGGTCGTGGTGATCGTCATCCTCTTCCTCGCTGGGAATCTCCGTCACCAGCGACTCTGTGGTAAGCAACAGGCAGGCCACGCTGGCCGCGTTCTGTAAGGCCGTGATGACTACCTTGGCGGGATCGATAATTCCCATCTCCAGCATGTCACCATAGGTATCCTGGTCGGCGTTGTAGCCGTCCATCTTATTTTTCAGCTTGCGAACACGGTTCACGATGACGGCACCGTCGAGTCCGGCGTTGCTGGCAATCGCACGCAGCGGATAGTCCAGCACGTTGTTAACGATGCGGGCACCAAGTCCCTCGTCGCCTTCCAGGCCCAGCTTCTGGATGGCCTTTTCTGCCCGGATCAGTGCCACGCCGCCACCAGGCACAATGCCCTGTTCGAGAGCTGCCTGGGTGGCCGCCTTGGCGTCCTCCAGCAGGGCCTTACGCTCCTTCATTTCCGTTTCGGTGGCTGCACCACAATTGATCTGGGCAACGCCACCGGACAACTTGGCCAGCCGCTCCTGCAGCTTCTCGCGATCGTACTCGCTATCGGTTACGCCGATCTCACGGCGGATCTGGTCCGCCCGGCCCTCGATGTCCTGCTTGGCTCCACCACCGCCGACGATGATCGTCTCGTCCGCTGTGATCTTGATGCGACGTGCTATCCCCAGGTCCGAGATCTTGACGCTCTCCAGCTCAATCCCCAAGTCCTTGAAAATTGGTGTGCCGCCGGTCAAGACAGCAATGTCGCCCATGATCGCCTTGCGGCGGTCACCGTAGCCGGGTGCCTTGACGGCACAGACACTGAGAATACCTCGCATCTTGTTGACAACCAGCGTCGCCAAGGCTTCCCCTTCGAGGTCCTCAGCAATCACCAGCAAGGGCTTCTTGGACTGGCTGATCGCTTCCAGCAGCGGAATCAGCTTCTTGTTGGATGTAATCTTCTCTTCGAACAGCAGGATGTAGCAATTATCCAGCTCGACCGTGACCTCGGACTCGTTGGTAACGAAGTGGGGAGAGAGGAATCCTCGCTCGAACTGCATCCCCTCCATAACCTCGACCGTGGTCTGGTTGCTGCGTCCCTCTTCGACAGTAATCACGCCGTCCTTGCCAACCTTGACAAAGGCGTCGGACAGGACGCTGCCAATGGAAGGATCGTTGTTGCCAGCGATCGTGGCAATCTGCTGAATTTCCTTGCGGCTCTTGCCGTCGATCGGCTTGGCCAGCTTGCGGATGCCGTCCGATGCTCCATCGACTGCCTTGGCAACACCACGCGAGAGTGCCATCGGGTCAGCACCCCCGGCAATCATCTTTAAACCTTCGCGGAAAATCGCCTCCGCGAGCACCGTGGCCGTGGTCGTGCCGTCACCGGCAACCTCGTTCGTCTTGCTGGCCGCTTCCTTGACCAGCTGGGCACCGAGATTCTCAAAGACATCGTCCAGCTCAATGTCCTCCGCCACCGTGACACCATCCTTGGTCACTTTGGGAGAACCCCAGCCCTTGTCCAGGATCGCATTTCGGCCACGTGGGCCAAGTGTGCTGCGAACAGCACGAGTGAGCTTGGAAACGCCAGCCAAGAGGGCTTGCCGAGCCGCATCATCAAAGACCATTTGTTTTGCCACGCTCAGATACTCCTATTTCTTGTGCTGATCCCAGCTCTCGATACCTGTGGTTCAACACACGTCGTAGCCCAACACAACTCTTCAGGAGCGGTCAGGCCTTGGTTTGGTTTTTCTCCTGCTACCACCCCGGTTCCAACAGGATCCGTGACAGTAACGCTGTCTGGCGAATTAACTGGATCGCCCCATTTTTGGCAGTCCCTCGCCATCAGGTCCCTAAGAAGATGCAAGATTTGTGCCAAACCCGCAGGAACCCTCCTCAAGCTCATAGCTACAAACAACTTACATCAGCCCAACTTGATTCGATAGGGGGTAACGGCAGTTTCGGCACTGCCTGGATGTGCCATTTTGGCAGCTGGCTGGCGGGCTAAGGGAAAGCACCCATGCGAGCTGGGGCAGCTGACCACCACACGACCCCTGAGCATCCTGCCGACCAGGCAGAAACCGTGCAGGTTTGTCCATCACAGGGAACCTCGAACCGCTGACGACTGACTCAGCTCAGACGCCCCGGGGCATCACCTTGACGCTTTGCCGGCGGCCGAAATAGGATGAGTAGTTTCGCCTTGTGCCTCACTTATACACAGGTTTTGGACAAGCCATGGAAGCCACCGGCGTGGCACTTATCGGACTGGGGACCGTCGGCAGCGGCGTGGCCCAGATACTCATATCACACGGCGATCGGATCGCCCGTCGGGCTGGACGTGCGCTTCAGCTGCGGCGCGTGATTGTCCAGCAGGTCGATAAATCCCGATCGCTGCAGCTGGCCGAAGGTCTGCTCAGTGATCGCCTGGACGACCTGATCAACGACAGCTCGATTTCCATTGTGGCCCAGTTGATCGGCGGCCTCGAGCCAGCCCGCACGATCATGCTCGCTGTGCTGGAATCGGGCAAGGACGTGGTAACTGCCAACAAGGCCCTGCTGGCTGAGCACGGCCCGGAGTTATTTCAGCGCGCCCGCGAGCTGGGCCGCAGTATCGCTTTTGAAGCTGCCGTGGCTGGTGGCGTTCCGGTGGTGACCGGGATCGGCCAATGCCTGGCCGCCAACCAGATCATATCAATCCAGGGAATTCTCAACGGCACCAGTAACTTTATCGTGACCCGCATGATGAGTGCCGGCATCAGCTACCAGGACGCTGTCAGCGAAGCCCAGCAACGAGGCTACGCCGAGGCCGATCCGAGGCTCGATGTGGATGGTTCGGATGCCGCCCAGAAGCTGGCTCTACTGAGCCAACTGGCCTTCGGCACCCATCTCAACTGGCGACAGATACCGCGAACCGGCATCGAGCAACTGGACATCCAGGACCTCCAGTACGCCGAACAGATGGGCTACCGGGTCAAGTTGCTGGCCACGGCCACGCTGGAATCGGCCGGCCTGGAAATGCATGTCTCGCCAACCCTCGTGCGTCGCGGCCGCCCGCTGGCAGAAGTCGGCAACAGCAACAATGCCGTGAGCGTGGTCGGTGATGCGGTCGGACGGGTATTTTTTCATGGCCAGGGTGCTGGCCAGATGCCGACCAGCTCGGCTGTCGTCGCTGACCTGATTGACACTGCCACCGGACGCAGCCTGCAGACCTTCCAGCACCTCCCCTTGTGGTCCAGTGACGAGCAGCCCATCTCGATCACTCCAGCCAGCGCCCATCGCGGCCGCTATTACCTGCGGATGATGGTTGTCGACGAGCCAGGCATGATGGCCACGGTGGCCCAGGCGCTGAGCCATCACGACGTCTCCATCAATTCAATTTTTCAGCCGGAATCCTCGCTGCCTGAGAATCCCCAGCAGGTGAACTTGATCATCATGACGCATGCCACCACTGGCGGGTCGATCAAGGCAGCCGTGGAAGAACTTGAGCAGTCGCCGGCAACTGTCTCCGAGTGTATTCTGATGCGGGTACTGGACTAGTCAGTCAACGGAGGCCAAATCATGAAATACGTGATCGTGATTCCGGATGGCTGTGCTGATGAACCGCAGCAGCAGCTCGACGGTCAAACTCCACTGGCAGCCGCCAACCTGCCTGCCATGGACCACATCGCTCGACAGGGAATTGTCGGCGCGGCCAACCATGTGCCAGCGCACCTGCCAGCCGGCTCGGCTGTCGCCAACCTGAGCTTGTTCGGCTACGACCCCGACCAGTACTTCACCGGTCGAGCTCCGTTGGAAGCAGCAGCCCAGGGAATTCAACTGGGCCAGCAGGACTGGGCCATTCGCTGCAACCTGGTCACCATCGAGGACCAGCTGATGAAGGACTTTACGGCCGACCACATCAGCAGCGAAGAGGCACGTGAGTTGCTGGCAGCCGCTGCTGAGCAACTTGAATCCGACAGGCTGGAATACTACCCGGGTGTCAGCTACCGAAATCTGCTGGTCTACCGCGGCGGCGACGAGACAGCCCCTTTTTCCATGGATACACGCAGCACACCTCCTCACGACCTGACAGACAAACTGGTCGTGGATGACTACCCACGCGGACCTGGCAGCGACCTGCTGTGTGAATTAATGAATGCAACGGTCGCTCTGTTCGCAACACATCCAGTCAACCTCAAGCGACAGGAGGCGGGCGCGTTGCCTGCCACCAACACCTGGCTATGGGGACTGGGACGGACACCATCGCTGCCGCTCTTCACCCAGCTGCATGGCTGCCAGGGTGCCATGATTACCGCGGTCGACCTGCTCAGAGGACTGGCACGCCTGATCGGCTGGCAGAATATCGACGTCGAGGGAGCAACTGGCTACACCGACACCGACTATGCTGCCAAGGGCCAGGCTGCGGTGGCGGCCTTGCAGGACAATGATCTTGTCTGCGTGCACGTGGAAGCTCCTGATGAAGCCTCCCACGAGGGCGACCTGGAGGCCAAGATCGCAGCCCTTGAGGCGATTGACCAATGGATCGTTGCACCCCTGCAGGAGGCACTTGATCAGCAGGACGACTATCGGATCCTCGTCACGCCCGACCATCCCACGCCGCTGCGAACCAGGACCCACAGCCATGCTGCCGTTCCCTTTGCTCTTGCCGGCAGTGGCATCGAGGCCGACGCCTCAGCAACGTACGATGAACAGACCGCCGAGCAATCGGCCAGCCAGTTCCCTGCCGGTCACGAACTGATGTCGGTTTTGATGGCAGTTTGATTTCTCCCTCCAGTTCCATTGGCAGCAGCACGTCAGTTTAAACCATGAGCATCATCGTCCAGAAATTCGGCGGCACCAGCCTGGCGGATGCCGACAAGATTCTCTCGGCAGCCAGGAAGGCTATCGCCGCGCAGCAGGCAGGCCACCAGGTGGTGATGGTGGTCAGCGCGATGGGCAAGAACACCGATACGCTGGTCGAGCTGGCTAACCAGATTCACCCGCGGCCACCGGCGCGGGAAATGGACGCGCTGCTTTCGACCGGAGAGCAAGTCAGTGCTTCTCTGATGGCAATGGCGATCAATTCACTAGGGCACCAGGCAGTCAGCCTGTCGGGTGCACAGATCGGTATTCGTACCGACAGCACGCACACCAAGGCCCGCATCATCTCGATTTCGACATCCCGTATTGAACAGCTGCTGGATGACGGCAATATCGTGATCGCTGCCGGCTTCCAGGGGATTGACGAGAACCAGGACATTACCACGCTCGGTCGTGGCGGCAGCGATACCACCGCCGTGGCCCTGGCCGCCGTGCTCGGTGCCGCACGCTGCCAAATCTACACCGACGTGGATGGCGTCTACACGACCGATCCGCGACTGGTGGAAAGTGCCCAACGATTGAACCAGCTGAGCTATGACGAGATGCTCGAACTGGCCAGCCTGGGTGCCGGCGTGATGCATAGCCGCTCAATTGAGTTCGCCAAGAATTACTCGGTGCCGGTGCAGGTCAGCAGTAGCATGACCGACAACCCGGGAACCATGATCCACGAGACATCCCCTGCCGATGCACTGGCCGTCTGCGGCGCGGTGCTGACAGCGAATGAAGCTCGCATCACGCTGGCCCGCGTGCCAGATGTGCCGGGAGCCAGCCATGAGATCTTCTCACGGATTGCCGAACACAAGGTAGCTGTCGACATGATCGTGCAGAACGTTGGGGACGCCGGGCTTTCCGACCTCTCCTTCACCGTACCCGACGAGGAACTGGAGCAGACGCTCGAAGCCCTCGAGGAAGCCCGCCAGCGAATCCAGATCAGCCAGATCCTGGTCGACACGAGCGTGGCCAAGGTCTCGGTGGTCGGTGCCGGCATGGCAAACCAGACCGGTGTGGCAGAGAAAATGTTCCACACGCTGGCCGCTGTCGATGTCAATATCCTGATGATCACCACCAGCCAGATCAAGATCTCCGTGCTGGTTGCGCGAGACCAGGCGAAGCAGGCTCTGCTGGCCATTCACCAGGCATTCGAGCTGGATCAGCTGGGTGACAATGATCGCAACTCCTCGGTCGTTGCCATGCCACCGCAACGGGCCGACCAGGAACGTGCCGATGTTGTCGCTCGACTGCGGGATACCGGCATGGAAGAACTGGTGATCGACGACATCTCGCTGGATCGCGACCAATCGCGGATTACCCTGCAGGGTATTCCTGACCAGCCCGGAACAGCAGCCAGACTTTTCCGGGAAGTTGCAGCGGCCAATATCCTCGTCGACATGATCATCCAGAGCTACCTGCAGGAAGATGGTATCGCCTGCATCAGCTTTACCGTCCCCCGTGACGATCGTGAGGCCTGTATCGCACTCTGCCAGAAACTGGCCAATGATCTGCCCTGTGAGGGAGTCAGCAGCAGTCCCAGCGTGGCCAAGCTCTCCGTCTCAGGCGTCGGCCTGCGCAGCCATACTGGAGTTGCAGCGCGGATGTTCCAGGCCCTGGCAGATGCAGGGATCAATATCGAATTGACCAATACCAGCGAGGTGCGAGTCAATGTGATCGTCGATGACGAACACGGGGACGCTGCCCTGGCCGGTATCACCAGGGTCTTTGCCCCGGACAGCGAGAAGGACGCCACCGCTTAGGGGTCCCAGCGCGTCCTACTGACTGGGATCTGGTAATCCTAACAACTGGCCAGCCGCTGGCAGATCTAGAGCGTGCCGATGACTTCTTCCAGCACCTGCTCGGAGACATAAATCGGCAGGTTGGGGTCACAGGTCACAGAGACCGCAATCGCGTCGGAGGGCCGTGAGTCGATATCGATTAACTCGCCATCCTTGCGAATCCGGATGCGGGCATAGTAAGTATGCTCTTTCAGCTCGGTGATCAGGACGCTATCCAGTTCGCCCCCCATGCGGTCGACAATCTGGACCAGCAGGTCATGCGTCAGCGGCCGCGGAGCCTGGTAGGATTTCACGCGGCGATCGATGCTGGTGGCCTCAAAGACGCCAATCAGGATGGGAAACTGGCGATCCCCATTCACTTCGCGCAGGTAAATCACCTGGTGATCGTTAATCTCGCTGATAATGATCCGCGAGAGTCGCATCAAGACGGGCATCGCACCAGCTCCTGGAAGGCCATCGTCAGCACACCGTGTGGCTGCCAGCTATTATAGATCGAGTGGCCGTTTCGGCCAGTCAGTTAGCCTCTGAATTCAGCTCAGCGACTGAGGCTATTCTGCTTGACTCTGCAATCGCTGCAGTGCCTGATTAACCGCCTCAAGCTCAGCTTCCAGCCTGGCCAGCCCTTCCCGCTCGCGTTTCACAACCTCGACTGGTGCTCGATCGACAAATTGCTCGTTGGACAATTTCTTCTGCTTACCTGTAATCTGACCGCTGAGCCGTTCCTGCAGTTTCTGGTTACGTTCGATCTCGGCATCGACATCGATGAAGTCCTTGAGGTCGACCAGGACTTCTGCCTGCTGAACTCGAACTGCCGCATGGTTCTCGGGCGGCTCGACATCCGGGCCCCAGGCAATGGCGGTGGCACCGGCCATCGAGGCAAAGAACGGTTCCATCGGGATCAACAGCTCGGCCAGCTCACGCTCACACCTGACCGAGAACTCAATCGGCTCACGGGGACTGATACCCTGCCGGCTGCGGATTTCCCGGATCGCACCGAGCACATCCTGGAACAGAGCAAACTGCTGTTCGATTGTCGGATCCTGATCCTGCTCAACCACCGTCGGCCAGTTGGCGGTCATGATCGAATCACTTGCTGGCTGGGGATCCTGTCGGCCACGCAGGCTGGCGGCCTGGCCCAGCAACTCCCAGATCCGCTCGGTAATGAAGGGGATGACCGGATGCAGCAGTCGCAGCAGCTGGTCAAGGGCATGTGCCAGCACGCGCCTCGCGGTGGCGGCCTGCGCCGGATCCTGCAATCGCGACTTGGCCATCTCGACATAAAAGCTGCAGAACTCATCCCAGGCGAAGTCATAGAGGGTGCGAGCTGCCTCAGCATAATGGTAATGCTCAAGGGCATCGGTCACCTCGCCCGTGACCGTCGAGAGTCGGCTCAGTAGCCAGCGATCCTCGAAGGCCAGTTCCTCGTCGCTGACTGTCGCCGGCTGGTAGCCTTCGAGGTTGAGCATCACGAAGCGAGCGGCATTCCAGAGCTTGTTACAGAAATTCCGTGCACCTTCAAACCGTTCGCTTACCACCGCCCCGCGTGGCAGGGCCAGGTCCTCATCGCTGCGTGACCACTGGGTTGAGAAAGGCTGACCGCAGGCCTTGCAGTCGATCCGCATCTGTTCCCTGTTCTGCGCGGTCTGGTCCATCAACTGAGCACAGTGAGGACACTCAAACTGGACCGGCATCCGCACATCCTGCGTCTCGGTGGTGAGATGAGCCAGGCCGAACCTGAGTGCATCGGCTCCGAATTTTTCAATCACATCCAGCGGATCAACACCGTTCCCCTTGGACTTGGACATCGTCTCGCCATAGCCATCGAGGATTTTGGGATGGATAAAGACCTCCTTGAAAGGAACTTCTCCCATGTTGTTCGATCCCATCAGGACCATGCGTGCCACCCAGAGCGTGATAATGTCGCGGCTGGTGATCAGCGTGCTGGTGGGATAGAAGCGAGCCAGCTCGGGTGTCTGCTGCGGCCAGCCAAGTGTGCTATGCGGCCAGAGGGCCGAACTGAACCAGGTATCGAGGACATCTTCTTCCTGGCAGAAACCGAGCTCGGCCAGCTGCTGCTGGGTAGCTTGATCGTCCTCCGAGGGACAGACATGCAGCGTGGCGTAGGGACCTGCATCCTGATCCTGCAACGGGCCGGTGCGGGTACGGGCGTTTTGTTCACTGGTCAATTCCACCTGGCTGGCCAGCTGATCGGCCAGTGGCGCCAGCTGGGCCTGCACTTCCTCCAGCTGCTGCTGGTCGTCACAGCCGCGTGACCAGATCGGGATACGGTGACCCCACCAGAGTTGTCGGCTGACGGGCCAATCCCGCTTTTCGGCCAGCCAATCGTGATAGCCGCGAGCATAGCGGGCTGGGAAGATCTTCACACGACCCTCCTCGACGGCGTCGATCGCGACCTGGGCAAGCTCGTCCATGCGAACAAACCACTGGTCCGCCAGCCGCGGTTCGATCGGCGTCTTGGAACGATCGGAATGAGCCAGGTCGATCTCGCGGTCCTCGACTTCATCCAGCAGACCAGCTTGATCCAGGTTTGCCACCACCTGCTGACGGGCAACCTTGACTGTCAGGCCGGCATAATCTCCAGCATTGGCATTCAGCGTCCCATCTGCCTCGAGGATGTTGATCATCGGCAGCTGGTGTCGCTGGCCAACTTCATGGTCATTCGCATCATGCGCCGGTGTAATCTTGACACAGCCGCTCCCCAGTTCCGGCTTCGCCCACTCATCCACCAGCAGAGGAATCGGTCGGTCCATCAACGGCAGCTGGACCTGACGTCCGTCCGCTGCCATATCGCGCAGCTGTTCGAGTGCCGGCAGCATCTGCTCACGCCGCTGCTTGATATTATCAAGTTGCTGCTGGAGCCCCGCGCGTTCAGAGTCGCCAGAATCCTGCAGTCGTTGCTCGAGTTCATTATGCAGTCGATCGAGTGCGGCTGCGGGGTCCGGATGGACTGCCACGGCGGTATCAGCCAGCATCGTCTCAGGCCGGGTGGTGGCGACGGCGACAAACTCGGGTTCGCCGGGCTGGGCGTCGATCACGGGGTAACGGATGTGCCAAAAGTGCCCCTGCACCTGCTCGTGGAATACTTCGTCGTCACTGACGGCGGTCTGCAGAAAGGTGTCCCAGTTGACGAGCCGCTTGCCCCGATAAATCCGCTTCTGCCGGAAGAGGTCATGGAACGTCTGCCTCACAGCCCTGGCACAGATTGGATCGAGCGTGAAGCGTGTGCGTTCCCAATCGCAGCTGCACCCCATCTGCTTGAGCTGCGAAATGATGCGTTCTTCATACTGGTCCTTCCAGTCCCAGATCCTGGCCACCAGCTGTTCGCGTCCAAGGTCATGGCGGCTCTTGCCTTCTTCTTCCTTCA
>CAUZOB010000036.1:0-30975 GCA_963581185.1 Planctomycetota bacterium | reverse complement strand
TCTCCCAGCTGGACGCGAACGGCACGTTTGACGATACCGGCACGATCACGATCATCAATGATGACGCCGCGCAGTTGGACATCCAACTGGCTACCGACCCTGCCCAGGCGGCCAGCTTTGACGAAGATGACAACGGTGGCCTGACGGCAGTCAACTACACCGTCAGCATCGACAACCCGGTGGCTATCCCGGTCAGCGCCATCTACTCGGCGATCAACCCGGAATCCCCGGCCGACTTCGACGACTTTGTCGCCGGCACCGGCAGCGTCTCCTTTGACGCTCTGGATGTTGCCGACAAGACGATCACACTCAACGTCTACGGCGATGAGACTGTGGAACTGGACGAGACCTTCACGCTGCAGCTGTTTGGCCTTGATGCCGACGACCTCGATGCCGCCGCCGAAGTAGACCATGATGATGATGCTGGCACGGCAGATGTGGACGTCGTTAGGATTGTCCAGACGACTGACTCCTTTACGGTCGTAAATGACGATACGGCAACGTTCCAGATCAATGACATCACGGTTACCGAAGATGATCACGGTCACGACAACGCCATCTTCACTGTCACGCTCAACGACGCAGTCGACGTGCCGGTAATTGTCGACTACGCGACTGTTGACGGATCGGTTGACGATGCCGGTGCCCCAATAGCGACAAATGTGAATGCGGATGCATTGAACCCGCTCTCCGGTGAACTGGATTACGTCGCAGAGACGGGTTCAATCGTGTTTGCCGGAACCAAGGGTGAAACCCAGACAATCAGCATTCGTGTTAACGGCGACAACGTGGTCGAATTGACTGAAAACTTCTCGGTCAACCTGACTGCCATCGACGCTCCCGATATTGACGGCCAGGCCGCCAATAACCGCAACGTTTCTCTCAGCTTCGCCGATCCCGGCGGTGTTGCCACTGTCGAGAACGACGACTCGGCCACCGTCTCCATCCAGGAGTCAGTATCCATTACCGAGGGTGATAGCGGCCAGAGTCTCGCCACGCTGACCGTCACCCTGAGTGCTCCGGTCGATGTCAACGTGCTGACCGACGCCGACAGTGACGACATCAATGTTGTGACTGCCGCTGATAGAGCCGATGGCGTGGCAACGCAGTCCGGTCCGCTTGTCAGTGACGACGATTATAACACTGTGGATGAAACGCTGACTTTCTCGAATGCTGATGGCGCCGACCTGACCCTGACCGTTGACGTTCCGGTCAACGGTGACGGAGTGGTCGAACTGGACGAAGCGATGGATGTCTTGCTCAGCAACCTGATCGCAATCGGTGACCCGGCTGACACCGCCCGCGACGTATCCTTCGGAAACACCACCGGCGAGGTCAATATCCTCAACAACGATTCGGCCAACGTGACGATCAACGATGTCACGATCAACGAGGAAGATTTAACCGCGACCCTGCAGGTGTCACTCAGCGACGACGTCGACGTGCCGGTGACGGTTGACTTCCAGACGCTCGACGGTACCGCACTGGCCGCCTTCAACGACTACACGACCCAGACCGGGATTGTCACGTTTGCTGCCGAAACCACCGCCGATCAGGCGATCACCGTGGCCATCTCGAACGATGACATTGTGGAACTGCATGAGTTCCTCAGTGTCGGACTGGACGAGGCTGTTGCTCAAGGTCGTGCCGTAACGGTTAGCGACACGTTCGTCGAAGCGACGACCGATACCGATGTGGTCGCTACCGGCCGCATCGATGTGCTTAACACGGACACCGCGGACATCACGATTACCGCGGACCAGGACTTCTTCCGAGAAGACGATGATGTCAACGGTGACGGTATCACCGACGCCACATTGACGGTTACCCTGTCGAATCCTGTCGATGTTCCGATCTTGATGACTTTTGCTACGGCCAATGGCGATTACAGCAGTATCAACAATGCCGCTCTGGCTAACAACGATCCGCTCGCCATCGCTGCCGAGTACCTTGGCATTAACAGCACGGCTGACAATGACGATCCGGCGATCATTCCGCCCTTCAAGGCAACGGGCGAATACGACTTCGTCAACTCCGGCCTGGCTGATGATCACGATTATGACGACACCGAAGGCGTTCTCAACTTTGAGGACATCAACGATGGCCTGCAGCACGAGGATCCACTAACAACGCCTGGTTACACTGGCCTCCTTACCCAGACGATCACGATCCCGGTCTATATCGACAACATCGTCGAACTGGACGAGTGGTTGAGCGTCAACCTGACCGGTTTCGAGTTCCTTGGTCGTAATCAGCTGGTGGACGACGATGGTGACGCTGGCACGCCCGATGTGCCGGCAATCACTGTTTCCAAGCCGACCGATTTTGTCTGGATCGATAACGACGACGATGCTGACTTCACGATTGGTAATGTCACCGTTATTGAAGCGGATGCGGGCAGCATTTTGGCAACCCTGGTGGTGACGTTGGACAACGACGTCGATGTGCCGGTCACCCTGACTTACGAGACGCGGGACGGCGAAGTTCCGGATCCGACTGAGACCGACAATCCTGCCGTCGAGGCTGACGGTGGTGTGATCGGTGACAACGATTACCAGACGCAGACTGGCACGCTTTCCTTCGTCGGTGCCCAGGGCGAGACCAAGACGATTTCCATCGTGGTCAATGGCGACCAGATTGTCGAGTTGGACGAGTACTTCACGGTCGAGCTGATTGACCTGGAAGCCGACCATCGCGATGTCACAATCGAGGATTCGACCGGACGCGTGGACGTTGACAACAACGACCAGGCCGAG
Source organism: Planctomycetota bacterium (assembly GCA_963581185.1). Lineage (GTDB taxonomy): Bacteria > Planctomycetota > Planctomycetia > Pirellulales > Pirellulaceae > SAT2750. The sequence goes on along the minus strand of CAUZOB010000036.1, from coordinate 28,219 downwards.
GTCATCGTCTTCGACACGGTTGTGGCTGAAGGTGACAGCGGCACGGCGGATGCGACCTTCGACGTCATACTGACCAAGCAGGTCGACACGGCTGTGAGCATCGACTTTACGCAGGCTGGTGCAGTCCTGCTCGGTGGTGCCGATGCCAGTGACTTTGAAAATGCTGATGCCTCTGGCACCGTGACCTTTGCCGCGGGCGACCAGGAACAGACCGTGGCGGTCACCGTGAATGGTGACACCGACTTTGAACGACACGAAGAACTGCGATTGCAATTCAATACCGTCGACAGTGCAGGTGCCGAAGGCACGCAGCGAGATGTCTCCTTCAGCGATCGTAACGGTGACGGCGATATCGACAATATTGGCAAGATCACGATCATCAACGACGATCGAAACCCGCGTGGCCTGCAGACGCGACACATCCTGCATGCCGAGCCGGGCGATGTTGCGACGGGTGCGGTCAACGTGGCAATCTTCGACTTCAGCGTCTCGGACAACACCCGACCGCTGGACTTGCAGTTTGTGGCAGCCGCTGCTCCGGGAGAAACTCTCCAGGTGGGATCGCCACAGGTTCTTGATAACGATGGAGCCGCAGTTGCCCCGCTCAAGCTGAATAACTATGGCGGCGATAACAGCCGGGCCTATTCGGTCTACCGACTGTCGGCTGGCGACTACACTGTCGTGGTACCAAGTCAGAACAGTACCTCGGGCCTGGTCGAACTGCTTGTCGCCATGCCGGGTATCCTGGACGTCGGTACGGTCGAGGATGAATCGATGCAACTCAGCGCCGGTGGCACGCTGCAGACCCAGCTGGGAATCCGGGGTGTTTCGCCGACCGTCTTTAGCGACGAGATGGGCATTGACCTGAGCCAGACTATCTTTGAGCAGGAACTGGATGCTGACCTGAACAACATTATCACGTCCTTTGACCTGATGACGGTCAACACCAACCATCTCCAGGATGCTCCGGGGATCTACCTGATTGAGAGTGACATCACACCGGCTGCTTACCACGAAGTAAATACGGTAGGGAATGCCTTCGGTACGGACGAAGTCAATATCGCCGAGCTATTCGGTTTCTCGATCTATCAGAACCCGACCCAGCCACTGGACGTCAACACCGATGGGAATATCAGTCCGGCCGATGCCCTGGCGGTTATCAACGAGTTGAACACGACTGGTGCCAAGTCAGTTCTGGTACTGGACCAGGATTCTCAGTCGCTGGTCGTCAACGGCCAGTTCCTGACCGACACCAACGGTGACTTCTCGATTACCTCGCAGGATGCCCTCTACGTGATCAACCGGCTGAATGTCGGCGACGCGGGTGGACCGACCGGTGAAGCCGAGGCGGGTGCAGAAGGCGAATCCCTGGCAGCCCTGGCCAGCTTCCGCTACGACGTGGCGAGTGAGCGAGTTGAGGCACGAGCCGAGCCGGTTGCAGCGAGTGCAACGGACGCCGCAATTGCCGACTGGGTTGGCGATCAGCAGCGAACGGCCGTCACTGGCAGCGAGAATAGCTGGCGGGACGAGGTCGAAGCGGTCTTCGCCGGAGTCAGCGAAGGGGATGACCTGCTGGCCGACGATGACGTGTTCAGCGACCTGAACTAACTAGCCAGCAGAAGTTAACCAATTTTGCACGAGCGTGCCTGCTTCTTGATGGGAGCGGGCACGCTTTTTTTGTGAATGTGCCGGCTGCGCAGTTCAGGTAGCCAGGGGTGTCTGGCAGAACAGGGGGAAAAGTCAGAACAGGGGGAAAAGTCAGAACAGGAGGAAAAGTCAGAACAGGAGGAAAAGCCAGAACAGGGGGAAAAGTCGGAACGTCCCCAAAAATCGTTCCCAAAGGCACTATTGGCGCAAAGTCTTCGACCGTTGCCTCCGATAATTCCGTTATGGGCCGCAGGACCGGCCCCTTTACGCGGATCGTAGCCCTCTTCGGGTTCGAAAACACGGCTGTTCAGCATAAAGAGACACAAAGATGTCGAATCTCACCGGTCGAATGCTTTCTTTCCTGTCAATCGCCATGCTGACCACGGTGTCTGCGATCGCGGATGACCCGGAAACGCCTCCGGCACCGGTAATACCTGTTCAGGCAACGGAACGGGTATCCGATCAGGGGACAACGCCCCCGGCCCCAGTAGTTACGGCCGACGACACCGCAACAACCTATGACGGAGGTGTTCAGCGAGCGTTTGTCGAGGAATCGGTATCAGAACCAGCACCGGCACCGGCAATAACCCCGGCACCGGCACCGGTACCGACGCCGGCACTAGCCCCAGCACCCGCTGCTGAGCCGATCACCACCGTAAGGATTCAGGACACGCCGAGTGTTGAGCAACCCGCGTCCTTTTATCAGTTGTTTGACGCGATGAAGCAGGCGGATAATGGCAAAAAGGACCGCTGGCTGGACTATTCCGGTTGGGTCGACTTTGGCTACACGTTTGCCTTCAATTCGCCATTGAGCCAGAGCAATCTGCCAATCGGTTTCAACGACCAGGCGGACGAGTTCCAGATGAACCAGTTCTACATGATTCTGGAAACGCCAGATCGGAAACGGAATAAGAAGGGCTGGGCGCTCGACGGGCGGGTTGATCTGCTCTACGGTACCGACCATTTCTATACCACGGCACGGGGACTAGAGACCCGTTTGGATGGCAGCCCCCACTGGAACAGTGTTGATCCGACCAACGTCAAGCGACTAAACGCGACGGGTGCGGCGCCGTACTACGGATTGGCGATGCCGCAGGCTTACGTCGACCTGCAAACACCGATTTCAAGTGGAATGAAAATCCGCATGGGACATTTCTATTCACCGCTCGGACACGAGTCGGTGATGGCGAAGGAGAACTTCTTCTATTCGCATACCTACAGCAGGCTCTACGCGAAGCCGTTCACTCACACCGGCCTGCTGGCCAGCACGAACATTATCAATGACGGCATGCGGATCTCAGGCGGTTTTACCCGCGGCTGGGACAATTTCGAGGATGCCGACAATGACCTGTCGATTCTTGGTGGATTCGCTTTTGACCTTGAAGGACATTCCTTCTCGGTCAATGTCCACACGGGCGATGACCATCGTTACGTCGACGATGATGGTAATCCGATGGCCGGAAACGTGACTGTCACCACGGCCAAGTATAGCCGTAAGCTTGGCGAACGCGGTACTTACATCCTGCAGGCTGATCTTGGCTACGGCGAGGGGATGGAAACGCACGACACGACGGGAACACTATCCGAAGCCCGCTGGTACGGAATAACGAACTACCTGATCTACGATTATGGCGACAAGGTCTCCGGTGGTTTGCGGGTTGAGTGGTTCCGCGACCAGGACAATGCCCGAGTACTGGGTATTGCAGTTGATGAAGAGGTCAACGGTGGCAACTATGTCGGTATCACCGGCGGAGTGCACGTGCGGCCAAATGATCGTTGGGTGTTGAGAAGCGAGCTGCGTTGGGACTGGTCCGATGTGACGTCGGACGTCTTCAACGTCAATGGCATCTTCAATGGCCAGACTAAGCGTGACCAGTGGACGATGACCGCCGACCTGATCTACTCGTTCTAACCACCTGAATCAATCCAGGGCTTAGACGACAGCGACAAGAAACGAAAGCGGCACAGTTTTACTGGCCGCTGTCGCTCTTTTCGGCCTTCATTTCTGCCAGCAAGGCATCGACCGCCGCATCCATCCTTACTCCGCGTACATTCTTGTAGCGGATGACACCCTTGTGGTCGATCACGTAGATCGTTGGCCAGGCCCGTACATTCCAGGCCGTGGATATCGGCCCCCGCGTACTGCCGCCATTCCAGAAGGATCTCCAGGTGATATTTTCGTCCTTGAGCGTCTGCTTGAGAGCGTCGCGATCCTTATCACTGTTGATCCCGAGCAGGGCGAAGGGTTGATCTGCAAGACGTTTTACGAGCGACCGCTCGTGTGGGTACATGGCCCTGCAGGGCGGTCACCAGTGGCCCCAGAAGTCGAGCACGACGACCTGTCCGCGATAGTCACTCAATTTAAATTCGACTCCGTCAATATCATGGCCAAGAATCTCTGGTGCCGGTTTACCGATACTGAGATTTCGAATTTCAAACAACTCTGATGTGGCGACGGTACCGAGTGTGCTGGTACGCGTCTTGACGTCAGCAAAATCTGTGGCGAGGCGATCAAAAAGAGTTTCGGCTTTTGCCAGATTCGCTGGTGTGTTGCCAGCAGACCGCTTCAACTTGTAGGCCAGGCTATAACAGGCATGCCCCTGAGCGTCATGATGCGGGCTTTTCTCGAGTACCGTCTCGAGGAATCCGATGGCCCCGCGGAGCGAACTGTTTCGCAACCGTTCGCAGATCACGGCGAGTTTCTCATTCTTGATATGATGGTCGGCGAGCAACTGCAGAGCTTCATCCGCTTCCTTTCCGCCAAAGCGAGAAGCACCGGTGACAATCCAGCTGAGGGCGTCGACGGCCACTGGATCGTTGAGATGGGCTTTTGCGAGTGCCATGAACTGGGGCGTGTAATCAACCCCGATGGTCGACATCTTTTTACGCAGGGCGAGTTGTTCCGCGGGAGTCTTTGCTGCCCGATAGGCCTTGGAGAGTTCCATCTGGGCTGTGCGGAACTGATTTACCAGTTGCTGATATTGGACCTCAGGGGATGCGTCTTTGTCCTGAGCCAGGGCCGTGATTGCGGGCGTGATCAGCAGGGCCAGCAGAAAGACTGTGGCGTGGCGTAGCATATGCCAGTTCCTTAAAGAACAGGTGGTGATCGATTAGCTCTTGTATTCTAGCGATGCTGGGGCGGGGAGTGAACGGCGAATCCTGTGGGGGCGTAAATTGCTCTTTCAAGGTATGTGGGCTTTCTGCCATCCTAGGGTCAACTGGCATGCTGGCTTTACGGCTGTGTGAACTGTCTGCTGCCGGTTATTGCGACTCTCTTTACCCGCCATAGGCCGTCCGGACAAGACCCGCTGTGATCCCTGATGTCGTTAGAGTGTTAATTCCAATCCTGGCCGTTTTTGTGGTCATGACACTGGCTGCAGCCCGGATCGGCACGTTGTTTGCCGTTTTTCATCTCCCGCTCATCACCGGCTTCCTGGCGGCTGGTTTCTTCTGCGGCCCGGACATGCTGCGGCTGATCGATCGGGATGCAGTAACGTCACTGGCATTCATCAACCAGATTGCGCTGGCTGTGATTGCATTTGCGGCGGGTAACGAGCTGCTGTTGAAGGAATACCGTGATCGGTTTCGCAGCATCAGCTGGGTCACAACTGGTCAGATCGTGGTGACCATGATCGGTGGCAGTGCTGTGATGTACGTATTGACGTCCTACATGCCGATATTACAGGATCAATCAGAAGCTGTACGGCTGGCCGTTTCGGGAATTACAGCAACGATCCTGCTGGCAAGTTCGCCATCAAGTGCAATTGCCATTGTTAACGAGTTGCGTGCCAAGGGGCCGGTCACGCAAACGGTTCTGGGAGTGACCGTGATCAAGGATGTGATTGTGATCATGCTGTTTGCGATTTGTGTGGAGTTTGCTCATGCAGCGGTAAGCCCTGAAACCTCGATCGATGCCGGATTCTTGTTCCTGTTGTTATTGGAATTGTCCCTCTCCGTCGTGATTGGTTGTGTTCTCTGGAAGTTGCTTGTTTTCATCCTGGCTAAGCCCATGCATCAACTGGCGAAGGGTGTCTTGATGGTGGCGGTGGGATTCGGGACGTTTGTCGGCGCGGAATGGTTGGAGGGCTGGACCCACGCACACATGACGACGACAATCTTCATCGAGCCGCTGCTGATCTGCATGATCGCCGGCATTCTGGTGACGAATTTCAGTAACTATCGCAGCGAATTCTCACGGGTTCTTTTCCAGGTTGGCCCGCCAGTCTACCTGGCATTCTTTACCTTGACCGGAGCGGCAGTCGACTTGGGTGTTCTCGCGCAGGCCTGGCAGGTGGCGTTCGTCTTGCTGGCAGTTCGGATGTTAAGCCTGGTTGTTGGCAGCTATCTGGGCGGCCTGGCGGCGGGTGATTCACCAAGAGACAACGGGATTACCTGGCTCGGATTCGTGACCCAGGCGGGTGTTGGGATTGGACTGGCGAGCGGGATTGCGGCCCAGGTTGAGTTTAGCTGGGGTCGCGACCTGGCAACTCTCTTGATTGCTGTGATCATCATCAACCAGGTGATTGGCCCTCCGCTGTTTAAATGGGCGATTGCGATGGCGGGCGAGCAGCGCGAACATGCCGCGGGTACGTCGTTTGCCGGGTCACATATTGCCGTCATCCTTGGCCACAAAACTGGCCAGCCGTTGATGCTGGCCCAGCGTTTGGTTTCACATGGCTGGGATGTCACCCTGGTCGTTGATGGTGAAGTCGAGGAGGAAGTGGAAGATCCAGACATTACCCTGGTGACAATTCCGGAATTGTCCGAGCAGGCGCTCGAACCACTCGAGTTGTCGCGTGCAGATGCCCTGATCAGCTTGCTGACTGACGAAGAGAATGTCCAGATCTGCAATCTCAACTACGACAAGTTTGGCGTTAAACGCCTGATCGTTCGCCTTGAAGACAGTCTCATGTATGGCAAGACCTGTCATGAGCTTGGCGCGCTGGTGATGTGCCCGAAAACGTCGATCGTGAGCCTGCTGGAGCACTTTGTGACTTCACCAACAGCAACCTCGATCCTGTTGGATCTCGATCCGGAACAAGAAGTGATTGAGGTCGAAGTCCTGGATCGTACATTGGACGGTATTCCGATCCGCGATCTCAAGTTGCCCCATAGTGTCTTGATCCTCTCGGTAACGCGAGATGGCCATGCACTCGTTTCACACGGTTACGTGACACTTAAAATGGGTGACCGATTGACCGTGGTGGGCCCTCCGGATGTTCTTCCTTATGCAGCCATCTACTTCGATCGCTAGTCCGGCCTCGCATTCATTGCTGCTCCACCCCGATCTGTCTTTGTTTGGCGGAGATGACTTCTTACGCAGAACCTGTAGACTGAGTGCATGATCCTCTCAGGGAGAATATTCTGATGGACATTAATCTGACCACGATGCAGGTGCTGGCGCTGTCCGTGACCGGTATGTGTCATGCCTTGCTGGGCAGCATAAAGGTACCGCTGGCACGGCAACTGAACATAAACGAAGCCCGCATGGGCGGCCTGGTAAGCGTCTTCGGCTTCACACTGATTCCGATGGCCTTTGCAGCCGGCGTGTTTGCCGACAAGTTTGGACCGCAGTCGGTAGTCGCCGGCGGCTTGGTCCTGTTGATTCTGAGTGTCATCGTGCTGGCGCACCTCAAGTCCTATCGCATGGCCGTAGTTTCGGTGTTGCTACTGGGAACCGGCTGGTCAGCTGCAGTGAACGTCCTGAACGCCACCCAGGGCCCTGCCTTCTTACCTTTGGACGAAATTGCCACTCGCTTGTCGTTTGCCATGAACCTCGGTGATTTTGTGTTTGGCATGGGCGCGTTCCTGATGCCGATCGGCATTGCCTACTGTCTCCGCAGGTTGGGCTTGAGACGAACATTCCTGACCTTCGCCGGTTTGATCGCTTTACCCCTGGTACTGACTTTCGCCGTCGACTGGGGTCGCATAGCACCACCAGCTGCAGCAACATCGGACCTGACATTTGCCGACCTGTTGTCGGACAAGCTGGTCTTGGTCTGTTGTTTCGCCTTCTTCTTTCATGTGCCAGTCGAAGCCAGCGTTGCAGCGTGGGCGACGACATTGATGATGGACAGCGGGGCATCGGAGAAGCGAGCTTCCTATATGTTGTCGGCCTTCTGGCTGTCGTTCACCGTTTCACGCTTGATTGCCGCCCTGGGTATTCCAGTAGGGACTGACCACACTGTTCTGATTGGCATGGCGGTCGCCCTGGTGGTGGTGCTGCTGGCCTTGATGCGCAGCACCACAGAACGGATGACTGGGTTCTTGGTGGTGGCGGCTGGATTGATCCTGGGCCCAATCTTTCCGATCCTGATTGCCCAGTTGGTGGGACATGTGGATCCCACGCTCACAGGCCGCGCTATCGGACTGTTCTTCTGCATCGGTGGAATTGGCTGGGCTGTCATTCCATTGTTGGTCGGCCGAATGGCGAGCCGCAGCAGCGTGAAGAAGTCGTTTAGCCTGATTGCCATCTGTGCCAGTTGCTTGCTGGTGCTCACGATTGTTCTGAGCCAGCTGGAATCGTCGACGGCTGAGAAGAAGGACGAGGCGCCGGCAAAGCCATTGAAACAAGCGCAGGTAACTACGCCGATGACGCCGGCTGTTAGAATAGATGGCAACTGGACACGTTCCGTGGAGGAACGAGAGCAGAGGTCGAACGAGGACCGAGGATGACACACACACGATCCGCGAATCGTCGCCAGTTCATGGCAACGGCCAGTGGCCTGCTGGCGGCTGGCGGACTGCACCTGTCGGCCACAGCCCAGGAAGAGAAGCCGAAATCTCCCAACGAGCGTCTGCGTGTCGGTACGATCGGCCTGCGGTACCAGGGAACGGTAATCACCGTCCAAGCCCGACAGTATGCCGACATCGTGGCACTCTGTGATGTCGACCAGCATGTGCGAGAGCAGGGCCGTTCCAGCTTTGGCAGCACACCGGCCATTTTTGAAGACTATCGGGATATGCTGGCCAGAGATGATCTGGACGTGATCCTAATCGGGACGCCTGATCATTGGCACGTAAAAATGGCGGTCGACGCATTGCGTTCCGGAAAGCACGTCTATTGCGAGAAACCGCTGACGCTGACTATTGAGGAAGGCAAGTTGCTGCGCAAGGTCGTCGGTGAGACAGGCAAGGTACTCCAGGTGGGTAGCTGGCAACGCAGTGATTCTCGCTTCCGCCTGGCAATCGAGCTTGTCCGCGGAGGACGGATCGGCAAGCTCCAGCATGTCGACGTGGTGCTTGGCAAGAACAAGGTGGGGGGCCCGTTCAAGACCTTTCCTGTTCCCAAGAACTTCAATTGGAATCTCTGGCAGGGGCAGACACCGGACACACCGTACATCCCGGAACGATCGCATTACACATTCCGCTGGTGGTACGAATACTCCGGCGGCCAGATGACGGACTGGGGAGCACATCACCTCGATATTGCTCAGTGGGGTATCAACTCGCTGCCGGTGCAGATTGACGGGACGGCTAGCTACCCCGAGACAGCGGACGGCTATAACGTCTCCCTGGATTTTGAGGCAAAGTACAAGTATGCCAATGATGTAACGATGCGTGTTGTCGATTACGGTCGCAACGGCGTGATGTTCAACGGCAGCGAGGGTCGCATATTTGTGAATCGAGGGGTGGTCTCGGGCAAGCCAGTCGAGGAGCTGAAACAGAATCCACTCAATCGCGAGGACTTCGGGGTCTACGATTTCGATAACCTGGATCGACCACCGCGGGCCGGCAAGCTGGATGCCATTACGAACCACATGGGAAATTTCTTCGACTGCATCCGTTCCGGTCGGACACCGATCTCGGACGTCGAGAGTCAGCATCGTAGCGTCAGTACCTGCCACCTGGGGAATATTGCACAGCGACTGGGTCGATCGCTGACATGGGATCCGGAGCAGGAAGAGTTTCCTGCTGACGCGGAGGCAAACGGCCTGTTGTCGCGACAGCAAAGAAGCGGCTTTGAAGTCGTCTAATGGTGAGAAACAGAATGCAGGATCAACTGGCAATGAGACAAGCACCTTTCAACAACGCGAATCGCCGTCAATTCCTGGGGGCAACCGCAGCAGCTGGCACAGCGTTCTTGGCGCCGTCGCTGGCGACGCTGGCTGCCGACACCGACTGGAAGCCAAACTACATGCTCGCTTCCAGCATGTATGGTTTCACTGCGCTGAATGAAATTCTTCCGGAGGTCCGAAAAGTCGGAGCCAGCACACTCGATATCTGGCCCAAGGGCCACGGGAACCAGCGAGAGCAACTTGATGAATTGGGTGAACAGGTCTTTGCAGCGTTGCTGAAGCAGCACAAGGTCCGGCTGGGGTGTATTACCCAGTACAAGCTGGGTCCTTTTGGCATCCAGGACGAAATGCGACTGGCCAAACGACTTGGCTGCACGACTATCGTATGTGGAGGCAAGGGCCCGACCGGCCTGACAGGGAGTGAGCTGAAGGCCGCAGTGGCAGTCTTCGTGGAACAGATGAAACCGCACCTGGCGGTGGCCGAGGAGACCGGTGTCACGATTGCCATAGAAAATCACGCCAGAAATCTTATCGACACACCCGACTCACTCAAATGGCTGATCGAGCTCAGGCCATCACGTCATCTTGCTGTGGCCATGGCACCTTACCACCTGCCACAAGACGAGAAGCTGCTGACCAGCTTGATCCGCGACCTGCAGGGCGGGATCGAGGTGTTTTATGCCTGGGAGCATGGAATGGGATGCCACACCAAGCTTCCCAAGGAGCAGGAGTTGTTGCAGATGCCGGGTCGCGGGACACTTGATTTCCGTCCGCTGCTGCAGGCCCTGGCGGCCACCAAGTATGATCGGTGGGTGGAGATTTTCATGCACCCAGTTCCCCGCGGCATTCCGATCCTGGATACGACGGCTGAAGTCACGGCCGAGATTAACCGCTCCCGTGAATACCTGGCCAAGTGCCTGGCGAAATCCTGAACAAACTGTCTGGCATATCCCTGTGCCAGTGCGATTTCCAAACGTTCTATCTGTTTCACTGAAAGGTCATCCCTCATGAACGCTGCTTCCCCGCGACTGTGCCGACTTCTGGTTGCCTCAGTGATGCTGACATTACTGGGCAGTGGAAGCTGGCTATCGGCCGAGGACTGGCGTGGATTCCGAGGGCCGCAGAGCCAGGGCGTCAGTAGTGACGAGAAGATACCCGTCGAATGGGGAACTGAGAAGAACCTGAAGTGGAAGCTGGATTTGCCTGGCAAGGGTTTTTCCAGTCCGATCGTTGTTGGCGACCAGGTCCTGGTGACCTGCTATACCGGTACTGCTGCCAGCGTCACGCGTCACCTGGTAAGTGTCAATCGACAGACCGGCACGACCGACTGGGCGACCAAAGTAGAATCGAAAATTGCCGAGGCTGGCGGTCCGGCCTTTGGCGCATCACACGGCTTTGCCTCTCATACGCCAGTCTCTGATGGCAAGAATATTTACGTGCTGTTCGGCAAGACCGGCGTGGTCTGTTTCGATATGGCGGGCAAGCAGATCTGGACGAAGAGTGTCGGTACCGGAGCCGCCATGTTCGGCTCGGCCGCCAGCCCGATTCTCTACAAGGACCAGGTGATCGTGACGGCCGCTTCTGAAAGCCAGTCGATCGTGTCCTTGAATAAGTCGGACGGAGAGCAGGTCTGGTCTACCAAAGCCAGTTCGCTGGGTCGGTCTTATGCGACACCGCTGCTCATGAAGAACAAAGCGGGTATTGAGGAACTGCTGGTTTCCGTGGTCTCTGAGGTCTGGAGCCTGAACCCGGGCAGTGGCAAGCTGAACTGGTATTCTCTCAACAGCGTCGATACCAATGCCTGTCCGAGCCTGGTTCAAAAGGGCACCATGGTCTACGTGATTGGCGGCCGTGGGCCGGGGGGTCGAGCAGCGATCCAGCTGGACGGCCAAAGCGACGCTGGTGAAGCAAAACCGCTCTGGTCAACGACCGGCGGTTCATACGTTTCATCCCCAGTTCTTACAGAAAATCATCTCTACTGGTTTACCGAGCGTGGCATGGCCGTCTGTGTGGATGCCAAGACAGGCAAGGAAGTCACTCGCAAGCGGGTGGGTGGTCAGTTCTATGCCTCGGCCTTGCTGGTCAAAGACAAGATCTATGCTGTCAGCCGCTACGGTGGCACCTATGTGCTCTCAGCGACTCCAGAGATGAGCCAGTTGGCACACAACAAGCTTGGCGATGAGAGCGATTTCAGTGGCAGTCCGGCAGTCAGCGACGGCCAGTTGTTTCTGCGTTCCGACAAGGCTCTTTACTGTCTCCAGGAAGAATAAAGACTTCTCCTGCCAGGATCGAACTGCTTGGATCCGCTGCTGGATCGATTAGAATACGGTTTTCCAACACCACCAGTTTTCGTATCTCCTGAAGGACCTGTTTTCCATGGCCTATCAACTGCATCGCCGCCACTTTATCCAGGGTACTGCCGCTACACTTGCGACTGCACCACTCGTGACCGTTGCTGCTGCGGACAAGAAGGTCAGCCTGAAGCGGCGTCTGTTCAAGACGCTCAAGATTGGCATGGTGGGTGTCAAAGGAACCCTGACCGAGAAGTTCAAGGCTGCCAAGGCTGCCGGTTTTGGGGCCATTGAGATGAACTCGCCGGGGATGGATGTGGCCGAAACGCGCAAGGCAAGTGCCGACAGCGGATTGCCGGTGGATGGCACGGTCTGTTCAACGCACTGGCAGGTCCGGCACAGCGACCCGAATCCGGAGGTTCGCAAGAAGGCCCTGGCAGACCTGCAGACCGCTCTTCGAGATACAGCTGCTGTTGGTGGCGATACGGCCCTGTTGGTTGTCGGTCATGGCAAGGATGGTGCTGAGCAGGAGGTGTGGGACCGCAGCGTGGAGAATATTGCCAAGGCGGTTCCCCTGGCCAAGGAACTGAACGTGGCGATTGCCATCGAAAATGTCTGGAACCAGTTTTGTTATGACCATGGCGGCGACCATCAGCAGACCGTCGACAAGTATCGACGCTATGTCGATGCCTTCGACTCGCCACTGGTCGGCATGCAGTTCGACATCGGCAATCACTGGAAGTACGGCAGCATGGGCGATTGGATTCGCGGGCTTGGCAAGCGAGTTATCAAGCTGGATGTGAAGGGATTTCATCGCCAGGACGATGCCTGGGCCAAGATTGGTGAAGGGGACATCGATTTTGACGATGTCTGCCTGGCTTTACGTGAGATCAATTTCCGTGGCTGGTGTGCAGCAGAAGTTGGTGGTGGCGGAGCCGATCGCCTGAAGGAGATCTCCGACAACATGGACCGGGTATTCCACCTCAGCTAGAGTCCTGGCCGCGGCGCTAGTTGCCATTGCTCTTGTCGACCAGCACCGTGAAGAGAGACTCAAAGTGGAACTCGGTGGTTGCCACCGCGGGGATATGATCAAAGGCCTCTGCCGGCAATCCCGTAAAGCCGCCGGTTTCGTATCCGACCAGCACGAATGGCGTGTCGCCAGCGCCTCGGGGCCGAGCGACACCCGGCGCGTTGTTGAATCGCATCTGCAGTCTGGCCTTTAAGCGTTTCCCATTGACCTTCGTGATAGCCAGCAGCAGGACGCCGCTGAGTGCCTTCTGTCGTGTCGTGTCCCCGTCGAGGTAATTGCCCTCGATCGTGATAACCTGGCCGAGTCGGTGTCCCAGTTCACCCCGCACCCCTTCGGAATTCAAACGGTCGGCGGAAATAGCGTTTGGTTCTCCCGCTGGCCGCTTGTTCGGCCGTTCAGCCAGCAGCAGAGTGGAAGCAGTCAGTCCGATCAGGATGGCACTACATGCAAGTGGTCGCAGCGAGAGCATCAGAGAACCTCCGGGGCAACAAGTGTTTGGTAGAATAGGTCATTCAGCAGCCGCGCTGCGGGGTTACAGATCGCGGTTCAGCCATTATAGGCCATTGCCGGTTAGCTGGTTGCGGCGCCGGGGCTGCTTCAGCTGCCGAGAATCAGCTGGCAACAGACCTCGCTGAGTTTATTCAGCTGGTCAATCGGCATCGATTCCTGGTGCGTGTGGATATCGACGTAGCCGACACTTAGCACAACTGCATCAAGACCTTTGTCATTGAGTTCATTCGCATCACTTCCCCCACAGGTCACATCTGTCCAGGGTTCCAGGCCGCTTGCAGCGATTGCTGATCTGGCTCGCTGAATGATCGGGTGGGCCTCCTCAAAACGGAAGCCGTTGGTGCCGCCAACCCGCTCTGTTTCCAGTGTCCCATCAAAAGCTTCTGCAGCTTCACGACAAGCGGTCATCATCTCGTCACGGACCTGCTTGTATTTCTCCTCGCAGAGGCTTCGCACTTGCCAGACCATCTCGGCCTCGGCTGGTACGATATTCATCGCTTCACCACCGTTGAGTGTTCCCACATTGGAAGTTGTCTCGTTGTCAATTCTCCCCAGTTGCATGGCCTGGATTGCCATGGCGGCCATCGACAGGGCACTTCGTCCGCTCTCCGGTTCCATGCCGGCGTGGGCTGCGCGTCCTCGAAAGGAGGCCTGGATGGACGTCGTCCAGGGTGCGGCAAGCATCACACCGCCTACCGGTCCGTCGGCATCGGGAATGAAGGCCATGCGTGATCTTACCGGCTCAATGTCGAAGGCCTTGGAACCGATATGCCCGATGTCCTCGCCCACCGTGAATAACAACTCGGCCGGGGGATGATCCAGGCCGGCATCGTGAATCGCTTCGACTGCCTCCACGATGGCAGCCACTGCGGCCTTGTCATCAGCTCCCAGCACACTTGAACCGTCGCTGTGGACAGTGCCATCTCGCACAACCGGATCCATCTCGGGTGTGGGCCAGACGGTATCCATGTGGGCGCAGAGCATGATCGGTTGGTTATCAGCCAGCGGTCCGGTACCGGGCCAGTAGCAGAGCTGGTTGCGATGCTGGTCGGCTGTGATTTGCAGACCAGCCCGCTGTAGCTTGGGCTTGAGAATGTCAAAAACAGGATCCTCGTTCGGGTAATAGCTGTCGACCCGCAGGATATCGAGGAAAGTTGCCAGCAGTCGGTCGGCGTCAATCACGATCAGGTGTCCTTATCAGGATCGGAGGAACTTAGGGGGACGGGACAAAAGCGTCGTTCCGGTGCAGTTGTTATACTGGCATCACGGTCCGACTTGAAGATTCAGGCAGTGTTGTAAGGAGGCCATGGTATGTCCCAGGATAAACTCACGCGGCGTCAATTCAATCGTGCTGCGGCCATTTCGATTGCTGGACCAGCTATCATCAGTTCACCGGCAGCGGGTCGTGCCGCGGCCAGCGATCGAATCACGATGGGCTTTATTGGTATTGGCATGATGGGGCGAGGGCACCTTTCCCGTTTCCTCGGTTATGGCGATGTGCAAGTGGTGGCCCTGTCGGATGTCGTCAAGGAACGACTGGAGCACGCGACTGCGACTGTGACCGCCAAGTACGGGGCCGCAGAGAAAGGGGCTTCCAAGGCGATCGCCAGCTTTGCAGATTACCAGGCTGTGCTAAGTTTTCCGGACCTGGATGCGGTCCTGATTGCCACCCCGGACCACTGGCATGCAATTCCTGTGATCCATGCAGCCAGGGCCGGGCTCGACATCTATTGCGAAAAGCCACTGACCCACAACGTTGTCGAGGGGCGCAAGATGGTCGAGGCAATAGCCAAGAGCAAAGTGATTTTCCAGACCGGAAGTCAGCAGCGGAGCGAATTCGGTGGCCGTTTTCGGCTGGCCGCAGAACTAGTCCGTAATGGACGGCTCGGTAAGATTCACACGGTCCGGATTGGCGTCGGAGATCCCAGCATGGCCTGCGACCTTCCCGACACGCCCACACCGGCAGGCACGGATTGGGATCGCTGGCTGGGACCGGCACCGGCCCGCGGATTTCATCAGGTTCTTTGTCCGCAGGGCATCCACCGCCATTTCCCGGCATGGCGAAAGTACTGGGAATATGCGGGCGGCGCTGTTGCCGACATGGGTGCTCACCATTTCGATATCGCGCAGTGGGCGCTGGAAATGGACCATTCCGGTCCAGTGAAGATAGAACCACCAACCGATGGCGGGAAGCGTGGGCTCAAGTTGACCTATGCCAGTGGCATAGAGATGTACCATGGCGGGCCAGCGGATGTCACGTTTGAAGGAGAACTGGGACGGCTGGAAGTCAGTCGTGGGTCGATCAAGACCGATCCGGTTTCTATTCTCGAGACACCGATTGGCGATGATGATCAGCGAGTCTATCAGAGTAACGATCATCGCCGTAATTGGATCGACTGTATTAAGAGCCGTAAGCAGGCGATCTGCCCGGCAGAAGTTGGCCATCGGTCAGCCACTCTCTGTCATTTGACAAACATCGGTTACCGGCTGGGGCGTGCACTGAAGTGGAATCCCTCCCGGGAGCAGTTTATCAATGACAGGGAAGCCAACGGACTGCTGTGGCGTCAGCCGCGAGAGGACTACGACCTGATTTAATCTCTGTCAGCCAGGTCACGATGTTTTCAAATATGAGTATGTGAGGCATGTATGAATCCCCTGGAGGTCAGTCGTCGCGGCTTTGTCGGTGGAGCACTGGCAGCCGCTGTTGCTTCGTCCGTTCGTGAGCAATCGGAACTGGCCGCGGTTGGGGGGGGTGCTCCAGACCAGTTGTTCTGGGGCGACTTGCACAACCACAATGCCCGGCGAAGGCGATTATCATGGAATTGGAAGGTGGGCCCGAGGCGCTCCTGTCGGTCAACCTTCGCAAGCCGATCGAACAGCAGGTGGAGGCCCGACTGGCGGATTTGCGAGACGACAACGTCGTCACCTTTACGGGCGTCTTCACCAGCGAGAGTTACATGCTTCAGCGGCTGGTCGGACCGACGGAATATTCTGCTCGCGTCCGCTGGAACGACCGCAGAGCGAAGGCTTTGGGACCCGATTGGTACTATGTACGGGTGACTCAACATAACGGACAGCAGGGCCTGGTCCAGTCCGATCTGGGTTGGTTAGAGGTCAGAGATTGGAGCTTGGAGTACAATCACAGCAGGCTGGAAGACTCTGAAAGTCGTAACGGTGAATGGCATGATGGAGTGTCTTGAATGACGCAACACAATCGACGAGAACTGATGCGGATCGGCGGGATCAGCCTGGCGGGTCTGTCGCTGGCCGAGTTGGTCGGTCAGCCAGCCCAGGCTGCAGCTGGCAGCGACCCTACTTTCGGTCGCGCCAAGAACGTGATCTTTCTGTACCTCAACGGTGGCCCGCCACAGCACGAGACTTTTGATCCCAAGCCGGATGCGCCAGTCGAGGTGCGTGGCGTCTACCAGCCAATCCAGACCGACGTTCCCGGCATCCAGTTTTGCGAGTTGTTGCCTCGTGTGGCGGCGATCGCCAGCAAACTGGCCATCGTTCGCTCAATGTCCACAGACGATAATATCCATTCGTCCAGCGGCCACTGGGTGCTGACAGGTAACAAGTACGTCGGTCCCAACGCGCGGACGATCCAGTCCAGTGACTGGCCTTATTTCGGGTCGATGTTGAAGCGTTACCGGCCAAGTGAGCGGATGCCGGCTCTCAGCACGGTGATGGTGCCGGATGTGATTCGCCTGAATGACAATGTCACGCCGGCCGGCCAGACCGGCGGCCTGATGGGTTCCCGCTGGTCCCCCGAACGGTTTATCGGCGATCCCTCGCGAGCGGACTACAAGATAGAAGGCCTGGAACCACTCGGTATTTCGGCCGATGGATTACGGCAGCGAGGTGCCCTGCAGGCGCAGCTGGAAGATCGCCTGCGGGATCTTGAGGGAGCCAGTGCGCTGAGCCTGTTCAACACCTACCGTCAGCAGGCTTTTGACTTGTTGACATCGGGTCAAGCTCGCCGCGCTTTTAATATCCAGGAAGAACCAGCCGCCGTTCGTGATCGTTACGGACGTAATCGCTGGGGGCAGTGTGTCTTGTTGGCCCGCCGCTTGATCGAGGCGGGCGTGAGATTGGTTCACGTCAATTGGCCTCGCGAGCCAGGGGACAACGCCGTCGACAATCCCCTCTGGGACACGCATGCACAGAATCATGACCGGCTGGAGGATGTACTCTGTCCGATCTTTGATGTAGGTTTTTCTGCCCTGATTGAAGATCTCGACCAGCGAGGTTTGCTTGCAGAAACACTGGTTGTTGCCATCGGAGAGTTTGGCCGCACGCCCAAGATCAATGCCAAGTCAGGTCGAGATCACTGGGGTTCGGTCTTCAGCTTTGCCATGGCCGGAGCCGGCATCGCTGGTGGCCAGGTTTACGGCAGCAGTGATAAGCAGGGTGCCTATCCAGCCAGCCAGCGAGTTGATCCGGGTCACATGACCGCCACCATCTTTCACCTGCTGGGCCTGGACCCGCGCGGCACGTTTACCGATCCAAGTGGACGGGAACTGGCTTTATCGCGACGGAGCCCGATGGGAGACCTGCTGGGGCTGCGGCCGGCAACGGCTGAGCGAGTCGAATCGACGGGCGATGTGGCCCGCGTACCAGCCTTTGACGAATCACGTATTCTGGCGAATACGGATTTCGCCGGCCGGCAACCTATTGTCCCCGCCGAGAGTCCCTCGCGCCCGAAGGGCTGGCGGACTCTGCAGGATCTGTTGTCGGCGGACCAAAATAGCAGCGGTGCTCGCCTGCTGGACGCCAGCGAGTTTGGCGCCCATAAGTTTCAGCAGCATGTCGGACTGGGGCTATTCCAGCCGGACAAGGACCATCCTGTCACGGTTGCGGCTGACGCGCGAGTCTTGCTGGGCCAGGAAGTACGCAGCCCCTTTGCTGGCGGATTTCGGTTGGCCATTGAACTTGCAACAGACGCCGATTCTCAGCAAGCCCTGCAGCGTTTGCTGGCTGAGTTCGAATTCCGCATGCTCTATTTCCAGTTCATGGCGACCAGTAAACAGATCACCGAGATCAAGGAACTGGCGGCATTGGCCTTCCAGCCGCGGTTGTTAGATGACAAGGAGAAGCAACTGCAGCGGATCGAGTTCCCGCGTGAATTTGTGAACCGAACTCCGGGCTCGAATTTCTCTTTTGGCTTGGGACTCGGTGTCGGCGTGGAGATGCGGCGAAAGACGTCGGGGGATCTGCAGGTGAATGATGGCCAGGCCTTTATTCGACTGGCTCGAGTCGAACTCGAGTTCGAGGGCAAGGCGCGTAATCCGGATGTCACCGTTTAAGGGTTCGAATCATAACACCTGTACCCGATGATAGTGTTGGGGATTCGCAGCGAGTGACGAATCAGTAGCCAGACGACCGGCAGACATTCACAAACGAGCTGACCGATGGATGATATACGAGTCTCTTTCAAATCCCGCCTGGCAGCCGGAGAACAGCTGCTCGGTACGATGATCACGCTACCGACAGCAGCCGTAGCGGAGATCATGGTGGAGCTGGGTTACGAATGGCTGTTTCTTGATGGTGAGCATGGACCGCTGGAATCCGCAGAACTGACGGCCATCTTGCAGGCCGTCGCTCGACGCGTTGCCTGCATCGTACGCGTTCCAGCGCTTGATGAAGTGGCGATCAAGAAGGTTCTTGATCTGGGAGCGTCAGGGATAATCGTTCCCCAGATCAATACGGCAGCCCAGGCTGCCGACGCTGTCAGATTTGCTCGTTATGCACCGGCAGGGGTGCGAGGAGTTGGCCTGGCCCGAGCACATGGCTATGGTTTGAATTTCCAGGAATATGTCGAGTCGGCGAACGACGAGATTAGCGTGATCGTCCAGGCGGAGCATGCTGATGCTGTTGAGAACATTGGCCAGATCGTGGCCGTCGATGGTGTCGATGCAGTTCTGCTGGGACCCTATGACCTCGCCGCCAGCCTTGGCAAGATGGGACAGGTCGATGATCCGGCAGTCACCGCCGCGATTGAGCAGATCACGCTGGCCTGCCAGGCTGCCAATATTCCGCTGGGAATATTTGGCGTTTCGGTGAATGCGATTCGGCCCTACATCGAGAGAGGTTACAGCCTGCTGGTTGGCGGCACGGATACAATCTTTCTCGCCTCGGCTGGCGCCGCGATGCTCAAGGACCTGCGATAATCGGCCAGCTCGATCCGACCTGCCGGTTTTGCCGGGTCCAGCAAGCATCTATCATGGTGCAGGTGACGGCATGGTGCAGGTGACGGCATTCTGTCGTCTCTGCTTGTTGCTAACCCTGTCACTGGAGTGATCGATGGCCTCCCGAGTGCTTCAGGTTTTCTTGCTCGGCACCTGCCTGGTCCTGTTGATATCACAGTCCGGCACGTTCGCGACGTTCCCCCTGTCCGGACAGGACACAGACAACAAGCAGGAAGGCAAAGATGGAGCGTCGAAGGCAGAGTCCTTTGTCGGCTTAAAGGTCGACGCCAACTCGGTGCCGCAACCGAAGCAGGTTCCCGCTCGAGTAACCTCGATGCCGCTGGAATTCTCTCAGGGCGAGCATGTCCTCTTGATCGGCAACACTTTGCTGGACTATGCGCAGTTTGAGGGCTTCTTCGAAACCCTTCTTCAGCAACGATATCCGGAAAAACAACTGGTTGTCCGTACGCTTGCCTGGTCAGCTGACGAAGTGGATCTGCAACCGCGGCCCGACGCATTTGGTTCACTCTCGCAGCACCTCTCGGTGCAGCGGGCGGACGTGATCCTGGCGGCCTATGGATTCAATGAATCCTTCGCCGGCGCCGAGGGGATTCTCGAGTTTAAGCAGCGGCTTGACAAGTTCGTGGCGGAGCTGAAAACGCGTGCCTACAACGGCTCGACAGCTGCCAGAATCGTGTTGCTTTCACCGATTGCCAGTGAGGACATTGAAGGGGTGTCCGCCGGCAGCAGAAACAATGGTCAGCTGAAGGATTACACGGCAGTCATGAAGGCGACTGCCGCACGCCATCAGGTTGGCTTTGTCGATCTGTTTGCGCCCACCCACGAGGCCTTTGAGCAATCCGACGAGCCACTCACTCGCAATGGTGTGCACCTCAATCAGCAAGGTTACCAGGCTTTCGCGAGGGCACTCTATCGAGGCCTTTTTGAAGAGAGCGCGCCGCCGATCCGGGAGGAATTGAGGCAGGAAGTGCTGGAGAAGAACCGCCAGTTTCATTACCGCTACCGGCCTGTGAATTCCTTCTACTATGTAGGTGGACGATCCAAGCGATACGGCCAGCTGGATTTTGTTCCAGCCATGGCTCGGCTTGACGTGATGATCGACAATCGTGACAAGCGGATCTGGAAGCTGGCGGAGGGTGGAGAGAATCCAGCAGAGATTGATGATTCCAACGCTCCCCCGCTGCCAGCTGCCGAGGAGTCACGGGGTGCGAACAAGTGGCTCAGCCCGGACGACGAGCTGGCAGAATTCAAGGTGGACCCTCGTTTCCGCGTCAACTGTTTTGCCTCCGAGGAGGACTTTCCAGAGCTTGCCTGTCCGATCCAGATGCGTTGGGATGGCAAGGGGCGACTCTGGGTCTCCACCTCCCAGACTTATCCTCATGTCTACCCTGGCAACGAACCCAACGATGAATTGCTGATCCTGGAAGACCTGGACGGGGATGGTAAAGCGGATAAATGCAGTGTATTTGCGACCGGCCTGCACATTCCACTCTCATTTGAATTTGGTGATGGGGGAGTCTACGTTTCCGAGGCGCCTCACCTGACGTTCCTTAAGGACACCGACGGCGATGGAAAGGCGGATCTGCGACGGCATGTACTTACTGGTTTCGGGACCGAGGATTCGCACCACGCGTTACATGACATTGTCTGGACACCGGATGGTGACCTGATGGCGCGTGAGTCGATTTTTCATCACAGCCAGGTGGAAACACCTTACGGACCTGTCCGCCTGGCCAACAGCGGCTGGTTCCGATTTCGGCCCAGCACCCAGCGGCTGACGAGTTTTGGCATGTACCACAGCACGAATCCGTGGGGCGTGACATTTGACGACTGGGGTCAGCACATGGCCAGCCATCCCATTTTTGCTTCTGCCTTCCACTCCCTGAATCCCGAGTATCCCCGAGCGCACGGCCGGCCAGGACGGCTGCCCGCTTATTCTGGAGTTTGTGGGCAGGAGTTTATCGACATGGCGCATTTTCCGGCGGAGCTGCAGGGAGAGTACTTCGTCAAGGTCCGCTATAAGCCGACCAACCGTGTGGAGATCCACAAGTGGGTTGAACACCAGAATCACTATCGCGAGCAGTACCAGTCCGATTTGATTTACTCCTCCAACCTCAGCTTCATCCCGGTCGACCTTCGTTACGGCCCACGGGGCGCGATGTACATCTGCGATTGGTACAACCCGATCAAGGGCCACAGCCAGTATTCGCTGCGGGACAGCCGGCGAGACAGAAAGTCAGGCCGAATCTGGCGTATTACGGCGGTCGATCGGCCGTTAATGGACCCGCCCAGAATTGCCGGTGCGTCGACCGAGGAATTGCTCAAGCTGCTCGAGCGCCGCGAGTATCGTTATCGCTATTGGGCAAAACGGGAACTGCGTGAAAAGGATCCCGTGGCGGTTGAGCAGGCGCTGGAGCGTTGGGTCAATGGTCTCGACCGAGAGGATCCTCGGTTTCGCCATCACCAGGTGGAAGCGATCTGGATGTACCGAAACATCGATGCCGTTAACACCGACTTGTTACGTGAAGTCCTGGCGTGCGAGGAGCATCATGCCCGCGCAGCGGCGACGCGCCAGCTGCGCTACTGGCACAGCGAGCTCCCCGACGCGATTGAATTGTTGCGCGCGGCAGCGAATGACGGCAACGGTCTGGTCCGGTTGGAGGCGGTAGTCGCGACATCTTACGTCGGCGGCAGATCGTCGCTTGACGTGCTCCTGGAAGCCATTCGGCATCCCCGTGACGAGCACATGGACTATGCTGTCAGCTGCTCACTCGGATCTCATACGTTGCGACCCTACTGGGAGCAGAACCCGGAGTATGCCGAGATTCCACGTCTGCTAACCCGGCTCAAGGCAGCGAGTGAGTTTGTGGAGCGGCGTCGGACGCCGGAGGAGACTGAATTTGACAAGCAGGAGGGACTCAAGCAGGTGTCCATTTCCTGTGTGCCGGAACGCATGCGGTTCACGCTGGACCAGTTTTTCGTCACGCCCGGGCAGCCTGTCAAACTGACTTTCACAAATCCAGACGCAACGGATCACAACCTCGTGATCGTGCTGCCAGGCGCATTGGAGTCGGTCGGGATGGCAGCCAACAATATGGCTCGCGATCCGAAGTTCGCCAACTCGAACTTCATCCCCAGCTCAGAACGGGAGCAGATTCTCTTCAACACGCCGATGATCGGTCCCACTCGAAGGGCCAAGATCAATGTGTTGCGATTCAACGCGCCAGTCGAGCCAGGGGTTTACCCCTATGTCTGCACTTTTCCAGGACACTGGATCGTGATGAAGGGAGAGATGGTGGTGGCTGAGACTTCCGAGCAAGCCAAGGCGCTGCTGGCGGATGCTCGAAAAGAAGCTCGTTTTGTCCGTAACTGGAAAGTGGACGACCTGGCAGCGGACGCGGAGAAGCTGTCGGGACGTTCTTTCCTGATGGGAAAGAAGATATTCGCTGCGGCACGTTGTACTCTGTGTCATTCGGTTGATGGAAATGGAGTCAAGCTGGCACCTGACCTGACGGAAGTCGCCAAGAAGTATAAGGGGGTCAAGTTGCTTCAGCAGGTCCTGGCTCCTTCGACCGAATTGAACGAAAAATTCAGAACCTACCAATTCCTGATGGTGGACGGCCGCGTGCTGAGTGGAACGATCTTCAAGGAAGAGCCGGATGCGTACCAGGTAATTCCGAACCTGCTGAACCCCAATCGGGTCGTGACAATTCCCAAGAATCAGGTGGATGAGAAGATCCCCTCAAAACTCTCTTCCATGCCGGAGGACCTGCTGAACGGCTTAAATCGCGAGCAGATTCTCGACTTGCTGGCCTACATGCAGGCCGGAGGCAATCCAACGAGTCCCTTGTTCAAGTAGCAACGTGAGATCAAAAATGAGCAACGAAACCGGTAAGCGTGTGGCGTCTCAAATTCTCTCTGGCATCCTGGCGGTTGGCCTGATTGTGAGTGGAGGATCCGTGGTGACGTGGGCCCAGGCCCCGACCACGCTCAAATCGAATCCACTGGAAGGGGTGATCGATTTTCACGTGCATTCCGGTCCGGACAGCTTCACTCGATCGGTCTCCGACATCGAGATTGCACGTATTGCCCGGGCCAACCGGATGGGTGCCCTGGTCATGAAGAATCACTTCACCATGACGGTCGATCGAGCGTGGCTGGCGGAACGACTGACAGGCCAACGGTGCTACGGGGGGATTGTGCTCAACCGCGCCGTGGGCGGACTTAATGTAGCTGCTATCGAACGCATGATGACTTTTACTGGTGACCGGGCCCGGGTCGTCTGGCTGCCGACATTTGATGCACAGAACCATGTCAACTTTTTCAAAGAGAGCCGGCCTTCCGTGCCGGTCGTCGTGGATGGAAAGGTGACCGATGGCGTTGTCGATGTCTTCAAGGTTGTGGCGCAGCACGACCTGGTGCTGGAGACAGGGCATTCATCGGCAGCGGAGTGTCTGCTCTTGATC
Source organism: Planctomycetota bacterium (assembly GCA_963581185.1). Taxonomy (GTDB): domain Bacteria; phylum Planctomycetota; class Planctomycetia; order Pirellulales; family Pirellulaceae; genus SAT2750. Next base: position 4,048 of record CAUZOB010000036.1, on the reverse strand, counting down.
AAGGCCGCGCGTGCAGCAGGCGTGAAGAAGATCGTGGTGACCCACGCCATGGCCGATCCAATCGGCATGAATACCAAGCAGCTCAAACAAGCTGCTGCGATGGGTGCCAAGCTGGAGTGTGTCTGGATGACCAACCTGACTGGCAAGACCTCGCACCTGGCAAGCATGCGACACTGGCGCAAGATTACGTCGGAGGATTATGCTCGTGCGATTCGCGAAGTCGGAGCGGAACACTTCATCCTCTCATCCGACCTGGGCCAGTACCTCAATCCTATCCCCACGGACGGAATTAAGGCCTTTATCCTGGACCTGCGAAAGGCGGGCTTCAAGGATCAAGAGATCGACCTGATGTGCAAGAAGACACCGGCGCAGCTGCTTCGTATGGAAGCTGACAAGTAATCTGGCGCCGATCGCACGCGAGTTCTGCTGGCTTGTTGAGTTTCTGCGAGTTGCAGAGTCAGTCGCTGGAATCCATCTCAGCGAGCAACTCGGCTGCCCGCTGGCCCTCGGGAGAATCCGGTGCCCGTCGGATGAATCGCGAGATGTGGTGCATGGCATGGCTATCGCCGGACCGAGCCATGTCGATGGCCTCATCGAAACCCTGGTTTGCGAAGGAGAGATCCCGCGGAATAACTGTCAGGTTCTGGCGCTGCCAGTAATATTGCAGTTCGTCGTTGTCCCAGCCCTCGTAGACATTGTCCCAGTCAAACGAGCTGAAGTTACTCAGGTGCGGTTCCAGCATGTGTTCTGCAATTGGGTCATCGATTGCCTGGTAGCGATTGTCGAGCGATACGCGGAGCCGGTCCTTTGTCACATTTGGCAGCGCCATGTGGATTGTAAGTGCCGGGAAGATCAGCGTGTCGCCGATCTGGTAATCGGTACTCAGCCATTCCTGATTCAACTCAGTGTGCTCCGCAGGGTCGACTTGCAGGCTGCCAGCACCGAGTGAGAAGTGGTGCTCGAGTACCCGCCTGACTTTGTGCGATCCCTTCAGGACGGCCAGGCCACCGAGTTCACGTGGGCAGTCGCCTAGCGGGGACCAGCAGGTGAGATTGTTGTGGCTGCCCTGGAAATGCACAAAATCCTGGTGGATCGGTGTGGTGTGGTCGGTGTAATTGGGGAACCAGAGTCGCGCCACTTTTTGTGGTTGAGGAATAATGGGTCGCCCTACGATCTTCTCAATGGTTTCCAGAACCTCGCGCCAGTGCCCTGATTCGTGAAAGGACTGCAGCTTGTATACCTCATGGTAGACGTCGGTGTATTCAGGATCTCCCTCGGTACAGCGAGCGTCCTGCACAGCAATTCCGTCAACAGGGTCAGTTCCTGCGACCAGCCATCCACCCTGTTGCATGACAGTCAGCATTTCGCGCCGTAACGATAGCAACTTGTCCGGATCCTGAAGCTGTCGGAAGAAGAGGTAGCCGTCGTCATCGATTCGACGACGTAGCTCCCCGGCATCGTCAAGGGCGTCGTTGGAGACTCGAAACTCGTTCCATTCCATGATTGCCGAGTCCTAGAGTTGAAAGGGCCGTACCAGTGTGGCCAGGCATTCGCCCTGAATTGTCAGCGGATTGGATCGTCGTCCCATCAGGATACCATCGGTCAGAGCCTCGACGGAGACGGGCTGCTGCTCGGGCTGTTCGATGTTATGGATTTGACCGAGCGGGTCGCCAACACTGAGTTGATCGCCGAGTTCTGCCAGCGGCTGATAGATGCCGCTGACCGGAGCCATGACATAGTCCGCAGATTCTTCGGCGGCAACCAAGAGCGGCTCAACTTCGGTCGCAGTGAGCGTGGCGGCCGGTGTAATGCCCAGCCATTGCAGGACATTGTCCACACCCCTGGCGGTAATTCCGAGTGTTTCTGGTCCAAATTGGGCCTTACTCCCCACCTCCGTCCCCAGCGTAACTTTCCCCATCTCCTCAGCCAGGGAGGGGAGCAGCCCGCTGCCGGCCACGTCGCGGTAGATGAAGACGTACGGCGCGCCCCAGGCTCGCCCGGCTGCCAGCATCTGCTCCATCTGCTGCTGGTCTTCGACATGGTGCATGTTAACTGAGGGTAGAAAGTGCATTGAGCTACCGCCGGAGTGGATATCGACGACCAGGTCGGCCAATGGCAACAGCGTGCTGGAAACGAAGTGAGCGATCATACCGGTGATCGAATCACTGGGCTGTCCGGGAAAGGCGCGGTTCATGTTGGCACCGTCGATTGGCGACAATCGCGTGCCGGCAGCAACAGCTGGTCGATTGAGCATCGGCAGGATGATCACCCGTCCTCGAATGTCCTCGGGTTGAAGTTGCCGGGCCAGGTTCATCAGCGTGACGGGGCCTTCATATTCATCGCCATGATTACCACCAAACAGCAGCGCTGTGGGGCCCTCACCATTCTTGATCACGACGATCGGAATATAGTAGACAGACCAGCCAGCGGAATTGGTGGATTGTGGCACAGAGAGTGTGCCAAACTGCTTGCCATCGTCATTCAGCTGAATGTCAATCGTGATCAGGCTTTCTGCCATCGCTTTACTCCGGTTTCTTGTCTGCTCCGTAGATCTCGACCAGCGGTTCAAAATCGATATCGCCGTCGAGTGGGAAGATTGGTCGTGGTGCCTTGGTATGTCCCAGGCTCTGCAAGTTGGCACTTGTGGAACCGGGAGCATCTACGTTTAACAGCAGGCCGCACCAGTCGGCGAACATGTGTGGCTCGCAGTGAGGTGACTTGACGACAACGACATCAAACTGCTGTGGGTCGAGTCCATGCGAGTGGAAGAGTGATCGGTCAAACAGGCTGACGGGTCGACTGGTGACAACCCAACTGACATTGCCCGCCTGGATCACGGCCGAGTCACCTGCCCGCCAGTGCTGGCCGAACGTCTCGCTGCGAAAGTTCCCATCGGTGAGCATCTGCACGGTCCCCTGGACAGCCAGTGGCGTGAATCGGGCAGGATCTGCGTTGCCGCCGAGTGTGATGTCAACCGTTCCACCTGTGCCAGCCGACTGGGCAGCCTTAACGGCCGGCGGGTCGACGACAGGAGCCAGGATGGTCCCCTGGTAGCCAACCTTGAGAAGTGCGGCGGCGATCGCGTTGCTGTCGCCGGAGGCACCCGAGCTTGTCGCGTCAGCGGCATCGGTCATGATCACCGTGCCCTCGGCTGTGGCGGCCTGCTCAACAGCTTGATCAAGCGTCAGCAGCGGCACCTGCATTGTTTCATGGTGTTGCCAGAACAACTCTGCCAACTCCAGCGCCAGTCGGCTTGCCAGCTCCTCGTCTCCATCGGTGACGACGAGGCTATTGGTTCTCAGGTCCGGCACATCGGTAAAGGGGTTGCCAATCATCATGCCAGCGGCCAGCCCAAGCGGGGAGGATTCAATGTTCTGGCAGGCGCGGATGCACTCGCCAAACAGCCCTGACTCTGTAATTAACTCGTCGCCCCGCACCAGGGCAGGGATCTTGATACGAGCGGTGACCGGTTTGACTTCGTCCCGCAGGATTCGCAGCAACAGCCGAGCAGCACGTTCGCCGGTCGATCCCATGTCGATATGTGGGTAGGTGTGATAGAGCACGATCGCATCACTGTTCTGGATCATCCGATCGGTAAGGATGCCGTGCAAATCGAGCGAGACCACGAGCGGGACGTCAGGGCCGAGAATATGTCGAGCTTCCTTTAGCAGGTACCCTTCCGGGTCGAGCTCAAGCTCGGCTGACATCGCTCCGTGCAGGCAAAAGTAAGCTGCATCGACCTGCGAATTGTCACGTACCGACTGCAGTAACTCATCACACAGTTCCATCCAGTCGGCATGGCCTAGCGTGCCACCGGACGTGATTGCCTTGGCCCCCATGGTAGGAACCACCTGCATGTCCTCTTCCGCTTCGAATACCGAGAGCGCACCACCGATTTCGTCGTTGATGGACCGGCGATCGTCGAGCCATTGCTGGCCTCGGCCAATATTGAAGTCCTCGATCGTACTGGGGACTGGATTGAACGAAGAGACTTCCTGCATGCAGGAGAAGATTAGGATACGTGGCATCAGACACTCATGTATGGGCA
>CAUZOB010000035.1:0-30982 GCA_963581185.1 Planctomycetota bacterium | reverse complement strand
GACTTCTCCGCCGTCTACCGACAGAAGGCTCGTAATTGCCATATCACAAGCCAGGGTGTCCCGACCGGCGAACGTGCCATGCTGCGAGTGGTAGATCCCAAGGAAGAACAACTCTCGCTGGAAGAGATGGGCATGCGGGAGAATATTGCCGGGGATTTCAAGCACCGGGTCGGTCGTGCTATGGGCGAGGTCGTGCCTCCACCACCGCTCGGTCTGTATGTCTTCTCTGCACCCGCTAATGGCGGTGGACTCTCCAGCCTCTGGGTGGCGGGATTGTCAGCCACTGATCGATACATGCGAGATTTCATCGGCCTCGAGGAAGTCACCCGCAGGGAGCCGGAAGTTGAGAATATTGAAGTTGTCGAGTACGAGGAGTCGGCAGGTGAGTCCGCCAACGACCTGATTCCGCAGCAGCTGCGTCGACAGCCGGATGTCTTTACCGTGCCGCTGGTGGCTGACAAGCAGACGCTGGATACACTCTGCGAGATGATCGAATCGGAAAGCATGGCAATCTTCACCTCGGTCCGCGCCAAGAGTGCAGCCGAGGCACTCTGCAAGCTGCACGCGGCCGCTGGCAGCAAGTCGATGTTCCTGCAGTCGATTAATCTGGTCATCAACATGCGGCTGGTACGAAAACTGTGTGAAAACTGCAAGGTCCCCTTTCAACCGCACCCCCAGGTGGTCCAGCGGCTGGGTCTGCCGCCAGAACGAGTCGATGTGCTCTACCAGGAATGGCAACCGCCACCGCCGGACCCCGATGCGAAGAACCAGGAGCCACCACCAATCTGTCCAGAGTGCGGGGGGATCGGCTACCGGGGGCGGACCGGCATGTTCGAAGTACTTATTGTGGATGACAACATCCGTATGGCCATGGCGGCGAATCCGGATGCAGCGACAATTCAACAACTGGCACAAAATGCCGGCATGAAGTTGATCCGCGATGAGGGTGTGCTCCTGTTGGCCCAGGGAATCACTTCCATTCCGGAGCTGCAGCGAGCTCTCCAGTAATTCGTTGAACGAGAGCCTGGTAACAGGCACTGCCCGAGACAAGCGAGATGCAGCGATGAAATCCAGTCACGATGTACCAGTGGTCGAGCATGATGAGTGGGGTGACCAGCGCCACTACCAGGTCATCAACGCCCTCAGCGTGGTGGCCGCCCTGCTGGCACTGCTTTCCATCGCGGCACTGCTGCTCGACATCTTCTGGATCTTCCCGGCCCTCGGGGTGATTGTCAGCCTGGTGGCACTCAATGGAATTCACAAGCAGCCACATATCTATACTGGCAAGACGCTGGCCGTTGTCTCCCTCTTGACTTGCCTGATACTGGGTGGCTGGAGTATCAGCCACCACAAGTTTGTCCGTAGCCAGCTCTACACGACGGCCCAGCAGAAAGTTGAAAATTGGTTCACGCTGATCCGCGACAAGGATTTCGAAAGAGCTCATCAACTCTCGATGCCGGTTGGCATGCGAGCCAAGGGGCGGACCACTCTGCGGCAGTATTATTCAAACGAACAGATGGCTCGCAGCGAGATGAATGGCTTTTTCTCAAGAAGTCCAATGCTCGACATCGTCTCCCTGAGCCAGGATTGGAAACTGGAACTGGCCGAGAACAAGCGAATTCATTTCGACAAGAATGACCAGTTGCTGGTTTTTCAGAATTACGACATCACCTACCAGCAGGATGGCGAACAGCTGGCGATTCCTGTCGAGGTAAAGATGTCGCGGATGTACGATCCGTACTCGCGGGCCAGTCACTGGACAGTTGTCACAGTATTGCTGCTGGAATGATCTCAGATTGCGCCGAGGGCACGTTTTCTCTCTACCACTCGTGCGGAGCGCGCAAAAAAAGCTCCCGGAATCGACGGGTCCCAGGGGGGCGAAGGACTCCGCAAGGTTTCCGGGAGCGATTGGACTGTACGGTCATCGACAGGCATCCTGCCATTGATCACCAGCCCGGTTTGGTCGATGTGTCACAGCTGTGTGTATCAAGTCGGCGGGCGTCCGTGCCCGTGGTCGGCTTGCTCACAACCCCACAGGGGGCATCACAGCGTGTCAACCAGTGCCTTGATTCAGCCCACGGTGAAGTGCACCCAATCACGACAGGGCGGGAGAATAGGGAATCTCCCATAAGCGGTCAAGGTCGCTTTTGCGAAGAATGTGAGATTGCCAGGAAGTTGTCGAAAAGTAGACGTCCGGCCGCCCGAGAATAGGGCCCCGCCGTTCAGCAAAACAGCGGACAATTACCGCTGACGTGCTGCTCACGCTGTGGAAATTGAATTTCCGCCCCGCTCTTTGCAGGCATACATCGCCCTGTCGGCATGCTGCAAAATCGACCGGCTGGATTCTCCTTCAGCCAGTACGGCCAGCCCGATACTGACTGTCGCTGTGATGCTCGTGCCGTCCAACTCCAGCTGGATATTCTCAACCGCCAGTCGCATCGATTCAGCCAGCTGCTCGGCATCAGAAATATCCATTGCCAGTAGCGATGTGAATTCGTCGCCACCCCAGCGGTAACAACGGCCAGGAAATGTGGCTTCCATCGTGACAGCAATAACTTCCAGCACGCGGTCGCCCGCCAGGTGTCCGTGCTCATCATTCACCCGCTTGAGCTGATCGACGTCCAGGAAACAGACGACCAGCGGAGCTGCGGTGTGGGGAGCACGGGATGCGTGGTCGAGGTCGTGGTTGAAGGCAGTTTTGTCTGCCAGGCCAGTCAGTGAGTCGATCAGTAGCTGGCCCCGCTGGTGCCAACCATACAGGTATCCCGCCAGCAGGCAGATCGTTGCGGTGATCAGGATTGCTGGGAACATGGAGATCGCTTGTTTCTGGTGCTGAGCCTGAGGGTGGACGACGGTGAATTCCAGTATAAAAGAGGTGCTCCCCTGGAAAGAAGCACCGTTCACGTCAGTTGGGGCCTGCTGGCCATAATTTCCAGGCTACCGTCCAGGCTCGAAAGGACTCTCGATGGAAACTATCCGCATTGGAATCGTCGGACTTGGTGCCAACACACGTAGCCGCCATCTGCCCGGTTTGCGAGCGTGTCAGGCAGTTGAAGTCGATGCGGTGTGCAATAGTTCCGCTGAATCGACCAGTCGGGCAGCCAGCGAACATGAAATCCCCAGGACATTCGAGAACTGGCAGCAGCTGGTCGAGGATCCCGACCTGGATGCCGTTGTGATTGGTACCTGGCCCTACCTGCACTGTCCCATCACCCTGGCCGCCCTGCAGGCCGGCAAGCATGTGATGACCGAGGCCCGCATGGCGATGGATTCCAGCCAGGCTCATGAAATGCTTGCCGCCAGCCAGCAGCAACCTGAACTGGTGACCCAGATTGTTCCCAGTCCGCTCGGCTTGCCGTGCCACCAGGCAGTCCTGGACATACTGGCATCCGGTCAACTCGGTACGATACGCGAAGTTGTTGTGCTGGCCACGAACAGTGGCTATGCCGATCCCCAGACGCCACTTCATTGGCGACAGAGCCGGGAATTCAGCGGCCTCAATAGCCTGGCGCTTGGTATCGTCCACGAACCACTTGCCCGCTGGCTGCCAGATCCCCTTGACCTGTTTGCCCGCGCAACAACGTTTACCAGCCAGCGACCGAGCGGGGATGGTGATCTCGTGGAAGACGTCGGGACACCAGATTCCCTGCACGTGCTGACCCAGTTTCCCAACGGAGCACGTGGGATCTATCACATCAGCGGCGTGTTGCACGGCGGCCCGGCACCTCAAATTCACATTTATGGCGAGCAGGGATCGCTCAAGTACCTGTTGGCACCAGAGGACCAGCTGCTACTGGCAGGAAGCGATGGCGTCTTTCAGCCTCTCGAAGTGCCGCCAGAGCAGCGAGGTGGCTGGCGAGTTGAAGAGGAGTTTGTGGCGGCAATTCGCGGGCAGGAGCAGATCCAGTTCACTGACTTTTCCGCGGGTGTCCGCTATATGGAATTCACCGAAGCGGTCGACATCAGCGCACGTGAGGATCGACTGGTGACACTGCCGCTGAACTCTCTGCCGGGCTGATTGGTTCGGGGCCCTGCCGGGCTGACGTTCTTCACGGTCTCAGCGGCTTCGCGATAACACCCAGTCCACCTTGCTCTCGGTAGGTAACTGCTGCCAGCCGGAGATATCCACGAAACTCTGCTGGATGGCAGCCAGCTTGCCGTTCGCCAGGAAACTCGACGGCACAGCGATCAGCACCCCACCCGCTGGCTGACCCTGGTATCGCTTCTCCGCCAGAAAATCGAGCGGACGCAAGTGAGCATGTTCTATTAGCAGCCATTGATCGGCCAGGGCCACGGCCATAGCGGGATCGATGACATAAACCACCGTCTCCTTGTCCAGGGCAGCTCCCAGTTCCCGATAGAACTGTCGTGCGTCGCCGTTGGCCGAAAGTAGATCGTGGCGAATCCCAGCTGGCCCGACTTGATTCGCCGCCGTCCGTCCGCGAATCAGCATCTTCTGGATCAGGGTCGCTTTGCCATAGGCCGCCGGCAGCAGGACCAGCAGCAGCAGGAAGCTGGCTGCGGCGTAACGACTGCAGCGGCTGGAGCTATTGATCGAACCGGCTGCTTGCGCGACCAGCAACGGCAGGATCGCCAGTGCGGCGGGTCGCAGGAAGCGCGAGTCCATGTGAATGGCCCCCCCGCCGAGGATCAGGATACCCAGCAACAGGCTGGCCAGGACCAGGTGGGCGACTACCAGGATAACGATCGTATCGGGACCCCTTTCCCCAGCTCGTAATGGAACTGGCTGCTGGCTGTTGCGGCTGCAGATCCAGAGCCAGGCGACAAGGCCCAGGGTCAGCGGGGAGAGGAAGGCGATGTGGCCGTCCCCGTAACGTCCGACTGCCGGTAGCCAGGCTCGGTCCGGGTGTACGGCGATGAAACGAACCAGCGATTCGAGGTCCGAAAAGGCGAATGTCCAGGCACCCGGAATCCAGGCCAGGACCGACCATTGCCAGCTGCCGCTGCCGCTGGCGGGATTGCCATCAGGCAGCTGGCCGCTCAGCAGGATCAGTCCCGTCGCAACTCCAGCTCCAGCGGCCCAACAGCCAAGCCGCGGAAGTTGAACTTTACCGATCCTTAATAGCAATAGCCAGCAGAGGCCAATCGCGAGGGCTGATATGCCGGCACTGTACTTGATCATCACCAGGCAGGGAGTCAGCAGGCCAGCCAGCAGGGGCAATTTCAGGGACTGGCCAGGCTGTTGCGGGGCATCCAGTGCCGCCTGATTCAGTAGCAGGCAGAAGGGCAACAGGGACCAGTACATCAGCTCGCCACCTTCATAAAGGTAGCCGGCGGCATGCGTTGATCGGAAGGCGAGCGCTGCCAGCAGAATCCAGGGCAGCAGATGGGGGCGGACCAGTTGCTTGAAGAGTAGCAGCCAGCCGACCGTACCGACGAGCCAGAAGAAGATAAAGCTCAGCTGGGTAGCCTGGCCCCAGTCCAAACCAATTGTTCGGCCCAGCCAGAGCGGGATCGTGTATGCGGACGGCCACCAGGTGATTTGTTTGGCCGCTGGTGGACTGGCCAGGTCATCCGGATTGACAGCCACGAGCTGATGAAAGCGATCGCTGACACCCAGGCGATATTGTTCAGCTGCCAGCAGGCAGGTGCCAACATCGGTATCGAGGTTGGGACGCTGGCGGTATGTTGCCGCCAGCGTGGTCAACATCATCAGCACAACCAGGAACCAGCCCGCCTGGGTCAGACCAGGTCGACCACCAGTAGTGGAAGTACGTGGGGCATTCATGCCGACAAATCGTCAAGTGGCGGAAGCCATAGCGGCAGCGACGGAAAGAGTGCCTCGGCAGAATTTACAGCAACGTGCGTGGAGGGAATCACCTCGCCGTCTTGAACTGCCTGCCTGACGTCATATTGACCAAGCAATAATTGCGAAAGGACCCTGGGTGTCAGCTTCAGGTAACTGCGGCCGAGTTTGCCTGGCAGAAAGCGAGTGGAGCGGCGGTTGCAGATGATCTGCATGCGTTGTTGAGGCAACTCCAGGCCCAGCTCCAGTGGGAAGGGAGTATCACTGTCACGAACATTCTGCCGCAAGCGATTCCGTACCAGCTGGGCGAGCTGGAGTGGGTCAAACAGCTTGAGCATGGTAGCTATCTGGCCATTGCCGGCCGCTGGCAACGATTTTCCACCCGCGGCGTACAGGATGCGGTGAATTTCATCGCCCGCTGGTGCATCGACGTTGACATACAGGTGCTCCCGTTCGACTGAGTCGGAGCAGACTCGCTGGAGCAGCTGCAGGCGGGCATCTTCTCGACCCGCGTCGACCATCACTTCCACGAGCCGTCCGCCCTTAACGACCGCATAACCAACGATCGACAAGAGTGATTTGCCCAGCGGAATCTTCTCGGTACCATCAATGGCCACGTAAATGCGATCAAAAGCGCGGCGGTTAAAGGCCCAGCGCCAGTAATCCTCGCTTCTTACAAACGCGCCAAAACAACCGACCGTGTTTTCTTGATAGATCCGCATCAAGGCGTCCTGTTCAACGTGACGCCAAAGGCGAATGTTCAGGCGAGGCAGCGGCTCGTTCAACGGATTGACAAGGCGTTCTTCCTCTTGCATCGCCTGCTGGGAGATCAGGTAGGAAAGAATCTCATGGGCGGTTGCAGTTGTTCGAGATGGACTCGTGCAGAGGATCCAGCCATGGCGAGCATAGAAAGCCGGGATTGTTGTTCTCAGCATGCCGGCCATCGAGCCGACCTGCTGCATCTGCTGCTCGGCAGCCATCAGCAGAGCACTTCCGACTCCCAGGTGCCGAAATTCAGCTGTGACCCCCAGCTCTGTCAAGCACGAGATTGGCACCTGTTCACTGCCAAACCGGCTGACGCGACTGATCAGCCGGGAATGGCCGATGATCATCGAATCATGCCTTACAACGAGGCGGTCAGTCGGCTCGTAGAACGGTTCTTCCAGCTGGTTGTTGAAATCTGTTGAGGGGGGGGCCCGAAACGTATGCTGCAAGAAGCGCAATACGGCGGGATGATCCCCGGCACCGGCCAGCATGATCTGGCCAATCGGTGATTGAACGTCAACGGTCGTGTTGTCGTTGGGGGGCTGATCCGGAGCAGTCCGGTGCTTCTGCTCAGCCGCACGCGAATCCATGGTACTCATGGATTTCGAATTCCTTCTCGAGGGTGTGGACGATCCTTCATCACTCCATTGCCAGATAAGTTAAGGGGCTGGCGAGACAAATTCCAGTAGTTGGGGAAATAAAGTTTCGCCGGCAAATAGGCAGGAGGAGAATTCCCGTGAGCGGAAGAGCTGCCGCTGCCGAAGTTGCTGCTGTAATAAATTGAGTTCCTGCTGCAGTTGCTGCCGTCCCGCGCTCGTGAATCCAGCCAGTTGCTGGTTCAGTTTTTGTAGCTGCTGGTGCCACTCGCGGCGTTCAGCGGGATCCGGCTGACTGGCCAACAACTCCCGCTTCTGCCGAACCAGGCTGTCGATCTGATCTCGCTCGTCCAATTCGACTGAACTCGAGAGCTGTTGCTGGAGATACACCTCGGGCGAAAACTCCAGGTCGCGGAGCTGCCGCTCGAGTTCAATCAGCTCCTGTTCGCTGACTTCTGGAACAGGCAAGGGAAGCTGGCAGGTTGCCGAGACAACGGCATAGCCAGGCGGCGTTAACTGCAGGAACCGAGCGATAATCAAGTCAGTCACCTGGTCATACCTGGCGCCACCAATGCCGTGGATAAAAAGATCTCCCAGTAACAGGCGGGCAAACATGGTTGTCAGCAGTGCTCGTGGACGAATACGAATGCCCCGCTGCTCGGCCGCAGAGAATGCACTTACCAGCTCATCGGCGGTTGCACAGTCGGCCCGTGGAAGCTCCAATTCGAGGCCCGCGCGGTCACTCAGCAGCAGCGACTTGTCCTGCCTGCGGACAAAGCCACGTCGTCTTTGCGGTTGCTGCTCTGTCCAGAGCCAGAGTGGCGCTTCCAGCCAGTCACCATCGTCGACCAGGTCTGGCGCGGGCCGGCTGGCGCTGCGAATCCCCTGGCTGCTGCGAAAGTCCGCCAGCGAGCTGTTGTAAGCCTGCTGGAATAATGGCAACTGCTCCAGCAGGTGGCTGCTGAAGAGGGCAAAAGCCTCGCCCTGGCAGACAAGGCCGAGCGAAACTTCCAGCGTGTTAAGTCCCAGCGCAGCTTCCTGCCGATGCCGGGCCCGTGCCAACAGGGCAGCGACGTTGTTCACCTGGTCCAGCTCGTCAATCAGCCCCTGCCAGACACCTGCCAGCAGCGGCTGCTGTAGCCAGTGCCGGCCAGTCTCCAGCACTCGCGGAGCAAAGGTCTCAACCATCTCACGGTCTGCCACGCTCCACTCTTCAAAAGGAATCTGTGGATCCGGGCTGTCGATGGCAACCGCCTCGACGGCTGGCGAGCTGTCATCGCCAGCTGGCACCTGGATCGATGTATCACCGACAACGTCATTATCGATCAACAGGTGAATGGCGATCGAATCGTCTTGCCGCGCCAACTCGGAGAGCAGGAAGTTCTTGACCCAGACGCCCGGATGGAAGAGCGTCGGCTGATGGCCAGTTAAGAGGATTCGCTGGGGGTGATCAGCAAGCGGGGCTGGCTGATGACCCAGGTAGGAGCTGTACTCCTGTGCGGCGACCAGCAACTGCTGCCGCGCCCGCTGAACCAGCTCTGGCCAGCTGACAGCGGCGATGGTTGGCCCCTGCTGTTGCTGGATCAGCTGTCTGTTTGCTGCGATCAGGCCGGCCAACTCGTCTGCGTCAGGTACCAGCAGCAGCTGGCCGTGGTGCTCGGGTGCACGGTAACGATCAAACTGGCCAGGCTCGTCGTCGGGCGTCATCGAATCGATTGCCACCAGGGTTCAGTTTGAGTCACAACCGAAGGGAGCGAGGGGAAGCGCCGGGTCCATGCCGGCTGCTACGATGCTGCGATCAATGACCAGGTGATAGTAATTCAATCGCGACTGGGCATCTTCCAGGACGCCAGCAAAACTTCGTGATTCATCCAGGTAGATCATCGGCACCGGCAGTTCCTGAATTCGCAACTCGTGGTGCACCGCCTGGACCCAGAGTTCCAGCGGCATGGCGTAGCCATCTTCTTCCAGCGTCAGGCGTTTCAGCGCATCCACGCGATAAGCCTTGAAGCCACAAAAGGCATCGGTCAGTTCCAGTCCCAGGCGACGCTGGATTTCAGCCAGCACCTGCTGGTTGACACGGCGGCGATCCGCTGGCGGAACCGTATCGCCAGCAAAAGATGTCAGGTAGCGACTGCCGGAGACGATATCTGACTGTTGGCACGCTTCCACGAACTGTGGAATCCGCTGCGGTTCGTGCTGGCCATCACAGTCGAGGGTCACAATCACCTCGTACTGCTGGTCAATCGCGAACTGGAAGGCCGTCTTCAGAGCGGCGCCATAGCCCCGATTGACCTCGTGACGAATAACATGCAGGTCACTGTATTCCGCCAGCCGAGCGTCTGTTCCATCGCTGGAACCATCATCCACCACCAGCACGTCATGGCTGTACTGCTGAACGGCTTGCAGCACTTCGTCAACGTGCTCCCGCTCGTTGTAGACCGGCAGGGCGATACAGCAGCGATAGGTCATCAGCATATCCGGTGGTTTGGGTTGCTGGGGCGAAATCCATTCTAGGTTCGTCCATCCGGTCGGACAACGTGACTGACGGGTTGCATCAGCTGGAGTTGCCATCGCCGGATGTGTCGACCAGTCGGATTGGATCACCTTCCTGGCTGCTGAAAAAAACGCTTACATCCTTGAGCTGGTCATCCAGTTGCAGGGCCAGCTGACGCAACGCAAAACACTCGCTGGCAAAATGCCCGCAGAGAATCAGCGCCACACCCCGGGCCGATGCTTCCAGGCAGGTATGGAAGCGGGCTTCACCGCTGACAAGGGCATCGCAGCCAGCTCGTGCGGCCGCTGGCAGCAGCTCTCCGCCACTCCCGCAGGCAATTCCCACTCGCTCAACCTGCTTGTCAGCACTCCCCACCACCTTGATTGTCTGACAGTCCAGGAAGCGACCAAGTCGAGCGGCCAACTGGTCCAGCGTGATGGCCGATTCCAGTTGTCCCCGTCGGCCCGTACCTCCGGCGTCCGGCAACTCGGGATGCGGAACCAGCGGCTCGATATTCGCCAGCGCCAGCCCTTCGGCCAACTGCTGGTTGATACCCGCTGTGGCGGAATCGAGCGCGGTATGAGGAGAGTAGATGGCGATGCCAGCTTCGATCAGCTGCAGCAGCAACTGGCCGTCGGTCGTATCGCCCGTCAGCCGTCGCAGTTCTCGGAAAGGGAGCGGGTGATGGCTGACGATCATTTCCACCTGCCGCTCGACCGCTTCGGCAGCACTCTCGGGCGTGATTGTCAGGCAGGTCATCAGCCGCTGCACCGGCCGGCTACGCTCACCCACCAGCAAGCCAACGTTGTCCCACTCCTCAGCCAGCCTGCTGGGCGCCAGCTGTTCCAGGACCTGGCAGATGGATGCGACCGTGGCCATCGAGGGGGTTCCTTGCTGCAGAGCAAATGCAATCGTCTCGTCTGTTGATCTCGGCCGCAGCATCATACCGCCTGGTCGGACCACTTGCATATCCGCTGGCGGGATGACATGGTGACAGGCAAGGTTAAGAGATTGCCTTGCGGGAGCCTGTCAGGCCGTGTTACAGATTCGAATCGCAATTGATCTAGCGTGTCTCGGGCAACCCTTGCGTGCTGCCCTCGAGACCGCAGCGCGCCTCGGTTTCAGAGCGATCCAGCTCGATGCAGATGGGGAACTTCAGCCCGGCTCACTCTCCGCCAGCGGGGTCCGCCATTTCCGCAAGTTGCTGGAGGATTACAACCTGCAACTGGCCACCCTGCGATTTCGTACCCGCCGCGGCTACAACGTCCTCGATCGACTTGAGGCCCGCGTCGATGCGACCTGCCAGGCCATGGATCTTGCTTACCAGCTTGGTTGCAACCTGCTGGTCAATCATGTCGGCCGTGTGCCGCAGGAGCAGCAGGGACCGGAATGGGACATTCTGGTGGATGTGCTCTCACGACTGGGGCAACATGGCCAGCGAGTTGGTGCGCAACTGGCAGCTTCCACCGGTAGCGAAGACCCTTCCTGCCTGGCACAGTTGCTGGAGGCCCTGCCCGAAGGATCCCTGGCGGTCGACCTGGATCCGGCCCAGTTGATTATCAACGGGTTTTCACCCAGCGATGCCGTACGACAACTGGCGGCAGATATCCGCCATGTCCATGCCAATGATGCGGTGCATGACCTTGCCCGTGGCCGAGGAGTCGAGACAGTGCTAGGAGAAGGGACGGTTGATTTTGCCGAGATATTCGGCATTCTCGAAGAACATCGTTATGATGGATACTTCACCATGGGACGGGAGAATGCCGCGCAGCCAGTGATGGAAATCCAACAGGGGATGACACACATGCGGTCATTTGAATAACAGCTGGCTGCCCCACACCCCGCTACGCGATGACAACACCAGAATAATAAGTCAGAGGGAGATAGATGATGGCACGATTTCGCTGGACCCTGGCAATCCTGCTGATCGTTGGCTTGCAGAATTCTCTGCTGGCAGATGATGAAGCACAAAAGAAACGATTCGCTCAACTGGTGAAGACGCTCAGTAACGTCAAGCTGGTCGGTAACTTCACGGTTGTCGGACAGGACCAGGAGTTGACCGAGGAAGAGTACACGATCAAGAAAGTTGAGAAGCTGCCCGAGGGTGACTACTGGAAAATCCATGCCCGTATCAAGTACGGTGGCCGCGATGTCGAATTGCCACTCGACTTGGAAATCAAGTGGGCCGAGGATACCCCGATAATCACGCTCGATAAAGTTTCCATTCCGCTGCTGGGGACCTTCGATGCCCGCGTTGTGATTATCAACGGCAAGTACGCTGGCACCTGGAGTCATGACAAAGTTGGAGGACACCTGTTCGGAACGATCCAGAAGATCGAGGACAGTGAGGAGAAGGACGAGAAGGACGAGAAGGACGAGAAGGACGAGAAGGACGAGAAGGACGAGAACTGAGTCGCCAGGGGTTGCTTGCATGTCGTCACGGTATTTCCTCGACCAGCCGCTCACCGTCGGGCTGGTCCAACTGGAGGCTGCGGAAGCACATCACCTGGGTCACGTGATGCGAGTCCAGTTGGGTGACGAGATCCTCTTGTTTGATGGCCAGGGCCATGAGGCCCTGGCGATTGTCCGCCAGGTTGAGCGTGACAAGATTCTGCTGGAAACAGCTGAGCTGCTGGAGGTCGACCGGGAATTGCCTTTTCCGCTTGTCCTGGCCGTGGCCCTGCCCCGTGGTGATCGGCAGAAATGGCTGGTCGAAAAGCTGGTGGAACTGGGTGTCACCGAACTGCTGCCAGTTGTGACGGAACGAGGAGTTGCCCAGCCGGTCAGTAAGGCTATTGAGCGGCTACAGCGGACAGTGATCGAGGCCTCCAAGCAATCTGGCCGCACCCGCCTGATGAAAATCAACTCACCCTGCTCACTGGCCCAGCTGCTGGAGGATGAAGCGGACGCTGACTGCCGCTTGATCGCAGATCCTGGTCCGACCAGTCAGCAGTTCGAGCGACTGGGAGGAGAGAAACCTGGTGGCGGCAGGATTGTGGCAGCGGTTGGACCGGAGGGTGGATTTTCGCCGTCTGAAATGGAACTGGCAGATCAGGCCGGCTGGCAGCGAACCCGGCTGGGTGAACGAATATTGCGTGTCGAGACAGCAGCCATTGCACTGGCAGCATTGCTGGCCTGCAGCCATGACGCTGCAGCAAGTAGCGGGCCGGATAGCAGGTAAACCGTCAGCTAGAACCAGACGCGGATGCCACTCACCATCTGGTCCAAATCGACGCTGCCGGCACGGTAATGGTCAAAGCCGACGTAGACTTCGTATCGCTTGAGCGCCATACCGATCGTCCAGCGAACGTGGGACAGGGTGGCATGGCCGATGCGGCCAAGGTCCAGATCAAGTGACATTACCCAGGGCGCTTTGAGCAGCCAATCGCCACCGTAGGTGAAGTTGATACCCCAGTCGGTACCGCTGGCGTCGTCGAGGAAGTTAGCACCCACACCAAAGTACATTTGCACCTGTTCATTCTGGGCAAAGCGGCTGACCAGGTTGATGGTTCCGGTCCAGAGACGATCGTGACTGAAGAGCGTGAGATCCTCTCGCCGTGCGTCGAAACCGGCGTCCAGACCGAGGCGATTTTTTCCCTGCAGGAGAAAATGGCCCGAGAGCGTACTGACACTGTCAAAGTTTTCAGCATATTCAAAGCGTGCTGTGCCAGAGTAGATCCGCCGACCTGCCGGATTGACCGTGTCGATGATCATCGAGCCAGGCTTGCCGTACTGGTAGGGAAAACTGAGGAAGGAACCATCCGACTCGGAATCATCGCCGAGCAGGGCTCGGGGAGCCCAGATTGGAGCTGCGATGGCATACAGCACGGGCGGTCCCAGCAGCGAGACGAACAGACTGGACCAGGGGTCGGCGTTGCCGGTCGCTTCGCTGGAATTGTCGATCAAGTCGTAGTCAGCCTGGCGGCGATTACTGTCCTGATCGCTGTTTGCACGAACGTCATTTCGCAGCTGATCGAAGATGCCACCTGCTGTGGCCTCGGCAAGACCAGTCAGGAGAACGGCGAGCATGACAACGAGGCGGATAATCATGTGTGTTAGCAGACCAACTGGAAGGACAGAAACTGGCTTGATCTGGACTGATTCGCGCGGCGGATCATAGGGTCTTGTAAGGGTTTACGTCAACGCGGATGGGCCGTATGGGTCCCTTGACCTAGTCGTCGAGTGGAGCTTCGGTAGAATGGAGGGCTCCCCAAACCCCATCAAGAATCATGGCTTTTTCTGCTACAGATAAGTCGAGCGATGCGGCGGACGATGCGGTCGTCATCGACTTACGGAATCCCCTGATTGCAGGACTACTGGCCTGGTTGCTACCGGGAGCCGGTCATATCTACCAGCGTAGATACGGTAAGGGGGTGCTGTTCATGGTCTGTATTTTGGCTGCCTACCTGTTCGGCTTCCTGATCGGTGGTGGCCATGTGGTTTATGCGTCATGGGCGAAGAATGACCGGCGCTGGCAGTACATCTGCCAGGTTGGTGTTGGCTTGCCGGCCTTGCCAGCGGTGCTGCAGAACCGGCTGGCACGGAATCCCAACCGGGAACCGCTGTTCGGCGGCCTGATGGCACCACCGAGTGATGTCAATCCGAAGCGAATGGATGAGCTTGCTATCTGGCATGCCCGGCTGGGATCGAGATTTGAGCTGGGCACGCTCTACACGATGGTGGCAGGCTTGCTGAACATCGTGGTCATTTTCGATGCCTGCTCGGGTCCTTTTGTGTCACATCACACCGCGACAGCAGATCGTGGTCGGCGCGAAGAGGATGAAGAGGATGACAAGCATGAAGAGGGTGAAGAGGATGAAGAGGAACAGGGAGTTTTGGCGGAGGAGTGATCTCCTCCGACCAGTTGATTCAGTGAGAGGTAGCAAGGGATGAGTGGAATTCCATTACTGCTTGGCGATACCACATCGCTGATGTACCTGATTCCATTGCTGCTGGTCTGCAGCCTGGTCTACGGGGCCACACGGCATGAGTTGCCGGAGCCGATCTGGCAGAATTCGATTCGCACTTTGGTCTGGTTGTTGAGTTTCATCGGTATCCTGTTTGGAGTCTTCTTGATTTTCAGCTTGTTAATCTAAGTTGGATCTGGCGAGTTGGCCGCCTTGGCTTGCTCCCAGTGCTTTCCTGGTTGCCCGCCTTGGGCACAATCACAGCAGATCTAATAGTCACTGCGGGGAAACGGACATGCGTGTTGTCATCCTGGGAGCCGGTCTGGTTGGCACTGGCATCGCGGACTTCCTCTGCAATGAGCGACATAGTGTCGTCATCGTGGAATCGAATCCTGCACGCGCCAAAGAAATCAAGGATGATCTTGACGCACGTATCGTCGTCGGCTCAGCAGCCCTCTCGACAACCCTGTTACAGGCGGAAGTTGAGGGAGCGGACCTTTGCCTGGCAGTGACTGGCAGCGAGGAAATAAATATCCTGGCCGCCAGCATGGCCAAGGCGATGGGCGCCCGGCGCAGCATTGCCCGCGTCTACTCGCACGTCCTCAAGGACCCCAGCATTTTTGACTACCAGTCACATTTTGGCATCGACCGGCTGCTCAGCCTGGAAGAATTGACCGCGCTGGAACTGGCCCAGCGGATTCGCAACCCCGGCTCCGTCATGATGGAGCACTTCGCCCGCGGAGAGATGACGGTCCAGGAAGCGGTGGTTGCAGAAAAGAGCACTGTCGTTGGCAAACAGATCGAGCAACTTGATATTTCTGATGAAGTTCGAATTGGCTCGATCTCTCGCAAGGAAGATCTCTGGATTGCCAAGGCCGAGGATGAACTGGAAGTTGACGACCGAATTCTCTTGATCGGTAACCGAGAGGCCGTGGAAGAATTTCGCGAAGTGGTCGAGCGGGACTCTGGTCCCCGCCGTGGCGTGGTGATTGCCGGTGGCGGTGAGACCGGCGTGCATCTGGCACGTGCACTTGAGGGAGGCCACTTTGATGTTGTCCTGCTGGAGAAAGATGAGGAGCGGTGTGAGCGGATCGCCGTAGATTTGCCGCATGTGACAGTCATCTGCAACGATGCCACTCGGCGGGTCGTGCTGGAAGAAGAACGGATTGGCAGCGCCGACGTGTTTGTGGCCTGTACAGGTGACGATGAGAACAACATCCTGGCCGGAGTCGAGGCCCGCGATATCGGCGCCAAGGAAATCATCTGCGTCGTCAGTCGTCCCGATTACGTTAACCTGATGCAGAAGTTGAATATCGATATTGCCATCAGCCCTCGCCAGGCGATGGCTCGCCAGATTCGTACATTTCTGAATACCGGACCGGTCGTTTCACGTACGATGTTGCACAACAAGAATATTGGCGTCTTTGAAATCGAGGTGCAGGAAGATTCGCCTGCCACCGAGCATGTGCTTGCAAACCTTGATCTGCCATCCGGCAAGTGCCAGATCGCAGCACGGGTTCATAATGGTGAAGTGATTCTTCCACGCTCCGACCAACGCTTTGAAGCAGGTGACCTGGTGGTCGCATTGATAGATATTTCCGCCGTCGAGGCCACGCTGGAAAAACTCAGCGTGGGTGGCGTCTAGGGCCATGAATTATCGACTCGTCAGCAAATACCTGGGCGTGGTCTGCCTGCTGATCTCGGCAGCCATGATCTTCAGCCTTCCCTGGGCGCTCGGTGCGCTGGGATACCGGTCTTTCGACGGTGAGCTGCTGCTTGCCAACCAGACTGACTTTGAACGCGAGGGATTCTTTGGGTTGCTGCTGGGAATTGTTGTCAGCCTGACACTCGGCATCGTGCTGTTTTACCTGGGCAAACAGGATACCAGCGACGATCGTGTTTATCGCAAGGAGGCGATGGCGGCGGTTGGACTCAGCTGGGTGCTGGCAACCATGCTGGGCGCGATCCCGTTCATGGTCGCGGGAGTCAAGTACACTCCCAAGATCCGGCTGGACGGACCAGATAACCCGCCCCGCCTGATGACCTCGGGAATGGCCTGGCGGGCCCAGTGGAGTACCCCCAGTCAGAAGTTCAATGGAGGGCGGCTGGAGGAGCAGGAATATCGCCTGCTGGAGATCCTGCTGAAATCGGCCGATGGCCGGACCAGTACCCAGCTGGTGGCGGATACCGGTATAGAAAACGCAGCTGAGATCCTGCGGCAACTGGCACAACAAGCGGACTGGCAGGGACTGCTGGTCATCCCCGACAACCCGACGCCACATCCACGACGCTACCGTGACCGGATCCGGGTTCAATGGGCACGGATGGGACTGATCGATTCGCTGTTCGAGTCGCAATCCGGTTTCAGTACCACCGGAGCGACAATTCTTAGCGACCTCGAGGACCCCCGGCTGGTGCCGCACTGTATCCTCTTCTGGCGCAGTACAACTCACTTTCTCGGCGGCCTGGGCATCATCGTGCTGTTCGTTGTGATCCTCGGGGAAGGGTCGGCCGGCAAGGTGCTGATGCAGGCGGAAATGCCGGGGCCGACCAAGGAAGGATCGATGGCCCGTATGCAGCAGACCGCCTGGGTCTTTGCTGCCATCTACGTGGCTCTTAACCTGCTGCTGGCAGTCGTCCTGCTGATACTGGGGATGACCACCTTCGATGCCTTCTGCCACGCCTTTGGAACCATGGCGACCGGCGGTTTCAGTACCTACAACACCAGCGTCGGGTTCTTTCAGAGTGCCTCGATCGATTATGTGATTACCCTCTTCATGATCCTTGCCGGGACCAACTTCACGCTCCTCTACTTCCTCTTGCTAAGACGCCCCGGCATGTTGCTGGTCGATATTGAATGGCGAACTTATATAGGACTGATCGTGCTGGTCACCGGTCTGATCATGGTGATCGGAATACCGAGTGGGGACTTTGATGTCGAACAGCCGCTGGTCAGGGAGACTGGCGCCGCGGTGGAAAACGCCAACGGCACTCTCGGCGCCGTTGGACGGAGCTTGCAACAGGGCCTCTTCCAGGTCGTTGCCATCATCACGACCACCGGCTACGGTACCGCCGATTTCGACAGCTGGAATAACTTTGCCCGCATCGCCCTGCTGATGCTGATGTTCGTCGGTGGCTGTGCCGGCAGCACCGGCGGTGGCATGAAAGTTATCCGTCACATCCTGTTCGTGAAAATACTCCGGCTGGAAATCGAACAGGCCTATCGCCCCAGCGTCGTACGGCCGCTGACGATGGGTGGTCAGCCAGTTGAAGATCAGGGGTTGCGCAAGAGCATCATGGTTTACTTCGGCCTGGTACTGCTGATTTTTTGCCTCAGCTGGGTCTTCATCGTCACCGTCGAGCCGGACCTGACCTGGTCTGCTGAGCAGCGAGGGAACAAGTTGATCGATAGCGGCACGGCAGTCGTCGCCACGCTTAATAATATTGGCCCCGGGCTCGGCATCGTTGGTTCAACCCAGAACTACAGCATGTTCAGCCCCTTGAGCAAGCTGCTTTTCACCTGGTTGATGATGCTCGGCCGGCTGGAGCTATTTTCGATCCTGGTGCTGACATCCGTGTCGTTCTGGCGGAATCGATAGCAGCCAGCTCCGCAGAGGTGGCCCGCCGCTGCCAGGCACGAGGGAGTTGGAAGTTGTCGTCGGTAAAGATCACGTTGACAATATTCTGCAGTTGAAACTGGCGGATATCGTCGTGCAGCGACGAGTGGCCGGTGATCGTCCAACCGCGACTGCTGCTGGTCAGATCGTAGGGAGCCAACTTGGTCCAGGCCGCCGTCCCTTCCACAGCTGCCGTCTGCCACTGCGTCAGATCCTCGTTGTCGACCAGTACCCGCAATTGCTTTCGCTGCGAAATCGACTGTACGAAGGCCAGCAACAGGTCCCGCTCCAGCGACGAGATGTCGCGCGGGCCACGATCATACTTGCAGCACTTTACCAGCCAGGAGATCCGCAACTTGACCGGGTCCGGCTGCTCGGCCAGCAGCCGTGAGAGGGCCAGCTGGATTGACTCGCCAATGCCTGGATAGTCATTCCAGCTGGAGACCAGCGAGGCCACCACCAGGTTGGTCAGGTGTTCCTCACTCAGTTCCGGGACGCGTGTTTGGGGATCGGCATAGAGTCGGTAGGAGTCGGCAGTTGTGTCAAAGAACATTTCCACTCCCGACTGCCGCAGGATACTCAAGTCGCGAAACACAGTGCGACGACTGACATGCAGCTGAGATGCCAGCTGGCCGACGTTGTAGCCCGGCCCGGCTCGCAGGAAATGAAGAATCTTGAGGACGCGAGCGTGGCGTGCCAGCACTTCGGGATTGGTGTTCATCTGTTTCGCCTTCCAGGGAGTCGGTTATCACGTGGCCGTCTGTGGCCAGCAGTCAGGGCTGTGAATCCATTCGCACTGCCGCCCGCAGGCCGGACAAAAAAATGGCCCGGCCTCTTTTGATCGTGCCGGAATCTCCTTATGCTGCCCTGCACTGGCACCAGGGGTATCTGGGGAGCGACATGGCACAAACTTCTCTGCCAGATCAACCGCCGCGGACTGTGACTGAGTTGGAAGAACAGCTCAGTTCTCCCAGTCCCGAAGTGATCGAGACGATTGCCCGCTGTGACGCCGACATCGTGCTGCTTGGCGTGGCTGGCAAGATGGGCCCCACCATGGCCCGCATGGCACGCCGTGCCATGGATCAGGCCGGTATCGGACGCCGCGTCATTGGCGTGTCACGATTCAGTGATCCGGCTGTCCGCGAGAAGCTGCAGTCCTGGAATATTGAGACAATCTCTGCCGACCTGCTCGAGCCGGACCAGGTTCGGGACCTGCCCGATGCCGGTTACGTTGTTCAGCTGGCTGGTTTCAAGTTTGGCGCCTCGTCCGCACCGCTTCAGCTCTGGGCGACAAACTGCCAGGTGCCAATGCTGGTCTGTGAGCGTTACCAGGATACCCCGATCGTGGCCTTTTCCACTGGCAGCCTGTACGGCATGGTGCCGGCAGCCAGTGGCGGGTCGAAGGAAACCGACTCGCCGCGACCCGATGGTGCTTATTCCATGGCAGCCGTCTGCCGTGAGAACATCTTGCGATATTACAGCCAGTCGCTCGAGATCCCGATGGTCATCCTGCGACTGAATTATGCCACCGAGTTACGATATGGAGTGCTGGTGGACCTGGCGATCAAAGTGCTCAAGGGCGAGCCGGTCGATCGCTCCATGACCCATGTCAACGTGATCTGGCTCTCCGATGCCAACGCCATGACACTGCGTGCCCTGGAACATTGTCAGGCCCCGGCTCGGATACTGAATATGACAGGCCCTGACATCTTGAACGTGCCGGACCTCTGCCAGCAGATGGCAAACCAATTGGGACGAGATGCCGTACTGGAAGGGAGCGATTCTGAGCTGGCTTTTCTCAATAACGCCTCGCTCTCCTACCCGCTGCTGGGTGCCCCCCAGCTGGATGCAGAAACAATGATCCGCTGGACCTGCGACTGGGTCCGCCAGGGCGGAGAAAACCTGGGCAAGCCGACCAAGTTCCAGGTGACTGACGGAACTTACTGAACTTACTGAACTTACTGATCGACGTGGACGTGGAATTTACGCAGCCAGGGAGAGTGTCGATGCAATACCAAGCCTATGTAGAACGGATGATCGACCTGGTCGATCCAGCCGACAACGTGATCCTCAACATGAGTTATGACGAGGCCGCTGCAATTGTGGCGTCTGGCGATCCGCAGCAGGTTGGCCAGATTGATGGCCAATTTGCGATCGTACAAAAACAGGGAAAGATCGTCCGCCTGGCCCGCTCGATCGGTCGGCCGCTCCGCTACTTCCTGGCCAAGCAGGCCGATGGCCCCCTGCTGATCGTGGCCGAAAGGATCGATCAGCTGAGAGAGTGCCTCGAAGCAGAAGGTTATGCGGACCAGTTTCATCCTTCCTACACGCGCATGGTACCGGCGCATTACCTGGTCGAGTTGAATCTGATTGGCTGCCCCGATCCAAATCCAAACTACCAGCGGTTCTTCACACCCGAGCAGAACCAGTTGGGGACCGACCTGGACGAGATTGGTGCTGCCTACATCGGCACGCTGGCCGAGGAATGTGACCGCTGGCTCGATACGATTGAATCCAGAGCACCGATCGGTGTGTTGTTTTCCGGCGGGATCGACAGCGGCAGCCTGCTGGTCGTACTGCAGCACCTGTTACTCGAGCGGGGCGAGTCGCCAGCTCGGCTGAAAGCCTTCACACTTTCACTCGATGACAATTCCGAGGATCGTGCCCAGTCGCAGCAGTTCGTTCAGCAGCTCGATATGGAGATGCTACTGGAAGTGGTAGATCTGCCAGCGGAGCAGGTCGATTTCCGCGAGGCGATTCGCACAATTGAAGACTACAAGCCACTGGATGTGCAGTCAGCCAGCATGGCGCTCACCATCTGCCAGGAAATCCGCCGCCGCTATCCCGACTGGGTCTACCTCGTCGATGGTGATGGCGGCGATGAGAACATGAAGGACTACCCGATTGAGGAGAACCCTGAGCTGACCATTCGCAGCGTGCTCAATAACCTGATGCTCTACCAGGAAGGCTGGGGAGTCGATGCAATCAAACACTCGCTTGTCTATTCCGGCGGCCAGAGCCGCGGCCACGTGAGGACCTATGCGCCGGGCCGCCTGCTCGGCTTCCGCGGCTTCAGTCCCTATGCCCTGACCAGCGTGATCGGTGTGGCCGAGTCGATTCCGTTTATCGAGTTGACCGACTGGGACCATCAGCGGCTCTACGATCTGAAAGGTGAAATCGTACGCAGGGGAGTCGAAAGCGTGACCGGTATCAGCATGCCGATCTTTCCCAAGCGGCGATTTCAACATGGCGTTGTCGGAACGGCAGCCGAACAGCAATTATTCCCGGCAGCAGAGATGGAATACCGGGACTTCTTTCACACGCTTTACGAATGATCGATGCGTCCGCCGCCCACCCTGACTGATCACGAAATTGTCGCCTTGCGCGGACCGAGGAACCAGGTCGATCCCTGGCAACCGTACGCGGCACTACTGGAAACAGAGCCGACGGCAGCAGGAATCGTGGAAAACGTTGCCACCCTGCTGCTGACCAACCGCGAATGCCCGTTCCGTTGCCTGATGTGCGACCTCTGGAAGAACACCACGCCCGAGAGCGTGCCGGTCGGAGCTGTCGCCAGCCAGGTACGCTCGGGACTGACTCAGCTGGGTGTTGATCCAGCTGACCCAGCTGGCTCGGGGGTCCCCCACATCAAGCTCTACAACAGCGGCAACTTTTTTGACCGCCAGGCTATCTCGCTGGATGATCGCCAGCAGATTGCTGAAATCGTGGCTCCCTTCAAGACGGTCATCGTTGAAAATCACCCCCGCCTGTGTGACGGCCAGCTGGTCGAATTCCAGCAACAGCTTTCTCACCAGCTGGAAATTGCCATTGGGCTGGAGACGATTCACCCCCAGTTGCTGCCCTGGCTCAACAAACGCATGACGCTAGAGGACTTTGACCGGGCCGCCGACCTGCTGCAGCACAACGACATCCAGTTGCGTTGTTTTGTGCTGCTCAAGCTGCCATTCATGGAAGAGCAGGAAGCGATCGAGTGGGCTCTCAAGTCAGTGGAGTATGCCTTTGCTCATGGCGCCGGTTGCGTGGCAATTATTCCGCTCCGCGAGGGGAATGGAGCGATTGACCAGTTGCGCCAGCAGGGATCCTTCCATCCTCCGCAACTGGCCAGCCTCGAACAGGCACTCGCCCTCTCACTGCAGCTGGGTCAGGGCCGCGTCTGGGCAGATCTCTGGGACCTTGATCGACTGCCGGGTTGCCCCAGTTGCCGCGATCAACGGCGACAGCGACTCGAGCAAATGAACGAATCCCAAAAGGCCCTGCCGCTCTTCAGCTGTCCCGCAGGCTGCCAGGACCGGGCCGAATGAACAGGTCGTCAGTCGATATCGTGGTGGTTGGATCCGGCTTCGCCGGCTCACTCGCAGCGCTGCTGCTGTCGCGACTCGGTCGGTCCGTGCTCGTGATCGACCGGGACCGGCATCCCCGTTTTGCGATCGGTGAATCATCGACTCCGATCGCCAACCTGGTGCTGGCTGACCTGGCCGTACGTTTCGATCTACCAGACCTACAGTCGCTGGCGAATTACGGTAGCTGGAAACGGGACTACCCGCAGCTTGATTGTGGCCTGAAGCGAGGCTTCAGCTACTTTCAACACCAGCCCGGCTGCCCCTTTCAGCCGACGTCGGATCACCGCTTCGAGTTAATGGTGGCAGCCAGCAGCCGTGACGAGCTGGGCGACACCCACTGGCTGCGCAGCGATCTCGACGCTCATGTGGCCAGCCTGCTGGCCGGCGGCGGTGTTGAGTTAAGAGAAGCAACTCGATTGCGGTCCCTGCAGCAGTCGACGACAGGATCGGGTTGGCAACTGGAACTGGAAGATGCCGCGGGCGTCAGCCAGCTCGGCTGTCAGCTGATCGTCGATGCCAGCGGTGCTGGGCAGGTACTGGCAGACCAGCTTCAGCTTGCCAATACGACCACCAGCCTGCGGACGCATTCCCAGGCCATCTTCAGCCACTTCGACAATCTTCCCGCCTGGCAGGAGTGGCTGGCTGGACAGGGTGTCGACACCGGTCACCATCCCTTTGACTGTGACCAGGCAGCCCAGCATCATCTGCTGGACGGAGGATGGCTGTGGCTGTTGCGTTTTGACTCGGGCCTGGCAAGTGCCGGGATCTGTTATGACCCGCGGCGTAGTACGCCGGCGGATGACTGGCATGGCTGGCTCGCGAGCTACCCGTCATTGAATGAACTTTTTAGCACGGCCCAGCTGGCCCAGCGGCCGGGACAGCTGATTGCCAGCGGGCGGCTACAGCGGCGGGTCACTCCTGCGGCCGGACCGGGCTGGCTGCTACTTCCCCATTCGGCAGGCTTCATTGATCCACTTCACAGTACCGGCATTGCCCACACGATGCTTGCCCTGGAGCGACTGCTAGACCTGGTGGAGCGAGACTGGGGAGCGGAGACAATGGCTGGACAACTGCAGGACTATAGTGACAACTTGCAGAGTGAGCTGGACCTGGTCGACCGGCTCGTTTCAGGCTGCTACCTGTCGCTGCCCAACATGGACCTGTTTCGCTCATTCAGCATGCTCTATTTTGCCGCCGCCATCACCTGTGAGGAGGCTCGCAGACAGCCCGACCTGGCGAGACAACTGGGCTTTCTTTGTGCCCGGGATGCCGACTTCTCGGCACTGGTTGACGAGCAATTGGCGGGCCTGCAGCAGCTTCTGCAGGAGGGGCCGCCGGGAGCTGCATCGATAGCGGCCTTCCAGGCCCAGCTGGCCGTGGCACTCGAGCCATTCAATAGTGTTGGCCTCTGTGATCCAGCCTTGAATCACATGTATTCGTATACGGCAACAGCCTGATGTGGCAGCCTTTTGAGATCGGGTTTGACCCCTTCCGAAGGCTAGGTTAATATTGCACTGACAGGCAATTGATTACACGAATTGCAGCCTAAACTGGTCCAGACCAGTTGCACTGCACGAGAATCCCACCATGCGTTGCCTCCCACCAAAACTCAACTGCTCGCTTGCACTGATAGCAGCCATGCTGCTGCCCAGTGCGATCAGTGCCCAGCAACCGCTGCATGAAAAGGTCGATGCACTTGTTGTAGCTGATCAGTTTTTCGGTGTCGGGCCAGTTGCCAGTGACAGCGAGTTCATGCGTCGGGTCTACCTTGACCTGATTGGCAGCGTGCCGACGGCAGAAGAAGCCCGCCAGTTCCTGGCAGATGAAGCAGCTGACAAGCGGGCCAAGTTGGTCCAGTCACTGGTAAATGACCCTCGCATCAACCATCACCTGACAACCGTTTTCGATGTGATGTGGATCGAGCGAACGGGGGACAAGCATGTTACGTCAGTCGAGTGGAGGAAGTACCTCTATGACTCGTTCGTGGCCAATAAGCAATACGACCAGCTGGCTCGAGAGATCCTGGCTGCCGATGGATCGGACGACAAGATCCGCCCAGCAGCTCGCTTTTACCTGGCCCGCGAGGGCGAGGTCAATCGATTGACCCGGGACGTCGGCCGGATGTTCCTGGGTATGGATCTGCAGTGTGCCCAGTGCCACGATCACCCTTTGATCGAAAGCTATTACCAGTCCGACTACTACGGCGTTTTTGCTTTCCTCAATCGAGGTGCCCTCTTCACCGCCAAGGACAAGAAGGTCTTTTATGCGGAGAAGGCGGAGGGGACAGTCAGTTTCAAGAGCGTGTTTACAGAAGAAGAGGGTGAAACCGGGCCACGACTGCCGGGCGACATAGCGATTATCGAACCGGTCGTCAAGCTGGGCGATGAATACACTGTTAAGCCAGCCAAAGAAGTGCGGGGAATCCCACGCTACAGTCGCCGACAGCAGCTGGCTGACCATATCACCAGCGGCAAAAACACGGCCTTCAATAACAACATTGCCAACCGGTTGTGGGCCCAGATGTTTGGCCGTGGCATTGTCCACCCGGTCGATCTGCACCACGCCGACAATCCACCGCTGAATCCCGAGCTGCTTGATCTGATTGGCAGTTCTTTTGCCGAGATGAAGTTTGACATCAAGCAGTTCCTGGCAGAGATTGCCCTGACCAATGCCTACCAGCGGGCCTACGAGACGCCCACAGATATTCCTGCCGTGGCGGCGGCTGGCCAGCAGCGATTGGCGCCGCTGGCGGCGGAACTGGAGTCGGTTAAGGCCCAGGGTTCCGAGGCCTTAAAGGTTTTTGGTGCCCTCGTCGCGGAACTGGACGTTGCTGTCCAGGCGCGTGCCCCCTTCAAGACCAAGCAGGTTGAATTGCTCAAGGCACTGGGCGAGGCGATCAAGCCGGATGACGAAGCACAGAAGGCACTGGTAGCTGCCAACACCACGCTGGCTGCCAAGACCGGGCAGTTGACCCCTGTGGCAGCCACGCTGGGCAAGACCAAGGAAGCCCTGGCTTTGATCCCCGCCGATGAAGAACTCAAGGCGCTGGTGGCCGTTTACCAGACACGCCACGACGCCTTACAGTCCGAAGCGACCGCACTCCGCAAGGACCAGGAAGCCAAGCAGGCCAAGGCGACGGAGACCGCCACTCTGCGGACCAGCCGCCAGGCAGAAGTTGACGCCGGCTACACTGAGCTGGGGAAGCACGACCAGATTGTGGCGGAAGTTGAGCAGCGGTACCAGGATTCGCGTACCGTACAGGAACGATTTCGGCAGATCCAGTTCCGTCTTGAATCCCAGCAGGCCGATGCCGAGCAGGTTGTCAAGCTTGGTGAATTAACGGCCCAGCGGGACCAGCTTTCAGGCCAGCTGACGACCACTCGCGAACAACTGGCAACAGCCCAGCAATCGGCAGCCAGCCTGACAGCGGACATGCCGGCGATGGAAAACAGACTGGCTGAGGCAACCGCCCTGGGCGTCGACCTGGCCCAACAACTGGATGACATCAAGCCAGGGGTGCTGGAACAGCGCCAGCGAACGACGCTGGTTGCCACCGTGCTGGCCAAGGCGGAGCTGGTGCAGGAGAAGTTGCCCGAGGACAAGGAACTGGCTGCCGCCGCCGTGGATCTCAAGGCGGCTCACCAGGTTGAAATCGGCCGGCAGACGAAACTTGATACGACATTCGCTCAACTTGGTACCGACAAGGTGGCCGCCGATAAGTTGACCAGCCAGGCGGATCTCACGCTCACCGAGGCTCGCGGACAACTGCAGAAGCTGGAGCAGGAGATACCGCTGCTTGAACAGAAAGTGCCGGAGCTGGAGAACCAGTTGCTGGGCGTGATCGATCAGCAGCAGATTTCAGCGGCCAAGACAACCGACGCCTGGAGCCGTCGATTTGCGGTCTCCGGCCTGAAACCTCTCTCGCCCGAGCAATTCGGCTGGACCTTGATGCAGGCTGTTGGACTGGTCCAGCAGACTCGTGTTGGGGTGGTCGCTGAATTGGATAAAAACAGCCCGCTGAGCGATGAAGATAAAGCCGATAGCGCTAAAGTAGTGGCCCGTCATCGCCAGGTTGAAGAACAGGTTTACGACAAGCTGAAGGGCAATGTGAACCAGTTCATCACGCTGTTCGGCGCCGGAACTGGCCAGCCACAGGATGATTTTTTCGCCACGGTTGACCAGGCCTTATTTGTTGCCAACGGAGGTCCTATTCGAGGCTGGGTAAATCCAACTGGCAATAACCTGGCCAGCCGGTTAGGTAAAACGGAAGATCCCACGGCACTCGCGGAAGAGTTATACTTGAGCGTCTTCACTCGGCGTCCTACGGAAAGCGAGATTGCGGATGTAGGAGGGTATCTTGCCGAGCGAAGCGAGGAGAGGCCAGTGGCGATCCAGGAGATGATCTGGGCCTTACTGGCTTCCGCAGAATTCAGATTCAGTCACTAGTGATGCAGACGACAGAACTTGCTGAGGAGAAATAGACTATGAAGTGCACCTACGCCTGTAAGTCTCCCGAACATCAGTTTGCCCGACGTAACTTTATGGGATCCCTGGCTGCGGCCGGTGGAGCCGTTGTCGGTGGTCTTGGAGTCTTCTCACAGCAGTCGATTGCCGAACAGCTGCAGAAGGACCAGAAGCGTGTGCTGGTGGTCAACATGGCAGGTGGGTTGAGCCAGCTGGAGAGCTGGGACCCCAAGCCAGGCACCAAGACCGGCGGTCCTTTCCGGGCAATTCCCTCTTCGGTACCCGGGATGTACATCAGTGAGTTGTTACCGCAGACGGCCCAGCAGATGCACCACATGGCACTCGCCCGGGGCGTCAACACGCGTAACAACGATCACGGCAAAGGGACATACATGATGATGACCGGTCGTCGCCAGACGCCGGCCTCGAACTTCCCCCGGATTGGTGCGGTAGTTTCCAAGGCGCTGGGCGCCGACAAGAACTCACTGCCCGGCCACATCCACGTCTCCAATGGTGGCGGCAGTCGCAATAACGATGCCGCCTACCTGGGACCGATGTTTGCCAGCGTGACTGTCGGCAGCGGAACTCCGCCTAACAACTCGGCGCGACCGGATGGTCTGACCGAGGCTTCGGATCTCAGTCGCAATAGCTTCCGGCGCAAGGTCAATGAGAACTTTACGCTCCGTCGCCGCACCGCCGTGACCGATATCTACACGCAGAATTATGAGCGAGCGATCCAGTTGATGCAGAAGCGTGACGTGTTCGATCTGGCCAAGGAATCGGACAAGGATCATGAGCGTTACGGCAAGCACCAGTTTGGACAGCATTGCCTGATGGCCCGCCGACTGCTTGAGAACGGTGTCACCTTTGTGCAGGTGACTCACTCCAACTACGACACCCACAATG
Source organism: Planctomycetota bacterium (assembly GCA_963581185.1). GTDB lineage: Bacteria > Planctomycetota > Planctomycetia > Pirellulales > Pirellulaceae > SAT2750. The sequence continues at coordinate 3,102 of CAUZOB010000035.1, read as the reverse complement.
AGAACTTCAACTTCCACCACGAACAACTTGGTGAAGTCGATGGTCCGTTCGCCAGCCTGATCGCCGACCTGGTGGATCGTGGCATGTGGGAAAGCACGCTGGTCGTGGTGCTGTCGGAATTCGGCCGCACGCCGAACATCAACAAGTACTATGGCCGCGACCATTGGGGTACCGCCTGGACTATCTGCATGGGTGGCGCTGGCCTGCAACGGGGTGCTGTTTACGGCGAGACCAATAAAGAGGGTACCGCCGTGACAGATGGGGAAGTGGACCAGGGTCCGCTCTTCCATACTTATCTGGAAGCTCTTGGTATCGATTCGAGCGGGACTTTTGACATCGGCGGACGACCGGTTCCGGTAGCCGATCCAGCTTTCCAGCCCATCAAGGAACTACTGGCATGAGCCAGGCGGACGAGCAACCGCAGGCAGTCGGTGGTCTTGATCCCAAGGCGACGCATGTCGCTGTCGAGTGGAAATACGACCATCCACTGATCAACTGCCGCTTCGATCCCCAGGCACGCTTTGTATTCGCAACCTCCGAGGATCGTACGATCCAGCGCTGGGAGATTGCCAGCGGTACCCGAGTTGGGATGAGTGGCCATGATTCCTGGGCCCGTGGCATCACTTTCTCCGCGGACGGGGAAACGATGATCACCAGCGGCTATGACGATACGCTGATCTGGTGGAAGACTGCCGACGCCGAGCCAAAACCGCTCAATACCGTCAAGGCTCACAAGGGCTGGATCCGGGCTGTGGCAACCAGTCCCGACGGAAAACTGCTGGTCAGTGGCGGCAATGACAAGCTGGTGCGAATCTGGAACCATGCCGACGGCACGGCAGTGCGTGAACTGAGCGGCCATGAAAAGGACATCTACAGTATCCAGTTTCATCCCTCGGGCGAGTTTCTCCTGACCGGAGACCTGGCCGGCCAGGTGAAACAGTGGGACGTTGCGACTGGCGCGCTGGTACGGACTTTCGATGGCAAGGCATTACATACGTACAATGGCGGCCAGCGAGTGGATTATGGTGGTGTCCGCAGCATTTCCTTCAGCCCGGACCTCAAGACGATGGCCTGTGGTGGCCTGCACAAGGCAACGAATCCACTCGGCGCCGTGAATGAACCGCTGGTCTTGCTGTTCGACTGGGAAACTCAGGAACTTAAGAAATCGCTGGTCGCCGAGGGGACCAAGGCAATCGCCTGGCGGACGGTGTATCATCCCAGCGGCTTCCTGATCTGTGCAGCGGGCGGCAGCGGGGGCGGATTCCTGCTGTTCTGGCAGCCGGATGAGGAGAAGGAGTTTCACAAGTTCAAGCTGCCGGATACGGCCCGCGAAATGGACCTGCACCCCGACCAGATTCAGGTTGCCACGGTACACTACGATCGCCACCTGCGAATCAGTAAGATGGTAGCAAAGCCCGAAGAGAAAAAGGGCTAGCCAGGAAAGTCGCCAGCCAACAGGAGGACGCGACAGTGTTACGTGGATCAAGTCAATTCCTGCTGGCCTGCCTGGTGCTGCTGGGCAGTGATATTGCCACCCGCTGTGCTTCTGCCCAGGTCGTGATGTTGCCCACCTATCGCACCTTTTCGGTTGGCGGCAGTGTGCTGGTCCCCGATCGAGGCATGGCTCATCTGGGTGGAATCAGCAGCATGCGAGAGGGTCGCATCAGCCGTGGTGTTCCCGGCCTGGGACAGCTGCCGATGATCGGCCGCCTGTTCGGTAACAGGGCCATTGGAAGAGAAGTTGGTAATGCCGGCGTGCACGTGGCAGCTGAGATTATCGACCTGAATGAACTGGACCAGCAGGTACTCGCGCAGGCCGCCGCTCTGGATCCTGGCATAACAGCCCGCGACCTGCAGGTTGCTCGCAAGGCGGCCTACCTGAATCGGAATATCGTTCGAGCTGCTCCGCCAGCCGCCAGCCAGCCAGCTGTCCGCGCCGCGCCGACTTACCTTGAGCAGCTGCGGCGCCAGAACGAGGTGGTTGATCAACAGCAGCAGCTGGAGGGGATGCAGCTATGGATGCAGGCCCAGCAGATGGAGCTGGAGGGAAAACCTGGAATCGCCAGGATCTACTACCAGCAGGCAGCCCGGCGTCTGACCGGCGCCCAGCGGTCACGCATTATCCTGCGCCTGCGCCAGCTGGAAGCTGAGCGGGCGGTGCCAGCACCCCGGCCGTAGGGCCACTCGTTATATCCTCAGGCAACCCCGGTATCAGCCCTGGGTTGATTTGTATCGCCCCTACAGGGCGGCCCGGCCCGGTTATTCTCCGTAGACTTCAGCCAGTTCATCAGCGTTCGCTTCCAGCATGTTCTTCATGGCCATGAAGTCGCCGCCGTAATTGAGCAGCTGTGCTCCCTGCGCCGCACGCTGTTCGAGAACCTCGCGCGTTGCGGCTGGGCAGCCCCAGGGCAACTGGTGCTTGGCAGCAACATCGGCCACCCGCTGAATCGCAGCTTCGACGGTCAGGTCCGTGTCCCACTCGCGGATTCGCAGTCCCAGATCGCCGGGACCGACAAACAGGCCATCGATACCCTCAACCGCTGCGATCTCGTCCACGTTCTCGACAGCCTGTGGGGTTTCGATCTGGACCACCAAGAATGTCTGCTCATTGGCCTGGCGGGTAAAATCCGGGCCTGCCTGCAGAATAAAGTCGCTGTCCAGGCCAGCTCCATCCAGTCCGCGATCGCCCAGCGGCGGGAACTTGACCGACTGCACAAGCTCCCTCGCTTCCTCCACAGTGGAGACGTGCGGAACCATTAATCCACTGGCGCCGTCTTCCAGGTATCGATAGAGTCGGATCTTCTGGCGCGTGTCGACACGCAACATGCAGTCGATATCGGCGAGGTGAAAGTACGCCAACAACGACTGCAGTTCACGTCGCTCGAACGTGCGATGCTCGGTATCGAGCCAGATGCAGTCAAAGCCATGGTGCGCCGCATGTCGGATGAAGGCTGGAACGAAGTGGCCAAGGCAGCACATCTTGACCGGTTTGCCAGCTCGGATCTTTGCCAGAGTCTTGCTAGTTCGCATGAGAATCAATACCGCCTGTCATTGGGAAGGAACATGAATACCCGGTGAGTCCGGAACGAGTTGTCGAATCTC
>CAUZOB010000034.1:0-31226 GCA_963581185.1 Planctomycetota bacterium | reverse complement strand
GCTCGCTTTTTCATTTCCGCGAGGTAGGACTTGTCCTTGGCCTTGTCCTTGAAAAACTGGTTGACGTATTCAATGGCCATAATGCCATGCTCATGAGCGACCTTGGCAAAATCGAGGTTGTCAATTTCTCCGGACTTCAGCTCGCGGTTGATGGTCCATTGTGCCAGCGAGATCTTGAACGGCAGCTCCTTTTTCCTGGCGGCCCCGGCAAACGGCTGAATGGACAAGGCGGCAACTGCCATGCTGGAATGGGCCAGGAATCGGCGGCGGTCGGCAGCAACGGGTGTCATGTTTCTCTCCACGTGCGGATGGTCGGCGACAGTCAATGATAGCAGACGCCTAGTGCTGGCTCTGCAATCTGGCTCGCGCTTCTGGCAGATTGCCTGCGACCAGCAGTTTCACGATCTGATCGAGCTGCTCAGTCTGCGCTGGCGTGGATGCCAGGCGACGACGCTCAAGAATCTGTGCTGGCAGTCGCAGGTCTTTTGCAGTGGGCACAAACCGAGGATTGATGTGCCTGCGCCGGGCTTGCTGGGTGAACTCCAGATCGCGGTACCCAAATTCATGACTCGGCTCAATCTGAGTACCCTCACCCCAGTCGTTCCAGCTGGCAAGCTGAATCAGCCGTTGATTCGTCTTGAGGGCTTGGACAAGTGACCGCTGGAAGGTGACTCCCTGGTTATCCTCGATGCGGCCATAACTGTCGTGCAGCTTGGCCTGTTCATAGATGTCGACGAATCGAGGGAAGGCGACCGGGATCGCCAGCGGCCAGTCGGCGGCGGCCTTTTCGAATTGGCTGATGGCAGCAAGTCCCTGCTTGGGGATCGGCCAATCAAAAGCACCCATGGCCTTACTGCGGCGATGGTGTTCGCTGATGTACGTAATCGCTGATCCCGACGCCGCGACCTGCTCGAGAGATTCTGACCATTGTTCATCGGTCAGTCCGGACTGACCGAAGGAAAGCAGCAGTGGTTTCCCATCGAGACGAACATAACTCGAGAGGGGGAACCAGTTTTTTGCCATCCAGGTAATCTCGTGAGTGGCATGGTTTACCCGGTTATTTCCCACGAGCTTGCCAGCCTTGTCGAGCAGCGGGATTGTCTTGTCTTCATAGCAGATGGCGAATTTCATCTTCAAGCTGGTCAGTTGCTCGACAAGCTGCTGAGTATTGCGATGTAAAATCGGATAGTCGAAATGATCCTGCAGACCGTACCAGTCGACAATCACGCCATCGATACCTGCCAGCTTCATCAACAGCAGGTGGTATTCAAGCACCTGCTTGTCGCCTGAGTCATAGGGGCCGATGAGCGGATAGAAATGGGATGCAAGCTGCCTCTTTTCATCGACCACATTGTCCGGATCGAAGTGTTCCATTGTCCAGTGCCAACCCCAGACCTGGCTGGTTGGCTTGGCAACGTACCAGGGCATGTAGTGGGCGAGGATCAGCCGTTGGGGCGGCACGATCACACTGGGACCTGCGGCCTCAAGCTGTGGGTTGCTGCCGAAAAACAGTAGCAGCATGGACAGTACGATGCTTCGTGCCAGGCAGCTGGTGATCATGGACTATCTGCCGGCAGGAATTCAAGAACACTCAGGATCGCCCGGTGATCCGAAGCGATCTTCTCGTCCAGTACCTGGAACGACTTGACCCGCCAACGGTTCTTGGGCCGGTAAAGTACAAAGTCGATCTGGCTTTGTGGCTTGGCGACCGGCACGGTGGGTTGCGGATTGAGTCCGTTACTGTTTGTCCAGCTACGCAGGAAGATCGGCAGCACCTTGGCAGTCAACTGCGAATTCAAATCACCGGCGAGAATAGCGGGTGTAGCTGCGTTCTTCTGCACGAGTCTTTCCAGCACCTTGGCGGACGCCAGGCGTTCTGTCGGATCGCGACGATGATCCAGGTGAGTTGACCAGAAGACGATACGTCCATAGTCGCCAGGCAACTCGATTTCTGTTTCCAAGGCACCACGCTGTTCGCCGTTCTCATGCTGGGGCATCTTGTGGTTGCGGTGGGACTTGATCGGAAATCGGGAGAGGATGGCATTGCCATAATCGCCGCCCTGGAAAGGAATGTTCTGCTCGAAGATCACCTGCATTCCTGTCAGCCGCGCCAGCTCTGCTGGCTGATCAACCTTGTCGGACCGGCTGGCATTTCGATCGACTTCCTGAAGCGCCACCAAGTCCGGCTTGACAGATTTGATCACGCCGCCAATTCGTGGCAGGTCGAGAACGCCGTCGACTCCCTCGCCATGATGAATGTTGTAGCTGAGTACCCGGATAGTGAGTGGCTCAGCGGCAGCAAGTTGCAGAGTGGCGAAGAAGAGTGGAACGAGGGCCAGCAGGGCAACGAATCGAGAGTCTTTCATCGGCAGGCTCCATCACTCGGATGATAACGACCACATTGTCAGAGTCTTAACGTCTTTGACGAGGATCCCGTCGGAAAGCAAGACAGGAGGTGCCCAGCTGGCATTCTGTGTCACTCGGTAAGAGGCAGCTTTCTCGAACTGGCTGCCGCTGGCTCGGATAACCTGCAGCTCACCGTTATCGATCAGCGCCAGCACGTATCCGGACACGGAGAGGAAAGTCGCATTCACGCCCGTCCGTCCAGGACCTTGCCAGAGGATCTCACCTGTCTTCGAATCGAGGCAGAAAAGCCGTCCCTTGTCGTAATGAGAGAAGCCGTAGAGCAGGTCACCGTTGATCACGGCCGAGCTCATATCGAGTGCCAGCTTGTCCTGGTGCCAGAGTTCTTCGACACGCCAGCTATCACCATCGCGACGTGGCTTGAGACCGTGAATCCCACGGTTTTCGCCCCCCAGCAGGATGACACCCTGGTGGAAAGTTGGTGTTGGCATATTCTGGTCGGTTCCGACATGTGGAAAAGCATATTCCCAGAGCGAGCGGCCTGACGTGCTGTCGACACCGACCAGGGCCCGATGGTTCCATTCCACGATCTGTCGCACCCCTTCGATTTCGACCAGCAGGGGTGACGAATACGAGGCGCCGTCCTTGCCGTGACTCCAGATTTGCTTGCCAGTTCGGCTATCGAGGGCCACCAGCGCTCCCTCGTCGTCGCCACCGAAGTGGACGATGACTCGCTTGCCATCAGCTATCGGCGAGGTGGTGGCACCCCAGTAAGGATGCCCTTGCTTGTAGCGTGCACTGTAATCCTGCTGCCAGAGGCGTTTGCCTGAGGCTGCATCCCAGGCCGTGAGTATTCCGGCAATGCTCAAGGTGAACAGGCGACCATCGGCCAGCAGGGGGCAGGACTTGGGACCCTTGCCGTGGTACTCACCGCCACCGCCAATCTTGAACGGGGCGGCATAGTCCTGACGCCACTTGACCTTGCCGTTCTTGATATCCAGGCACCAGACAACCTCATTGTCAGCCTGTCGCGTATGTAGATAGACCTGGCCTTTCGATACGACTGGTGAGCCGTAGCCGCTGCCAACGTCGACCTGCCAGCTCTGTTTCAGTTGAGCTGGCCAGCGGTCAGGTGGTTGGAAGTTCTTGACCCAGCCGTTACGCGTTGGTCCCAACCAGCCAGGCCAGTAATCTTCTGCAGATATCGCGGCCGGCCAGCTGGTTGTCAGCAGCAGGGTCAGTGTCAGTAGCGGGAGTGGACGTCGCATGGTGAGTCTTCTCTTGCTAGTGGGGCAGAAGGCACGACAAGAAGGCGCCACGGTCAGGGCAGACTGTTGCGGCCGACTGTTAGCGTGCTGGTTGATTCTACCAGTCTCTACTCGTGGCGTAATGCTTCGATCGGGTCCATGTAGGCGGCTCGGCGAGCCGGGTAGACGCCGAACAGAATTCCCACGCCGAGTGAAATGATGAGTGCCAGGACGACGGACCAGACGGCGATCCGCGGTTCGATTTCGTAGACGATGTCCGGCATCTCAACTTCCAGGAATTCCAAAAGGCTCCGCGTGCCGCGAAACAGCGGTCCGCAAAAGAGCCCGAAGATGACACCCAGCAGACCGCCACTGGCTGTCAGAACCACGGCCTCGGCCAGGAATTGCTGGATGATGTCAGAGCGTTTTGCACCCAGCGCGCGGCGAATGCCGATCTCACGCGTCCGCTCGGTGACCGTGGCCAGCATGATGTTCATGATCCCGATGCCACCCACCAGCAGCGAGATACCAGCAATCACAACCAGCAGGATATTGAACATGGCGCGAGTCCGGGCGGCCTGGCGGAGCAGTTCCTTGGGGACCACAACCGCGTAGTCCTCGTCGTCGTGGTACTTCTTCAGCAACGATTCGATAATGGCTGCCGCTTCATCAACATCTTCAATGTTATTGACTTCCACAGTGATCTGGCTCAGTTCCACCTGTTCACCCTGGAATTCACCTCCCACCCGTTTCATGACAAGATCGCCGACACGCTTGCGGAGCGTCTGCAGGGGAATGTAGGCATCGAGGTTGTAGTCTCGGGCGTCGAGGCTGCCACCGATTGCTGCTGATGCGAGCCGCGGCTGGGTCTGTCCAATCACGGTATAGAATTCGTTGCCGACCCAGATCGCCTTGCCGATTGGGTTTTGGAATGGGAACAGCCGCTTGGCCGTGTCGTCAGCCAGCACCACGTATTTCTTGCCACGATCCCGTTGTGTCAGCCAACGGCCGCGAGATATTGTCAGGTGATTGAGTTCCCTGTAGTCCTCGACGCAACCAACCAGCTTGACGTCGGCAGTGCGATTGCCGTTACGCAGCTCAAAACGCAGCTCGCGCATTGGAACGGCCCGCCGGATGACCGGGACGTTATGAATGATGCGTTCGTAATCGGATCGCAGCAGGCCGTAGGTCTTAACGCGACTATTGGAATCCTGTGCGTCACTGGACGAGGTCGGCAAGACCGTTCGTACGATGATGTTCTTGGCACCCAGCAGCAGGATCTGCTGTTGGGCCTGGTGACTGACCCCCTCACCAATCGCGACCAGCCAGATCACCGTGGCTGTGCCGATGAAGATTCCCAGCGCAGCCAGACCGGCCCGCATTTTCTGCAGCAGCAGGCTCTTCAGACCAAGTCGTATGACTCGCAGGATGGAGCTGTTCACGGGCCTATCCAGTGTTGTGATTCGCCAGTGGAATCGATAAGCAGATGAGCGTGAGAATGCCGGTCTCTCGTCGAGCGGCGACTAACCTGGTTTATTGGACGTCTTGGCAGGTGTGCCAGTATTCGGCTTGGGCTTCTGGGCGGGTTTACTGGCTGGTTCTTTGTCCGTCGGTTTATCTGCCTGGTCGCTGGCTGCCGCATCCTGCGCGTCGGCCGCGTTGGCATCGTCCACGTCCTTGATTGCTTCCTGCTGAGCTTCCTCGACCAATGAGAGCGGATTGAGGATGACCTGGTCACCTTCCAGCACGCCCTGCTTGACCTCGATAAAGGTGTCATTGCTGTCACCAAGCTGCAACACTCGTCGCTCCGTGCCTGTGCTGGTCTTGACCCAGCAGAGATGTTCCGTCTTGGTCTCGACAACGGCGGCCACCGGAATCAGCAGCACATTGCTTTGCACAGCAATGATCACTTCAACCTCGGCGCTCATACCTGGTTTCAGGCCGGGCACGTTGGGAAGCTCGATGATCGTGTCGTACTTCACCACGTTACCAGTCCACCAACCGGCGGGCCGAGTTATATCTGCAACCTCGGCGACTTTACCTTCGAGAACCTGGCCAGGCAGTGTAATCCAGGCCCGTAGTCCCGGCTCGATACTGTCAATGATGGATTCGTGAACCCCAACATTGACCTGCATCTTCTCCATATCGGGCATCAGCAGCAGCACCTGATCCTTGTGGACCGTACCACCTTCGGTGATTTCCGGGGCATTCCTCCAGCGTGCAGCAGAGGGGTGAATCACGAGCCCAGTCTTGGGGGCTGTCAGCACGCAGAACTTTTCTTCTGCTATGGCGCGATCACGTCGAGATGCATCCGCCCCAGCTCGCTCGTCACTTGCTTCGAACTGCGCGCTGGCTTTAGCGTACTCTCCCCGCAGGCGGATCAGCTCTTCCTCCTTGGTGAACCGCTGCAGCACATCAATGTCGGTTTCCTTGACTTCCACCGCCAGCTGCGATTCGATCACGCGGAATTCTCGTCGTTCAATTTCCAGATCGCTGACGTAACCCCGTTGGGCCATCAGCTTGGAATGAGCCAGCATGTTCTGGGCGGTTCGTAAACGCGATTGGGAAATCGCCAGGTCCTTTTGGAGAGTCAGCAACTCGGCTTGAAACCGACCTTCCTCGTATTCCTTGATCGCCAGATTGGAGCGCTCCATCCATGCCTTGGAACCTAGTGCTCCGGATCGCGACCAGTGAGCGTACTTGGTTCGCTCATTGATCTCCTCGTCAATGAAAAGCGTGTCGAGCTTGAGCAAAGGGTCACCTTCTTCGACCCATGTACCACTCTCGACCACCCAGTTGACGGTATTGTTGCCACGGACCTGGCAGATGATCTCCGTATTGTCGGAGCTCTCCAGCGTCCCCTGTTCTGTCACGGAAACGACCAGCTTGCCCCGTTTGATTGTGTGCGTCAGCTTGGGCCCGAATTCTTCCGGTGAGCTGGCGCCGAGCATGAAGACGGCACCCGATACCACCGAACCGAGTGCGACCACCAGACCGAATGCTATTTTCCAGAAACTGCTGCCTGAGGAATCCTGGAATTCTCCCTTGGTGTTATTCTGCATCGTTGTCCTCGCCTGCTTTGGCCGACTGGGGTTTTTCCACTGCCGGTCGTGATTCGCCCACCGACTGGCTGACTACGTTCTGAGCATCCTCGACGATTGCCAGCGGGTTGAGTACGACGTCCTCGCCTTCCTGTAACCCTTGTTCGACAACGATGAAGATGTCATTGCTGTCGCCAAGCTGGAGTAGTCGTTTTTCAGTCTTCTCGGCCATCTTGACCCAGCAGAAAAAGCCGTTCTCGGTTTCCACAACTGCGGCGACGGGAATCTTGAGTACGTTTTCGTGCTGGGCCAGAACAAGTTCCACTTCAGCGCTCATGCCTGGTTTCAGTCCAGGCACATTGGGCAGCGCGATGATCGTATCGTATTTCACCACGTTGCCTGTCCACCAGCCGGCTGGCCTGGTAACCGTAGCAACGGATGATACCGTGGCCTCAAGATCTATTTCGGGCAGCCTGATGATGGCTGACTGGCCAGGCTCGACACGATCGATAATGGACTCGTGAATGCCAACCTTGATTTGCATCTTTTCCATTTCGGGCATGATCAACAGGATCTGGTCCTTGGTCACACGGCCACCCTCGGTGATATCTGGTTGATCTTTCCAGGCGGCAGCCCTGGGGTAAATCACCAGGCCGCTCTTGGGGGCCCTGACCACACAATGTTCCAGTTCTTCCGTGGCCCGATTGCGACGCGATTCGTCCATCGCCAGCCCCGCCTTGTCTGCTTTTAGCTTGGCCTCGGCCGACTCCCGGCGTCCGTTCATGGAGGTTAACTCCATGTCACGCGTGAATGTCTGCAGGACAAAGATATTGGTCTTGATAACCTTGAGTTCCAATTCCGCCTGAGTGACGGTGAATGCGTTGCCCTCGAGTTCCAGCGCCGTCACGTAACCGCGCCGGAAAAGCAGTTTCGAGTGGTTGTACATTTTCTGCGCTGAGCCAAGATTCGATTCGGCAATTGCCAGGCGTGTTTGCAGTCCTTTCTCGCGGGAACGGTATCGGCCGCCTTCGTAGGCCAAAAGTGCGATGTCCGCTTCAGCAAGATCGGCCATGGTTTCTGCGAGGGTAGACTCGGCCTCAAAGACATTGGTCTTTTGAAGACTGAGAGTCTCTTCGATGATCTTGGTATCGAGCTCGACGAGCTTCTCGCCCTCTTTGACCTCCGTGCCACTGGGGATGACCCAGGTGACCGTGCTGGAACCCCGTACCTGGCACTTGATCTCCGTGTTTTTGGAACTCTCCAGGGTCCCCTGTTCCGTCACGCTGATGACAAGGTCACCACGTGCGATGGTATGAGTCATGGAGGGGCCGCTGATAGGCACCGAAGCGGCATTGATATAGAGGATCGCACCTGACACGACAGCGGCGATCACGCCCAGCCCAAGCAGGATGCGGATCCAGTGGCCGCTACGGCTGGCGTTCTGCGATTTACTTTCAGAGGGCTCGTATGGCCGCGCTGAATCGGCCTGACTTCCCGGCTCGTGGATCGCTTCAATCGCCATGCTGAATCTCCGTTGTGACCATCATCCAGCTGCCACTGCCAGATGAATGGTGTCTCAAGTTGCACGTACTATCGGGTTGCCGTTTGATTCGATCGAAAAGCTCAAAGGAACGCCTGATATTCACTGGTCTCTCGCGTGTTTCACCCCCCCGAACATTGTCGTCAACAGCTGGGTCTGTGACACGTACAAAATGTACCAACTGGCCCAGTTTCTCAATCGTGTGGTTGAATGCAGTTTGCCTTGTACTGGGTTTTTTGCCCCACGTGGAGCACCATATTTTGGAGAGAGAGCCTGGCGGGATTCGCGAACTGGACGTATTGAGTCCTGTCGGCGAATGGAATAACTCAATGATCGTCAAAACTGGCCCAATGTCAATTGTTGCTGTTCGTTCACCCCTGTTTTTCGTCCGCTCAAGGACTGGCTCGCCGCCGCTGCGCCGTCCCCCCCTGGTCCATGCCGGGCCTGGGAATTGGGAAACCATTTCAACCCGCTGGAATTGGTGGTAGCAGGTAGGATGTGCCGGCAGCAGGGCTGTTGTCGTTCGACGGCTGGATATTCATGGAGTCGGGTACCGGTATGTCAATCCAGCCGCCCTCTTCATTAATCGACATGATGCCCAGTTCACGCACCAGCCGCATACGAGTTGCATAGTAGCTAAGCCAGGCACTCATGAAGGTGTTCTGGGTGGTTCGCAAGGCGGCCAGTGCTTCAATCAGGTTTCGAGCAGACGTTGGTCCGAAAGGAGCCACCGGTTGGCCTGGTTGAGGTGGAGCTACCGGAGCATAAAGTGAAGCACGTGTCAGGTCGACACGTCGAATGGCAATCGCGACGGATCGTCGTTGAATTTCGAGATTCAGGCGAAGTTGTTCGATATCTCGCAGCAGTGCCCGCAGCCCCAGGTGGACCGAATCCCGTGACTGTATAAAGGTACGCCGGTTTTGCTGGTAGCGGATCAGGGTTTCCCGATAGGCATTTCGCTCCAGCAACCGCGTGAACGGTGCATCGAATTCAAGTCCCAACCTCAGGCTGCCGGTGGGAGCACGGAAACTGACCGGGTTGTTTCGAGCCGTACTGAGGTCGCCGCTGGCTGTCACATTGAGCACCGACTCCAGTGCGTTCGCACTGAACTCGATCGCTCGCCAGCTATCTACCAGCGCTGCCTGGGCGTTCATAATATCCAGGCGATTTGCCAGGGCAATTTCAAATGCGCTAGCAGTTGCCAGCCCAATCGTATCGACTGTGACTGTTTCCAGCCGGGCCCGGGCCTGGATCAAAAGCGAACGCCGGAGCAGTCGCAGTATGTCACCCAGCCAGACGACCACCGCTGTCTCGGTGGCAGGTCGGGTATCCTCCGAAAGTCCGTCCTGGATGCCATTCAAGTCGCTGGTCGCTTTCTCGAAACCCGCTTCCAGGTCGGACAGGGTTGTCACCAGCTGCTGGCGGTCCTGCTGGAATGTTGACTTTTCTTCTTCGCTCATCGTCTCTTCCCGCTTCGGCACCGCTTCTTTCATTTGTTCAATGTCGAAGGCTATCGTATCCAACTGGCTTTGAATCGGGGTTACAAGCCCGGCTGCCTTCGCCATGATTGTGTTTATCTGTTCCAGGCTGGCGTCTTCCGGCAGGACACCGATTTCATCCTGCAGGTCGATAATCGTGTCCTCGACAGCTGTTGCCTCCCGCGGGACCAGCTGGAATTGACGAATCATTGTGTCATCCAGTGCGATCAGCAGGTCCGGCGGTAAACCAAGCGTGTTGGTCTTGTAGAAATCCAGCGATAACTTAAGGCTGTTCTGGCTCTGCAACAGGCTTGAACGTTCGCTCTCCACGCTTTGCCTAAACTGATCCACCTGGACGAGGTCGATCACGCCGACATCGAGCAGAGCCTCGAGTTGTTCAAGCGTCCTCAATTGCGCGCTCAGGTTGTCCTCGGTATTTCGGATTCGCTGCAGTTGCTGCAGGAGCCCGAGGTAGCCACCAACCCCGCCACCACCACCAACTCCGGAAAAGCTGGTGCCAGGCCCACCACGCTGCGGCCCGCTCACTCCCTGCTCACCAATCACAACCTGGGTGTAAAAGCCCTGGCGATATTGGCTGTGGGCACGAAGGTTGGCCAGCAACGATCGTTCCACCAGCGTCAGTTGCTCCAGCGCGATGTTCTTGCCCGCTCCACGCAGTAACGGTTGGACGAGGGAAAAGTTGGCCAGCGAAGCTGCCAGATTCGAGTTGTTTCCACTGAATTCAAAGACGAACGAGTTGGCGAAACCGACCAGTACCTCACCGGCTGTGGCGAAACGCTGACGCGCCTGCAGTGCCGGGCTTTTTCCCAGCGTGATGCGGTTGCTTTCCTGGCCATTCATCGGCGGCCGGTTGAGACCGGCTGGAATCAAGGAACCATTGTGACCGTAAATGGCGTCGTAGCCGCCGAAGTACTGCGTATCGAGCCGGAACCGCTCGGCCGTGACATCGAGTGCGGACAAGTAGAGCGTTTCCAGCTGATTCTGGTAGGAGGGAGAGTGGATGTAGGCAAGCTTGATCGCGGATTCGACGTTCAGCGTGACCGATCCATCGTCCGTCACTGCAACGTACTGCTGCATCGCCTCGCGCCAGCCGGGGTTCTCGTGCCCGTCTCGCTCGCCGTTGTCGTGCCAGTGTTCCCAGCCGGACATGCCGTGGACCGAGTCCATGTACTGATGTGAGGTGGGATCGTCCTGCGGCATCGGTGATTTGTCAGGATCGTAACTGTCGAAAAAGCGGCTGCGTGGATCCAGCTCGATTCCAAAGTCCATCGCCGACCAACGGGGGTCCAGGTTGCGTTCGGCAATCGTGGCGTAGGCATCGCGATCGGCCTGCAGCCGGTACTTGGATCGAGAACAGCCGCTGGCGATCAGCAGGGCGGATGCAATCAGTAGGAAGGGCACCCAGGAAGGGCGTTGTGATCTGTCGGTCTGCATAAAACGGGGCTACTCGGTGATAAGTCTGGCCGGAACTGCCTGTAAACACACGCACACTGGTCGAATACAACCCTCATATCGTTATCGTTAGGCGAGTTAGGCGGACTTTAACGAATTGGTGAGGTTTAACGATTACGGCCAGCGGTGTTGAACCAGGATTGACCCCTCAGTGCTGTTGGCGAACAACGGCTGGTGGGGGACAGCGATCCAGCTGGGCAGCGGCCACACGTCAATCTTTCTCAACGACCCAGATATTGCGAAAACGCACCGGATTGCCATGGTCCTGCAGAAAGATGGGGCCCGGTTTGCCGTCCTTGCTCGTCGAGATATCGCGGCCAGGAGGCACCTCTGGCAGGATGTACCTGTCGTGAATGACAACACCATTATGCCGCACGGTCATCCAGGCTGGTGATGTTCTCTCACCAGCTGCATTCAACCTGGCCATCCTGAATTCGATGTCATAGGTTTGCCAGCAGAGCGGTGGGAAAGACATGTTGACCAGCGGGGCGACCATCTCATGAATGCCGCCACAGCGGCCAAATTTTGAGAGCCGTTCGAATTTACGATTCTCATGATGCCAGCCGAACGAATCGAGAATCTGAATTTCCCATTCGTGTTTCAAATAGACGCCGCTATTTCCTCGCTGCATGCCGCGTGCTGTCGGCATGTGAGGGCAGCGGAATTCCATATGGAGCTGGATGTTGCCGAAATCCTGCTTGGAGCTGGTGCCAACATTCAGGAGCTGGCCATCGACGAGGGTGCCACCCCGCCATTGTTCAACGTCGGATCCGTCGAACAGCACAAGCGCTGTGGCCGGCGGCTTGGCGCCCAGCGTGGGAGATTGTCGCTGCACCTTGTCGAGTCGGAAGGAGACGTCTGCCAGGCGGTTTGCAAACATCCGTGCCGTACCCTGGAACACGGCACCCTCGATTGTGCCCTCGAAATTGGCGTTGCTGAACATCAGTCGTTCGCCATGGGCTCCGACAAAAGTGGCGGTATGTTCGTTGAGTTTGCCCTTGATATGGAACACTGCAGCCAGGTCCCAGCCAGCTCCGGGCAGACCACCGCTATACAGCACACCTTCGAACTGACCCTTGCCGGTGTCGATGACTTGAATGCCAATCGTCTGCCTGCCGCCCACCAGGCCAACGTATTCACCCTGCAGATCGAAGCCGGGACCAGCCTTGTCGGGGTTAGTGAATGCAGGGATTTGAGCAAAGCAGGTATTGACCGTAGTCAGCCAGATGAGCAGCAACAGCAGCGAGGAGAAATCGCGGCGTGGTCGGTATCTGATCATGTCGCCACGCTATCTGGCAATCCAAAAGGCTCACGGTATTCCTTCGTGAGCATCTGGTTCGCCTTGACGTTATTGCTGATTCTCTCGGCCTGCGGATCAAACTGTAGAACGCTCCTTGTGCGATAGGCGATTTCACCGAGGTGGATCAAGCCGCAGGTATGGTGGGCGATCGTGGCGTCCGCCTTGGTGGCCTTGCGCGAGCGGATGCTGTCAAGGAAGTTCTGCATGTGATTGGGGACTGGAGCGCCAACGCGGCCCGCCTCACCCGATTTAGGCCCTGGCTCCTCTTTGCGTCCAAGGTAGGTACGGAAGAAGCCACGCCGCGAGAGGATCATGTAGCCTTCAGTACCGTAAAAGGCATTGCCGCTGTCCACGCCATGCAACCCGTAGGGTGTGAACAGACGATCCTCGTAAATCAACACTCGACCGTCAGCGTATTGGAATGAGACGTTCATGTTATCCGGGAACTCACGATAGCCGGGCGGCTGGACGTTGCTGCCGTGGGCCGTGATTTGAACCGGGTGCTCCTTCACACCGAGTCCCCAGACCGCCATATCCAGGTCGTGTGCGCCATCGTCGCCAAAGTCGCCATTGCCATATTCTCGAAACAGACGCCATTTGCGATGAAACCGATTTGCATTAAATGGCAGCTTGCTGGCAGGTCCCAGCCAGCGATCATAGTCGACACCTGACGGTGCTGAGCTATCGGGCAGCGGCTTGGCGAAGCCACGATCCTGCACGTTCCAGGCCTTGGTGACTTTGATATCACCAAGGATGCCGGATTTGAGCACCGCTGCTGCATCGACAAGAACAGGGCTGGACCGCATTTGTGTGCCATGCTGCACAATTCGATTGTGCTTGGTCGCTGCATCTACCAGCAAGCGTCCCTCCCTGAAGACATGACTTGCAGGCTTTTCCAGGTAAACATCCTTGCCGGCCAACAGGGCTGGGATCGCAATCGGACAATGCCAATGGTGGGGCGTGGCAATCACCACGGCATCAATCGACTTGTCGTCGACGATCGAGCGGAAATCACGAGTTGTTCGCGGCGTATGCCCCTCGACTTCTTTGACCTTGCTAACGCCTCGCGCCAGCACTGCATCGTCGATATCACAGAGTGCCACAGCCCGTGCACCCTTGTTGGATGTGATCTGGTTGACATGGTAGAACCCCATGGAGTTGAAGCCGATCAGCCCGACGGTGATCTCGTCGTTCACCGACGAGCTGGCTGCGACCAGCGCGGCGGTTGAAGCAAGACCAGCTGCAGAGGTATGCAGGAACTGGCGGCGCGAGTGGTGACTCATCTGTCATCTCCCAGCAATTCACGGATTGTTCTGTAGCTTGGCTCGACTGTGCATGGTAATCCCCTGGCTGCGCCGACGAAACTATCTTTAGCGGTATCTCAACAGCATCGCCCTGGCTTGCGTCGCGCGAAACTGGCGATCTGAATTGAAGCGTGCTATAAAGTCGGTCGCCGGCCACAAGAGGAAGTAAAAATGAAACTGTCACGAGAAGAGTTGCTTGATGCTTACCGGATCATGAGGACGATTCGTGAGTTTGAAGAGCGCATACATATCGAATTTGCTGCCGGTGAAATACCCGGTTTCGTTCATCTTTACGCGGGTGAAGAAGCGTGTGCCGCGGGTGTCTGTGCGCACTTGTCCAAGCAGGACTTTATTGCCTCGACCCACCGGGGCCATGGCCATTGCATCGCCAAGGGAGTCGATGTGCATGGCATGATGGCAGAGCTGTTCGGTCGCAGTACAGGTCTGTGCGGTGGCAAGGGCGGTTCGATGCATGTGGCGGACCTCGAGCTGGGCATGATGGGCGCGAATGGAATTGTGGGCGGCGGCCCGCCGCTGGTTAACGGTGCAGCCCTGGTCGCCAAGCGAGCCGGTGAGGAACATGTTGCCGTCGCCTTTGTGGGTGATGGTGGTTCGAATCAGGGGACAACCTTTGAGAGCCTCAACCTGGCGAAGGTCTGGAATCTGCCGGCGATTTTTGTCGTCGAAGACAATGGCTACGCGGAAGCGACATCTTCGAAGTGGTCGATTGGCGCGAAAAGCAATGCGGAGCGAGCGCGGGGATTCGGATTACACGCGGAACAGGTGGACGGCCATGACTTTTTCGCCGTCTACGAGGCAGCAGGCGAGGCTATCCAGCGGGCCCGGACTGGCGGTGGCCCATCGCTGCTGGATTGCCAATTGAATCGCTACTATGGCCACTTTGAAGGCGATGCCCAGACCTACCGGGGACCCGACGAGGTCAAGAAGCTGCGCGCTGAACACGATTGTATTGCCAGGTTTGCCGCCCAGCTCAAGCAGGCAGACGAAGTGACAGAATCCGAACTCGCGGCGATCGACGGGCAGGTTCTGGAACTGATCGAGGAGGCTGTCAGAGATGCCAAGTCGGCAGACAAGCCGGCAGCCAGCGAACTACTGACAGACGTCTATGTTTCCTATTGAGACCAGCCTGAGTGGGTTGGCGATATCCCGCAGGATGTTGCCAGCTGTGGTCTGCCCGACGACGTGAAGGGAGAGTTAGCGATGGCCCGTAGATTGAGTTTTCAGCAAGCGATCAATGAAGCCCTTGACCAGGAAATGGCTCGTGATGAGAACGTGATCCTGATCGGTGAAGATGTTGCCGGTGGCCAGGGTACCGAAGGAGACATGGACGCCTGGGGCGGAGTACTTGGCGTGACCAAGGGTCTATACGCAAAGTATGGCGACCGTGTGATGGATACTCCGATTAGTGAGTCAGCATTTATTGGTGCTGCAATTGGCGCGGCTACCGCAGGCTTGCGTCCCGTCGTCGAATTGATGTTCAACGACTTTCTGGGCGTCTGCTTTGATCAGATTTTTAACCAGGCGGCGAAATTCCGCTACATGTTTGGCGGCAAAGTGGAGACACCGGTTGTGATCCGCACCATGATTGGCTCGGGTTTCCGTGCAGCCGCACAACACTCGCAGTCCCTGTATTCAATTTTCACTCATATTCCCGGCCTCAAGTGCGTCGTGCCAGCAACACCGTACGATGCCAAGGGGCTGCTGATCGAAGCCATTCGAGATAACGACCCGGTTGTCTTTTTTGAGCACAAGAAGCTCTATCCACTTGAAGGTGAAGTGCCTGAGGAACTCTACACGGTTCCTTTTGGCGAAGCAGAAATTGTTCGCGAAGGTGAAGATGTCACGATTATTACGCTGGCTGAGATGGTACATGAGTCTCTCAAGGCGGCGGAGCTGCTGGCCCAGGATGGTGTCGAGTGTGAAGTGATCGATCTGCGTACAACGTCGCCCCTGGATCAAGAGACCTTGCTCGACAGCGTCGCAGTAACCGGACGCGTCGTCGTTGTCGACGAAGCGAATCCTCGCTGTAGTATGGCGACCGATATCTCCGCCCTGATTGCGCAACATGCGTTTGGCGCACTGAAAGCACCTATCCAGATGGTCACCGCTCCACACACGCCGGTGCCGTTCGCCGACAACCTTGAAGACCTCTATAAACCCAATGCGGAAAACATCGTGTCTGCCGTTCGTAAAGTCCTGGAGTACCAGTCATGGGAAGCGACGGCATCCAAAAACTGACTATGCCCAAGTGGGGACTCTCGATGACACATGGCAAGGTCATCGAATGGCTGGTGCCCGAAGGCGCAGAAATCCTGGCCGGTACAGAGGTCATCGAAGTTGAAACGGAGAAGATTACCGGCGCTGTGGAAGCCCAGTTCGACGGTACGCTGCGCCGGCATGTTGTCAGCGCCGGCCAGGACGTTCCGATTGGCGGGCTGCTGGCAATTACTGCTGATCTGTCGGTGAGTGACGAACAGATCGACCGCTTTGTTGAAGACTTCCTGCCTGGGTCCGCCACGGATGAATCAGCGCCAGCCGAACTTGTCTCGGAATATGCTGAAGTGGAGGGTCGTCGCATCCGCTACCTGAAACAGGGTCAGGGGGGACGGCCTGCGGTGCTGATTCACGGCTTCGCTGGTAGTCTTGATAACTGGCTGTTCAACCACGCTCCGCTTGCAAAGCAGCGTTCGGTTTATGCTCTCGATCTGCCCGGCCACGGCCAGTCGTCAAAGGACGTTGGCGAGGGCTCGCTCGAGATGTTGATTGGCACATTGCACGATTGGCTGCAGGTGCTGGAGCTGCCGCCCGTGCACCTCGTCGGTCATTCGCTGGGCGGCGCAGTAGCACTCGGGATGGCACTGCAATATCCCGACCGCGTACTCTCCTGCACGCTGATCGCCAGCGCGGCACTCGGTCCGGAAATCGATGTCGACTATATTGAGGGAGTTGTCGAAGCACATCGCCGCAAGCAGCTGAAGCCCTGGCTGGAAAGGCTGTTTGCCGATCCGAAACGAGTGACTCGCCAGCTTGTCGACGACCTGCTCAAATTCAAGCGCCTCGACGGAGTCCGCGAGGCGCTCGGCAGAATTGCAGAGAACTTTATTGTGAACGGAGTACAGGCTGTCATCTTCCGCAGTCAACTGGATCAACTCCGACCGCCAACGCAGGTCATTTGGGGCGGCCAGGATCAGATCATCCCGCCGTCGCATGCCGTCGGCCTGCCCGACCTGGTCGTCGTTGAAAAGCTTGAAGACTGCGGTCACATGTTGCAAATGGAGGCTGCCCGCGAAGTGAATCAGCTGGTACTGAGTTTTCTCGAGAAAGCAGACTAGCAGGCCCATAACGCACACCGCCCGATCGGAATGGGAAAAGCATTCAATCACCAACAGCGGTCTATAATGGACTCGATGTTGCACCAGCTGATCTGCCGATATTCCATATATCCTGGCGAATGTCCGCCTGGCTGGCCCCTTCGCTCACTTTCTGCCAGACGCCGAAATGAACGACAGTAATTCACCCATCGCAGCAGATCCCGCCTGGAAGAAACCCAGGCTGGTGCTGGCACTTGTCGGCCTGACAATCCTTGCTGCCTTGGTCCTGCTGGCACCCTGGCGAGCTGCCGAGCAGACCACGACCGAGCTGGATCTGTCCGGCCCCCGGCTTCCCCTGCCCGAACCACCCTCAAGTGGTTACGTCGGGAGTGCCGCCTGTCGCGATTGCCACGAGGACATCGTTGACACCTTCCGTCGTCATCCGATGGGGAACTCCATGACCCCTGTTGCTAAGGCAACGCTGATTGAGGACTACCTGGAGGACAACAAATTTGAAAGTGGCGGTTACCAGTACCAGGTCAGCTCGACTGCTGGCCCGACGGGTCGTGCCGAGGGATTTCGCCACGAGGAATCACTCCGTGACCAGCAGGGGGAACTGGTGCTGACGCAGGGAGTGGACATTGACTATGTGGTTGGCTCCGGTTCCCGGGGACGCTCCTACCTGTTTCAACGTGGCTCGTTGTTGTACCAATCGCCGCTGACCTGGTACGTGGAAAAGGGCCTCTGGGACCTGTCGCCCGGTTACCGGCCTGCGAATCACATACGATTTGAACGCCGTGTCGACGATGACTGTCTTTCCTGTCACACCGGGCGGGTCAAGACTGTTCCCAGGCGGCGCGACCATTACGACCCAGCTGAACCTTTTCATGAAGTGAGTATTGGCTGTGAACGTTGTCACGGACCGGGTCGAAAGCATGTCGAGATGCAGCTGAGTGGCACGGCGGGAGAGGACTCGCTGATCGTCAACCCGGCCAAACTTGAACCGCGCAAGCGGGAGAGTGTCTGCAATCAATGCCACCTGGCGGGCCGCTGGCGGCAGCCGCGGTTCGGCAAGTCCTTTCTTGATTTCCGACCGGGTCAGGAACTGGACGATGCCTGGACTGTGATGGTCAGCGGCACGGGCGTTGATGCACAGGGGCAGATCAAGTTCACCAGCCAGGTTGAGCAGATGCATAGCAGCCGCTGCTTCCGGGCCAGCAAGGGCCAGCTCGGCTGTATTTCCTGCCACGATCCTCACAAGAAACCGGCTGCTCAACAGGCCGAGGCTTTTTATCGGTCCCGCTGTCTTAACTGTCACCAGCAACAGGACTGCTCGGAGGATGAACCGCTTCGTATGGCCCAGGATGACTCCTGCATCAGCTGCCATATGAGCAAGACCAACGTCAGCGATATCGCCCACTCGTCGGCAACCGATCATCGTATCCTGAGAACGGACACGGCAACGGCCGCCGGGCCCGCCGTGGAGCCTCAATGGCAGTACTTTGACAGGGCCGATCAGCGGATACCGGCCTGGGAACGCGAGCGCATCGATGGGATCACACTGTATGTGCAGTTCACGAAAACCGGGAACAACGAATACCTGCAGCAAGCCCGGAAGAAATTGCTGGCCACCACGCGGATCGCTGCGAACGACGTGGAGACGCTCTTTTACCTGGCTGAAATCTATCTACTGGAGAACGACGCCGAGTCGGCGCAGAGCTGCCTGGCGACCCTTCTTGAAATAGCTCCAGCACATGAACCAGGACTGCTGAGGATGGCCAATCTGCAGCACCAGCAGAACAAACTGGTGGAGGCTAACCAGTACTTCCAGCGGCATGTCGAATTGAATCCATGGTCGTCCAGTCAGTACGGTTTCTATGCGCAGTCTCTAGTACAAGCCGGGGATATCAACGGAGCGATTGCGGCTCTGGAGCATGCCATCGGCAGCAATCCGACCAGTCAACCACTGCACCTGTTTCTTGCCAGGTTGCTTGAGAGTTCCGGGCGGCCTGACGAGGCGAATGAACACCGTCGACTTGTTGACCAGCTGAAAGAACTTACGCGGCCGGAGCCAGCAGGCGGTATGTCTCCACAGGCAACTCAGGGCAGCTGAATCAAAACAGCTCCAGCAGCTTCATCGCCTGGGTTGCCCGGTCGGATTGCTGGAGGACGGCAAAGTCCGACGCCAGGTTGCGCAACATGCGGTCGATCGTGGCACGGCGCGTGCTGGGAATCAGGTGAGTTGCTGGATCGAAACCAGGGATGATCGCACGAACTCCGTCCTGGCTGAGAATCTGCCAGTCGTCGAAGGGGTTGATGATGATGTCGTCAGCGGAGAATCCCTCAGGGGCTCGGGCGCCGTCGTACTTGATCATGTAACGGCCCGGTATCGGAATGCCGACGATCGGTATCTGCAGGCGGTCGGCGACTGAGACCGCAATGTGCGAGAGTAAAATCGGCAGTCCCTTGTTTGACGACAAGACGCGGTCCAGTGAACTGTTGTCCGGGTGATCGTAATTGGTCTGGGCGCCAGCCAGCTTGTACTTGTCCTTCAATACCGCAATCAGCGCATCGACAACGATCCGCGGTTCCGCCTTGGCTGGATCGACCTGCTTCCCCAGCCGGACACGGACATCCTGGGCGATTTTATCAAGTTGCCGCTGCAGCGGTGCCCGCTCGACTTTGGGATCGACCAGCAGGGACATCAGCCACATCACTTTGTCCAGGTCCATCTTGTCATCCTCCTGCTGGCTGACTTCAAGAAATCCTGTGTAGAGTGTGTGCCAGTTGACATAGCGAATGATGGCCCTGGCCCGGTATCGCTGTTCGGTTGAACCGGACCTGGCAATTTTTTCCAGCTGGGTAAACGCCGGTGTGCCAACTTCGACCAGATGCTCGTGAGCGGTTTGGCGGACTGCGAACTTCTTATGACCCAGGTCAACAATCCACTGCTTGACTCGAGCGTCGAGGTCGCTGTCGTCGGCGATCGTCGCGCAGGCGAGCATAGCGATCAGCAGAGGGAGTCCCAGCTGGACAATCTTTGAACTAAGCCCGTGCACGATGTCATCTCCGGCCGCCTGCTGATGTGATCTGGCATCACATTTTACGCCGTCTTGCCTGCCGCGAGTCAAGCCAGGTGAAAAAATGCGATACCGGTAAGCGTGATTGAGGGTTCCACTGGCATGAAGTCCATCGGGCCAAGCGCCGACACGGTTTTGGCTTGCAGCCACACCCAGCCGAGCAGCAGAGCTCGCGAACTGCCGTTCCCTCGGCCAGTTGTCCTTGCTCCCGCATTGCGTCCAGTCTAGCATCACGTGAAGAGGAAGCGACTTTCAGACCGGGCATCAATTCATGAAGAAACACTCGTTGTTTTTCTGCGCGGGGCTGCTTTTCACCGCAGCCAGAATTGCGCAGGCCGCCGAGCCGGCTGGTCCGAAATTTGAGACGGATGTGCGGCCGATTCTTAAGGCCCATTGCTGGCAATGTCATGGGGAAGTTGAGGAGCTGAAGGGAGAGCTCGATACGCGCCTGGCCAGACTTGTGCTGCAGGGGGGTGAATCGGGACCTGCAATTGTGCCAGGAAGACACGCGGAGAGTTTGCTCTACGAACGTGTCTCTTCTGGTGAAATGCCACCCGGGCCCAAGACGCTGTCAAAACAAGAGATCGCCATCCTGGCCCGCTGGATCGATGCGGGTGCCGGGACCTTGCGGCCCGAGCCGGAGATTCTTGCCAGGGAAGGCAATTTCACTGAGGAGGATCAGCAGCATTGGTCTTTCCAGCCGATTCAGCGTGCTGAACTTCCCACGGTTGAAAATACAAGGCAGCTTCGTTCGCCGATCGACGCCTTCCTGCTGGCACGACTGGAAGAGCTGGGGCTCGGTTACTCCCAGCCCGCGTCCAGGGAGACCTTGATTCGCAGACTCTCTCTCGACCTGCACGGCCTGCCACCGCCGCCGGCCGCCGTCGAGATGTTCGTCGCTGATCAAGAGCCTGGTGCCTACGACCGACTGGTCGACCGATTGCTCTCTTCTCCGGCCTACGGAGAACGCTGGGCCCGGCATTGGCTTGACGTCGCAGGCTATGCTGACAGTGATGGAGTGACCAAGCAGGATTCAGTGCGGGCCTGGGCGTACAAGTACCGTGACTACGTGATTCGTGCTTTCAATACCGATAAGCCCTGGGATTCGTTTCTGATTGAACAGCTGGCGGGCGACGAATTGCTCACCGCCCCGTACGAGAACTTAAGCCGCCAACAGGCGGACAAGCTGATTGCCACGGGGTTTCTGCGAATGAGTCCTGATGGCAGCAGCGGCTCCACCCTCGACCAGGACGCGACCCGTAATCAGACCGTGGCGGAAGTCATCAAGGTGGTCAGTACATCGCTGCTGGGGCTTAGTGTTGGATGTGCGCAGTGCCATCCCCATCGCTACGACCCAATTACGCAGACCGATTACTATCGGCTGAGGGCCCTGTTGGAACCCTCCTATGACTGGAAAAACTGGCGCAATCCAGATGCTCGCTTGGTCTCGCAGTGGTCGCAGCAGACTCGACAGCGGGCAGAAGAGGTCGATCGTCAGCTCAAGGAACTGGCGGATAAGCGGGATGCTGAACTGGACGCTGCAGTCAGCAAAGTCGTTGGGGAGCGAATCGCCAAGCTGCCTGAAGAAATCCGTCAACCGGCGAGGTTAGCTCGTGAAACCCCGCAGGGGGATCGCAACGAGGAACAGAATCAACTTGTCGAGGATCATCCCTTCCTGAAGGTGACACGTAACTCGCTGCAGGAGATCGAGTCGCAGCTCAAGAATGAGATTCTCAGCAGGTGGGACCCGTTGATTGAAGAGACCGGAAAGAAACGCCCGCTGCGAGATTACTTGATGTGCCTGACCGAAGTGCCTGGTAAGGTCCCGCTGACGCACCTGTTTGCACGCGGAGACTTCAAGCAGCCGGGGGGCGATGTTGCCCCGGGCGAACTGAGTATCCTGGATTCAGCTGGGCTGATGATTCCGCTCAACAATCCAGAACTCCCGACCAGCGGCCGTCGCCTGGCCTATGCCCGCCACTTGACGAGCGGTCGGCATCCGTTGCTGGCGCGGGTGCTGGTCAATCGCTTTTGGATGCACCATTTCGGGATAGGGCTGGTCAGTACGCCAGGAGAATTCGGAGTCCAGGGAGAACGGCCATCGCATCCGGACTTACTTGATTGGCTGGCTGCCGAGTTCATGGAAAGTGGCTGGAGTCTCAAACAGCTGCAGCGATTGATCGTCACCTCGACAGCCTATCGCCAGATTGCAGCCCGAAATGAAAAAGCAGAAGCGATCGATCCGGACAATCGTCTGCTGGGGCGGATGTCGGTCCGCCGACTGGAAGCTGAAACTGTGCGTGATTCTCTGCTGGCGATCAGTGGTCAGCTGTTAAACAAGATGTACGGCCCGCCGGCACCGGTCAGCCTGGACGCGGTAGGTCAGCGAGTTATCGTATCGGTCAACCAGTATGATCCGAGCGGTCGGTTGCTGCGGGATGTTGCTGCAGTTGGTGACGATCAGTTTCGCCGAACAATCTATATCCAGGTCAGGCGGTCGATGCCGCTGGGTGTGCTTGTGCCGTTTGATCTGCCGACATTGAAACCTAACTGCCAGCTACGCACTTTCTCAACCAATGCACCCCAGTCCCTGTTGATGATGAACGACCCGTTTGTTCTCCAGCAGGTGGAAAGCCTGGCGGAGTTGATTTTCAGCCAGGTTGGAGCAGATCCAGCCAGACAGTTACAGCGGGCCTGGCAGATAGTCCTTGGCCGTCAGCCCACGGATGCCCAACAACAAGCGGGGCAGAAGTTCCTCGAAGAACAGGCTGCTGCGATTCGAAAGGCCTCACCACAGCTCGCCAATCCACAACAGGCTGCCCTCTCGCACTTGTGCCAGGCGTTGGTAAGTTCCAATGGATTTCTGTATGTCGAATAAAGGTCTCAAGCGATGACGCATTTGACTCGCCGTCACTTTCTTTCCCAGCAGGCCTTTGGACTTGGGGGCCTGGCGATGGCTTCCTTGATGCAGCAGGATGGCCTTTTCGCAGCGCCAGCCAAACCGCCGCTGCAGCGCCGCGCGTTCGACCTCGTGCCGCGCCCTCCGGTCCAGCAGCCGCAGGCGACTGCGATGATCTCGATGTTCATGCAGGGCGGGCCGAGTCACATGGATCTCTGCGACCCGAAGCCGCAGCTGGTCAAATATCATCTCAAGACCCTGGAAGGGGATATTCATTTCGACAACGTGATTCAGAAGAGCCGCAAGCTGTTTGCCGGTCCCTGGAAGTTCTCCAGACACGGAGAATGCGGGATGGACTTCAGTGAGTTGCTTCCGCACACCGGAGGTATTGCCGATGACATCTGCCTGATCCGCTCCATGCAGACGGGGATCAGTGGGCATGAAACAGGGATTAGTGCGATGAACACGGGACGAGCCCGCCGGGGTCGCCCCTCGATGGGTTCCTGGCTTGTCTACGGGTTAGGTTCGGAGAACCAGAATCTGCCGGCCTACATGGTGTTACGTGATCCTGGCAGTTTGCCTGTCCTGGGTGCAGAGATCTGGCAAAACACCTGGCTGCCGTCCGGTTGTGCAGGCACCGTGGTTCATGCCGAGGAACCTCGGATTGCCAATCTCCAGCCACCGGAGAATCTTCCTCCCGCCATCCAGCAGCGGATTCTTGCATTTCTCGAGCAGATCAATCGCCAGCAACTGGACCGTTTTCCTGGTGAAAGTGAATTCAAAGCTCGGATGCAGACGTACAGGCTGGCTGCTGGTATGCAGGTGGCTGCCCGGGAAGCACTCGATATCTCCCAGGAGACCGCGGAAACACATCGCCTGTATGGAATTGATGACCCGGTCACCCAGGATTTTGGCACCCGTTGCCTGATTGCACGACGGCTGGTTGAACGAGGTGTGAGGTTCGTACAGGTCCTTTCCGGAGACCAGCATTGGGACCACCACGGTGGTATTGTTAGCGCCTTACCAAAGACCTGCCAGAAGGTTGATAAACCGGCAGCCGCCCTGGTCCAAGATCTCAAACGGATCGGGTTATTGGATACGACACTGGTTCATTGGGGCGGGGAAATTGGCCGTCTGCCAGTGATTCAGAACGAAAGCAACATCGGCCGTGATCACAACGGAGTAGGTTTCAGCATGTGGCTGGCCGGTGGCGGTATCAAGCAGGGATGCATCCACGGCGCCACCGACGAGATGGGCCATAAGGCGGTAACGGATGTCGTCACGCACTACGATTTTCACGCCACGATGTTCCATCTGTTTGGTCTGGATGTGGATGACGTGACCTACGATCGTCCCAATGGCGCGACCAGCTTGACGGACGGTCAGCCAGGTCAGGTGGTGGCTGGTATCCTGCAGAATCCGCCAGCTTCTGCATGAGAGTTCGTTGCCCGCCAGGACATGAAGTCTGAATGCACTAGCCTGCTTACTCTTCCTCAGCTGGCTCTGTCTCGCCTGCCCGATCGATCAGAGCCTGTGCGGCGTCGTTGAGTAAGAGAACTCCGATGATGAAGATCAAAAGGCCGTTGGAGAAATGGGCGCCGGTGCCATCGACCAGTAGCTTGGTGGCAATCACGGCCAGGATCGATAGCATCAGGACGCCGAAGTGCTTGTTGCGAGCGATGATGGCACTCAGCGGGATCATGCCGAAGATCATGATCAACGATGCGATCAGGATCGCCGCCACCATCCACCAGAACTGGGTCTCGAGATCCATGATTGCCACGGCGGCGAAGACCGAGTCGAGGCTGAAGAGGATGTTCATGCCGGCCAGGTAGGCGATCACAGTTGCAAATTGGAATCTGCCAGTTGCTTTCTGGTCAGCATTGGGATCCGAACCGCGGAGCTCTTCACGCAGCTTGTGGTAGTACTCCCAGAGTGCCATGGCCAGGATGATCAGGCCGCCCAGGAACAGGACCAGGTGCATCCAGGTCAGATCCTGGGGGTTCTCAGAGAACCAGCGGTTCGGGAGCCAGGCATAATCGGGTAGTCGTTCTGCGAGGAAAGTCAGCTTGGAGAGGCTGAAGAGAAAACCGATACGCAACAGAGCAGCGCACACCAGTGCCACCGATCGCCAGACCAGGTGACGACGCGGCTCGAGCTTGAGACTCTTGAGGGAGAACTCGATCAGCAGGCCGTTGTCGATTCCGAGTCCGGCGCTGAGCAGGATCAATGAGATGAAGGAGAGGAAGACTTCCATGGTGGTCTCTCTGGCATGTTCGGACTCGTTGTCGTGGGGCCGTTCGGTCAGGCCAGACTATTCTAGCGAATAATCGAGCCTGGCTGGCATTACGAGCGATCCTGCCTGCTGCCGAAGGCAGCAGGGTACTTCCGAATCAGTAAATCCTAGCCGAACAATTCCATCACCGGTTTGCCCGTCGTGATAGGACGTGAAATGCCGGTGTTGTTCTGCGGCTCGTTGAGCGGAATGTCCAGCGCGTGGTAGATCGTGGCGGCTAGTTCCTCGGGGCGAATACGGTTGCTGACGACCGATCCACCGCGGCTGTCCGACTTGCCATACACCCGTCCACCGCCGATCCCCGCGCCGGCCATGATCGAGGAAAAACACCTGGGCCAGTGCTGGCGCCCGGGAGGTTTCTGAGTAAGAACGTTTGGTGTGCGGCCAAATTCACCGGTCACAACAACCAGCGTGTTGTCCATCATGCCGCGCTGCTTGAGGTCGGTGAACAGCCCGGACAGCGCCTGGTCCAGTCGCGGCAGGCAAAATCCCATCCCGTAGGAGCCGTTCCCGAAGGCGTTGCCCATGCCCATGTTGCCGCCGTGCATGTCCCAGCTGCTGCTCGGTGGGCCCTTGGTATCGTGCGGGGCCTGGCCGGTCCAGCCGTTGACGGTGACGAAACGCACGCCAGCCTCGACCATGCGGCGGGCAAGAAGCAGGTTTTGTCCGAGTGGGTGGCGACCGTAGCGGTCGCGCAACTTCTCCGGCTCCTTTTGAAGGTCAAACGCGTCCCGGCCCTCGGAACGGGTCATGGCATCGTAGCCCTTCTCACGTAAATCGACCCAGTCCTCGGCGACAGCATCGTTGGATAGCAGGTTGCTCTCGATGTCGCCAAGTAGCTCGCGTCGCTTGGCAAGGCGTTCTGGATTCCCCAGGTCGTAAATCGGCGGTGGAGTGAAGTTCTCCATGGCGGGGTGGTTCTTGGCTGAGCCAACGAATACCGGTGCGTAGGCCGATCCAAGGTAGCCACCGATGCCAATGTTCGGTGCGCAGAAGACCGGAGGGCCGACACACTTGATCAGCCATGCGTTGGAGACGATGTTGCGCGTGCTCGGCTTGTGCTTGGTGACGAACGAACCGAGGTAAGGCTGGTCATCCGGTACTCCCTGCTGTACGCGTTTGGCGGACTGGCCGCTAAGCAGGTTGTGCATCGCATCAAAGTGATTGCTGATAGCACCCGGATGGGACATGGAGTTAATCAGCGTGAACTGGTCGGTTAGCTTTGACAACTCTGTGTGCATCTCATTGATGCGCATGCCCGGCACCTTGGTGGAGATGGGCATGTAGGGTCCCCGGATCGATTCCGGCGCGTTGGGTTTCATGTCCCAGGTATCGACGTGGCTCGGTCCGCCACAGAGCAAGACAAAGATGCAGGACTTCTCGGCGGCAACGGCATTGCCGCTGGAGTCCAGCTTGTCGCGCCCCATTACCATGCCGGGCATGCCCAGCGAGAGCGCGCCCATACCGGCCGTTACAAGAGCCTGTCGTCGGTTCAGTTCATACGTGTTCATGGAGAATACCTGCCTTTATGTCTTCTTCGGCAGTATGCCAGCGCGAGATGAAAAAGGCAAAGTGAACTTCCGCAGAATCAGCAATGCGGTGGTGGGCTCGAATGGGGTTGCTGCAGGTGGCTTTGCGAGCGATACGATGGTGGATTGGCGCAACACCTGTGCTGACCGCTTGGCGGGAGCACGGGTGGACAGGCGTGGGTTCGCCGCAGGCGAATCGGGGCAACTGGCGATCCCACTTCAATCGGCAGGAAGTGACCGATCTCAGTGTTATAACTCTAAGTAGTGTTCCATACGTTTACTGGCGAGGGCTGTAAATGCGAGCGCTCATTGCGATCCTGTTTTTTGCTTTTCTGGTTTGCTCGCCACGCTAGAGGCCGAGGAAAATCGAACTGTCGAAAGTGCTCCAGAGCGTTGGGCTGAAGCCGGTTCAGGGGGCACGCCCGACTTTGTCTGGCATGTTGTTCCATTGTTTTCCAAGTTGGGTTGTAACAATCGGGCGCGTCATGGTTCATTTCAAGGGCAGAACGGATTTCGGCTGAGCGTTAGGATTCTCTCACTTCCGGTTGGTACAGTTTCAGAGAGCATGGTCAATTGTCCTAAGTCAAAACGAGGTCCTGGTCGTTGAATTTCACGGCTGGTACCGTGGCAGCGAAAAAACAGGGCGGTAGGGTGCCAAAACAGCTTTGCGGTAACAAAGCCAAGTCCTCACGGCCGGTCGGAACAAATTGGACGATGCGGGGCAAGAATACTGACAATCCAAGGGAACTTGAGTAACCAGGGCAACGTCTACAAGCACGAGCGGGGAGCAGGCACCATGGTCCCCGGCTGCAAGTAATAGTTCAGCTCAAAGGAAGCGAAATGACTTTTCGTAGCATCGCCACGTTTGTGTTTGCCACTGTTTTGATCTCACGTTTTTTCTTGTCGGCGGCTCCAGCCGAGCAGAGAGCCGACCTGCCGCGTGGTGTCATCGGCATGGTCCAAATAGTGAATGACGCTTCAGTTCAGCGAGAACTGGATCTCACGGACAAGCAGATGGGTGAAGTCAAGAAGGTTGCCATGTTGCTTGCTCAGGTTCGCGATGGCAAGGCACAAAGCCAGGCGAAAACTCAATTGTCAGAGTCGTTGTCTGCGGAACAATTGAAGCGACTGAAGCAAATCTACTGGCAGCGTCTGGGGGGATACGCGCTACTCGAGCCGGAAGTCGCTACCTTGTTAAAGATCAGTGAAGAGCAGCAGAAAGAGTTCACTGTTGTCCAGGCAATAAACGCCGCGGAGCACAAAAAGATGCTCGATTTCATGAGCCGAGCGAGATTTCGCTCTGCCGAGGCGGTTGAGGAATTCAAGGCAAAGTATCGGACTGCCGCCACGCAGCGTTTGCTAGCCATTCTGACGCCGGACCAGGTCGTAGTACTTGAGAAGCTCCTTGGCAAAGCAGTGTTATAAGCACCATGCCGAGGACGAATTGAGTGTTTTCAACGACCCCGTTTCTTCAAAGTGCTTGTTGCGTTCTCTTAATCGCCTTTTGGCGCTCGGACAGCAGGCCCCCAGCGGTAGTAAGTCTCCTGGCCGGTGATGGCTTTGATAGCCCGCTGAAAGGGTTCGTTGAGCCCATAGGGAATACCGCGCATTTTCTTCACATTGAGCTTTGACGCGGTAGCTCTCAGCGCCGGAAGTGGCGGCGATTGAGTCGTGTGTTCATATTAGATTCTCAAATAAGGGTTGGAGTCCTCACTTCTCACGCACACGGGATCGCTCGGATTTGGCTTTGAACTCAGCTGCGGCTTCTTTCGGCAACCAGCGGGAAAGCTGGTCATAAATCGCCTGGTGAGCGGGGTCGTCCGCCAGGTTGTGGAATTCATCCGGGTCGGTTCGATGATCATAGAGTTCCGTTGCTCCGTCGTGATACGAAATCAGCCGCCAATCCCGGGAGCGGATCGAGTGATTGCCAAAATACGATGAAGTGATCGCCGGCCGGTCCCTGGGCATCGTCGGTTCGTTAAGTTGGGGGACGAGAGAAAGTCCTTCGAGGTGGGGATTTGCAGGCAGCGTGCACAGCTCGACCAGCGTTGGGTAGATGTCGAGCAAGCTGGCGGGTTCCGGGCATGCCTCCCCAGGCTGAATATTGGGCCCGGCAAAAAGGAGCGGAACCCGTGTGGATTCTTCCCACAGCGTACGTTTGGCCCAATGTTGTTTCTCACCCAGGTGAAATCCGTGGTCGCTCCACAAGACGATCAGGGTGTTCTCGGCATGAGGACTGGATTTCAAGGCTTCCAAAACGATGCCCACGCAATGGTCGACAAAACTGGTGGATGCCAGATAAGCCTGCGTCAGGCTTCTCTGTTTACCGTGCTCGACTACCTGGGCATGGGTCGGAGCAGCCGCATAATCATTGATGCCGAGAAAGTTCTTCGGAACATCGCCAAGGTCCAACTTGGGATTCTTTGGCAGCGTCAACGATTCTGCATCATGGAGTTCAAACCACTTGGGCGGAACAAAGAGCGGAACATGGGGGCGAAAGAAGCCAACTGACATGAAGAACGGTTTGTCAAAATCCTCCTGCAGCGCTTCGGCCGCGCTCTTTGCCAGTTGGAAATCAGCCATCTCGGCATCTTTTTCCGGGTACGCCCCCCAATCCCAGGCGCCGCTCCAGTCAGCGGGACGGTTCATCGGCTTTTCGGGCCTGGGACTTCGCTTTCGGCCAAGGGAGCGGTCAATCGCACCGGCTAACCTTCCATTGAAACCATGGTGCAGTACCTTTCCTCCTGACAGGGTGTAATAGCCATTGTCTTTGAAGTACCGCTGAATCGTGGAGACGTCGGTCAGAGCAGGCAGCTCCTCGTATCTGGGCCCGAGTTCATAGCTGCCGTGCGTCGTCGCCGCGAGGCCTGACATCACGCTCACGCGTGAGGCCGAACAGACCGGAACGGTGCAGTGGGCGTTGCTGAAGATCCGGCCTCGCTTTGCCAGCGCATCCATGTGGGGAGTGACCGCTTGAGGATGGCCTCCGAGGAAGCCGGTCCAGTCGTTCAGATCATCGATGCAGATCATCAGGACGTTGGGCTTGTCTGCTTCCGCCGCATCGACCTCGAAAGTCCCAAGGACGGACAGGGCCCACAGGGCGATCGTTGTTGTCCAGAGATGTTTCATGGCTTCCAGTCCGGACCTGCAGGTTCCCATACCGCGCGGCGAGATTCCTTGCCAGCAGGGTGTTTGGGGTTACGCTGGATATCACGAACCGACCTGAATCGGCGTCCGATACCAGGCGTTGTAGAGATATCCTTTCAGGTTCCAGTCGACCGTTTCCGGTTGGACAGCACCCGCCGAATCGATGGCCCGGAGGATCAATTGATCTGTCATGGCATTCACAGCAATTTTCGCTTTCCAAAGGGACCAGCAATATTCTCGCCGGGGCGAAAGTAATTTCGTGCGTTGCCAGGTCGCGCCCCCGTCGCTGGAAATTTCAACTCGATCAATCGTCCGCCCCGGATCTCCTGGCGGCAGGGCATAGCCGGAGACGGTAATCTTTCCGCCCGGCAGCTTGGCATCTGCCGGAGGATTGCAGATCGCCGAGTTCATCGGGAACTTGTAAATTGGTTGTGCGGCAGCCCATTCGCCCTGGTCACCGTTGCTCACCAGCTTGTAGGCATTGGCAACGTAATGGTTTGGCGAGGGCCGATCACTGACCACGATGCGGCCCAGCCATTTCACGCTGCGAGCTCCCACGTAGCCTGGAACCACCGTTCGGATCGGGTAGCCATGGTCAGGCGGTAAGGGCTTGCCATTCATGCTGGTCGCCAGCAATGTACCGTTGCCGAAGTGGGTCTTCTCCAGGCTCTTTTCCACTGGAATGGATGCCCCGAACGGAAATGTTCGATCGTCTTTTTTTACCTGGTCAATACTCTCGAACCAGACATGTTTCGCTCCCTCCTGCAATCCGGCCAGCTGCAGCAGGTCCGCCAGCCGTACGCCGCCCCAACGCGCATTTCCAATCGGCCCCGCTGCCCACTGGACACCGCCGACTTTCTTCACGCGGCTATGCTCGCTTCGCCGGTTCCCGGCGCACGTCAGGGTGGCGGTGATCTCGGTGGCGGGAAAACGGTCCGTGATTTCAGCGATCGAGAGGCTCAGCTTTCGTCGAACCATTCCCTCGACCGTTACCCGAAACGAATCCAGATCGACCTTCGGCACGGGAGCATGGCTACGAACGTAAAAGTGCTTGACGGGAGTTTCCCACGATTGGACCAGCTTGTTCAATGCGGGTTCGGCGTTCATCGGTGTGGCGCCGTGAACAATCAACTGCTTGCTGTCGGTGTCGTGCTGCCTGGCAAATACCCACGGTTGGTTGATCAGACCCACGGTCG
>CAUZOB010000033.1:0-31653 GCA_963581185.1 Planctomycetota bacterium | reverse complement strand
GATAACCCCTGGCCAGCGGATCAGGAAGGGCATCCGCAAGGATTCCTCAAACATCCAGCGTTTGTCATACCAGCCATGCTCGCCCAGGTAAAAACCCTGGTCGGAGGAGTAAATCACGATCGTGTTATCCGCAAGCTGATTGTCATCGACGTACTTCAGCAGGCGGCCCACGCTGTCATCCACAGCCTTGACCGTTCCCAGGTAGTTCCGCATATAGCGGCGGTATTTCCAGTGGACGATGTCCTCGTGCGACATCTCACCGGAGGCAAACTCCTTCAGGAAGGCCTGGTTGCGAGGGCCAAAATGAGCGTCCCAGTCCTTTTTCTGCGCCACCGTCATGCGATTGTATTCGGGCGTTCCGTAACGATCAGGCTTCGGCAGGACCACCGTGCCGCGTTCGTTCTTGCGCAACTTGGCGTCATAGGCCCAGTCAAAATGGCGGTCGATCTCCATTTCGTTGCGGGCCAGCGTACTGCTGCGATTCGCATAGTTGTCGAACAGGTTGTCAGGTCGCGGAATTTCAACGTCGTCAAAGGCTCCCAGGTGGCGGAGAGCCGGAGCGAAAGTGCGGTGTGGTGCCTTGTGCTGACACATCAAGAAGAACGGCTTGCTGGTGTCCCGGTTGTCGAGCCAGGCCAATGCCTTGTCGGTTGTCAGGTCGGTGGCGTAACCTTCAAATCGCTTGCGTGATCCATCCATCTGCACAAAGACTGGATTGTAGTAGTTGCCTTGTCCCGGAAAGATCTCCCAGTGATCGAAACCGAGTGGCTGAGTCTTGAGGTGCCACTTGCCAATGACTGCCGTGTTGTATCCTCCCTTTTGTAGGGCCTTGGCGACCGTCCACTGGCTCTGGTCGAGTCCCTTGCCCGTGTTGCGCATGAAGCCATTCAGGTGGCTGTGCTTGCCGGTCAGGATCGTGGCTCGCGAAGGGCCACAGATAGAGTTGGCGCAAAATGAATTCAGCATCACGGCGCCCTGTCGGGCAAGCTGGTCGATGTGTGGCGTGGGAGCGACTTCGGCGAGTGGCCCGCCGTAGGCCGAAATAGACTTGATCGCATGATCGTCGGAGAAGATGAAGAGGATATTCGGCCTGGACGTTTCGTCGGCGACGCCGTCGGTTGCAGGGAGGGCAACAGCCAGGCATAGCATCACACCAAAAAGAAGCTGCCTGCGCCGAAGGGGTGTCGAATCAACCATCTCAGAAACTCCGCTTACTGCTCGTTGTTATTTCGGGGGAATCACAGCTCGTGCCTGTCGGTCGCCGACAACGAAGTGCCCGAGCGGTTTTCCGCCCTGCGGCTCCGCCAGTTGCCAGACGGCACCGGGCCGCGTTGACTGACGTTTCATTTTAGCAGGAGCAATGATCCCATACGATCGAGGCGTGCCCTGGGGATCCATCCAGAATAACTCCACCGGCGCGTCACGGCGGTTGATGAATACCACCTCGAAGGTATTGCCCTTTGGATTGGATGGCGGCGCCGGCTTGGCAGTAGCCGGCCTCCAGACGAGGGCAGGTAGTGAGCTGAGTTGCGGTTTGACGAACGGAGCGAACTGACTCGGCGCCTGTTGGCGGAATGCTGCCAACTTTTTCGCATACGTGTCATCGGCCGCCAGGTTATTCCATTCGTAGGGGTCGGCGGAGACGTGATAGAGTTCCTCCCCGCCGCTGGCGTAGTGAATGTAACGCCAGTCCTGGGCGCTCAGCCCAAAGTTTCCAGGTGAATCGAGATGGGTAATGGAAACGTGGCCCCACTTGCGGTGCGGTTTCTTCAGCAGCGGCACGAGGCTGGGTCCGTCGTTGGTTGTTTTGGCCGGCAAGCCCGCCAGCTGCAGAAGCGTGGGGTAGAGGCTGAGGAGATTCACGGGCCGGTTGCAGATCGTATCTGGCCGGGTTCCAGCTGGCAGGCCGGGTGCGATGCCCGCTGGAACCTTGATCATTAGCGGAATGCGAGTGCAGGCGCGCCAGGCGGTGAACTTCTGCCAATGCTGCTTTTCACCGAGGTGCCAGCCGTGATCGCTCCACAAGACAACGATCGTGCTGTTGCGGTTGGGGCCCTGTTCCAGAGCATCCAGAACCCGCCCCAGCATCGCATCGGCGAAATGAATCGACGCCAGGTATCCTTGAATGCCGTTCTTCCATTGCTGATGGGCGCGGATGTGGGCAAAGTACCTGTTCGGACCGCGCCGCTGGCCGTCCGGTGGAAGATCGTCCAGGTCATCCTCCTTGTAGCCGGGAGGTAATTGAATGTCGTCAATCGGGAATGGCTGAAAGTACTTCTTGGGGACAAACCATGGCTCGTGAGGACGGTAAATGCCGCAGGCAAGGAAGAACGGCTTGTCATGCTCCACGGCAAGCTGTTCGCCGACCCACTTGGAGACCAGCCAGTCGCCACCATATTCTTGATCGCTGGCATCCAGTGCGGCCCAGTCGGTTTCCACGTATTGCCAGGGTTCCCGAGGTAGGCTGACTGGCCGTTTTTCAGGGTAGAGGGTCCGGGGGAAAGGGTCCTCAGTCTCCTTGTCCGGGAAATAGTCGTCCCAGGAGCGAGCGTCAATGAAATAGTGCAGCATTTTTCCGGAGCCAGATGCACGGTATCCGTGGTTACGGAAGTACTGTGGCAGGATTACTGCATCGGGCAGGACCTCGCGCATCTTCTGGTTATTGGCGTAGAGTCCCGAGCGATGGGGCGAAAGGCCACTCATGATCGCTGTTCGAGACGGGTTGCAGGCGGCGCCGGGGCAATGGGCGTTCGTAAACAGGACGCCGCTGGCTGCCAGCCGATCAAGATTGGGCGTGATCGACTGTGGATGCCCGTCCAGGCAACCAATCCAGTCGTTGAGGTCGTCCATTGCGATGAAGAGGATATTTGGCGGCTGCTGTGAGGACCTGGAGTCAGCAGCCAGTAGAGATGAAACCGGCAGGACCAGGAGGACGGCGAAGGCCAGGCGGCGACAGTGTGGCGCGGACATAATGGTAGTCATCTGAGGGGGTTCGTTTTTTAGTTGGGCGGTCCACGCCGTTCTGTGTCGGTGCTTTCCGGATCTGCCTGAGCGGCAACGAGACAAATCAGCTCTTTCATTGTGCGGGCATAGATGCGGCCCTCGCTCGCGGCCAGGCTGGAAAGTGACCAGGTCTGCTGGGCCGGGCCGAGGTCACTGATCGATATCAGGGCGTTTTCGTCAAGCGTGGCAGCATTCCATTTGAGGACGTAGACGATGCCGATCATGGTGGGCATGTAGAGGTAGTCGCCAACGACCAATGGGCTGGCGGCAGAGACATGTCCCCAGCCGTCCTTCATGGCGCGTTTGTCCTGGCAGACAACAAAGCCGTCGCTGTTTCTGGCGTCGTTCAGCAGCGCTTTATCCCACAGCATTTGTTCGGGCTGCTGCGGATGGCGGATGACCTGGACTGGCACCTGCAGGTATTCCACCTGCTGGGTCTTCACGTTGACCCGTCCGATCAAGTAATCGCCGTGAGCGCGGAAATAATGGTAGTCACCGACAAGGCAATTCGTGTGATAGGTGATTGCCTTTTTGCCAGATTTTGAAAGTGACTCAACAACACTCTTGTAACCTTCGGCCGTATGGCGACGCACGTTGACACCGTGCTCTATCGAGACGCTGCCGGTGACTTTCGCGGTGGCGACATCCAGAGTGAAGTGTTTCTTGCCGGCGAAATAGGCCGCGACGCTGTCGTTCCAGACCGTATTCTGATGAGCCGCGTAGCCAGCAATTGGAAAATTCCAGCGGACCTTTCCGCTGGCTGCGTCGAGCAGCGAAAGGCCATAGGGTTTTTCCAGCGGCTGATGACCGCCACCGCGGCCCGTCAGGATAGCGGGCTGACCGGCAAGTGTGCCAATCATCGATGCAGAGTGCACTGAGGTTCCGCATTCAGCGGTCCACTTATGTTCGCCGCTTGCCAGCTCAAAGGCAT
This sequence comes from Planctomycetota bacterium, assembly GCA_963581185.1. Lineage (GTDB taxonomy): Bacteria > Planctomycetota > Planctomycetia > Pirellulales > Pirellulaceae > SAT2750. Next base: position 27,719 of record CAUZOB010000033.1, on the reverse strand, counting down.
GCAGTCGCGTCCAGTAGCGATCGTGATCACCGAGCGCCGCCGCTCCCGCTTTTGTTGTGGCTTTGAGCGGGACATTGTTGGCTGTCACGCGCAGCAGAATGACGTTTCCGTTGTGCAGGATCGGCTCCTGTTGCCGTGCGTGATGCCGACCGAAGGGAACCCAGTCGTGTTTCCAGAGCAGAGTGCCATCCAGGTCGAAGGTTCGAATGGAGCCACCGACATTAATGAAGCAGACACGAGTTCCGTCTGTTACCGGCGAGGCAGCGGTGTTGTCGCTGAACCCACTTGCCATGTCGATCTGTCGGCTTGCCGGTATTTCGCGGCGCCAGAGTTCGCGGCCGCTGGTGGCATCGAAGCAGAGGCCGAAGATTGTGCTGCCGAGTTGAGCGTCAGCGGTGATTGGCCTGTGAGCGGTGAGAAAAACACGGTTTCCGGCGATGACAGGGGTGCTCTCACCAGTGTTCGGTAGCGAGGTGCGCCAGAGAACAGCCTTGTTGAGCGAGACGCTGAAAGTTGTCGGTGCCGTGCCCTTGACGATGTAGTTGTGATTGGGACCGGCAGCCTGGGGCCAGTCGGCCGCAGCGCATGTGCAGAAAACGAGGGCGAGTGTGATCGCAGTAACTGGAGTTAGTCTCATGTGGATGGAACGCTAACGGAATAGGGGGGCCTGTTTCTGAACTGGCTCAGTGGAGCAGTCAGGCGATGGTCAGGGGTTAGCGGTCAGTCTCAACAAATTCAAGGACAATACGGATGGCGCCGACTGGCCGTTCTGTCGTTGTATTGCGCTGCGGAGGTGTTGGCCACGATCGTAAGTGGCTATTCCACCCCGCGTTGGATGGGCGTTTAACTTCGGGTTGGCTGGCCCTTGCGTGTCCTGGTTGGCCGACTCTTTATCTTGGCAACCGGTGGCCAAGATTGCTGTCAGCAGAACAAGTCGTGTCCAGTACATGGAAGTTTCCTTGAGTCGGCAGAAACTGGATTTCTCGATTGTAGACAATGGGACACGGTCAATCAGCACTATCGAGGAGTGAGATGATCCGAAAGCCGGATTTGAGTTTGTGGTGGTTTTCAGGGCAAAGAGCTAGATTCTCTCCGCCGCTGGAGGGGAACTGAGGATAATTTCGGCGAAAGGGGGGCCGTAATGAGCGGCTGAGGCTCCAGCGGGAGGCCTGCACTCGAGCTACCCGAGAGTGTCAAGGACGCCGTTCTGTGCGTGATAGGCGGTTTCTACCTAGCGTTTGCGGGGACGCGAGTTTCCCCTCTCTGCCGGGACCAGGTTCGGTTATGCTTAAAGCTGATCCGTGTTTCATTCGCGGAAACTGATCCCATGACAGCCAAGACTCAAGGCCAATTCGACCGTCGCCGCTTCCTGCGTGGTGCCGGGCTTTCGCTCGCTATCCCAGCCCTCGAATCGTTGCGACCCGGCAGGACCGAGGCAGCCGATGGCGACCAACCGACGGCCCGCAACTTTGTCTGCGTTGCGCCGGACTACGGCCTCAATCCGGAAGGATTTTTCCCTCAGCAGACCGGCAACCAGTATGCCATGCCCAACAGCCTTCAGGCGTTGGCCCGACATCGGCGAGAGTTTTCTGTCTTCTCGCAACTCGACCATCCGGACGTGGGGGGCGGTCACGGTTGCACCCGCACGCTACTCAACGGCATCAAGGCGGACGACGCCGACGGCGACCGCAGTAAGCTGTTTTCATTTGACCAGTTGGTAGCCGAACGGATCGGCAGCGAGACCCGTTTTTCTTCCCTGGTGACGGGTAATGGAGCTCCCATCTCCTATACCCGGGCCGGGATCCCGATTCCATCCGTTTCGACGCCCGACCGTTTTTTCAATCTGCTCTTCGTGGAAGACAGCGAGAAGGACAAGCAACGTCAGCGACAATCGCTCAGTGACAACGACAGTCTCCTGGACCTGCTGCTGGATGATTCCCGCTCGCTTAAAGGCAAACTGGCCGCTCAGGACCGCAACAAGCTGGAGGAATACCTGACGGCAGTACGAGAGACCGAACGAAAGCTGGTCCGTCGCAAGGAGTGGATTGAGATCCCGAAGCCAAAGGCCAAGCGTCCGAAGGTTGATGAAGAGCTGCCACAGGCAACTTATCCGTACGACATGTCACTCTTTTTTGAAGTCATGGTGATGGCCCTGCAAAGCGAGTCAACTCGGGTACTGGTTTACCAGATGCCAGGCGGGAATCGTCATTTTACCTTCGATGGGATCACGCTCGGATACCATACGCTCACCCACCATGGTCAAAACCCTGAGAAGATCGCCCAGTTGCAGATCATCGACACCTACTACCTGAGCCAGCTGGCCGGTTTCATTGACCGACTCAAGCAAGTCAAGGACGTTGATGGCCAGCCACTTCTGGATAGCACGGTCCTGTTGCTGGCCAGCGGCATGGGGAACGCCAGTTCGCACAGCAGCCGCAATGTCCCCGCACTGGTCGCTGGCGGCGGTTTTAAGCACGGTCAGCATCACACGTTTCCCAAGAAGGGAAACAAGGGGACGCCGCTGAGTAACCTGTACGTCACGCTGCTGCAACAATTCGGTATCGAAACCGACCAGTTTTCCAGCAGCAGTGGCAACCTGAACAACATCCTCACCTGACGCGCGGGCCGATGAGCTTCAAGCACCTCTCCATGCCGATCGTCGCCTTGTCAGCCGCGTTGCTGATGGTACCGCTGGCAGCTGCCGAGGAAGATGTCGAGTCGACTGTTCGCCCATTCTTGAAGCAGTATTGCCTGAGCTGCCACGGTCCCAAGAAGCAACAGGGGGAACGGCGTTTCGACCAACTGACGCTTGATTACAGCAAACCACAAAATGGCGAACTTCTTCAAGAGATCCTGGATCAGCTCAACCTGGGAGAAATGCCTCCCGAAGACGCCCGCCAACCAGCGGTGGCAGAGACCAGACGGGTCGTTGCCCTCCTCACCAGAACTCTTGCCGAGGCGCGACAGGCTGCCCGTCGCAGCGCAGGAAAAGTTGTCTTGCGACGACTCAACCGGACCGAATACTTCAACACTGTCCGGGACCTGTTCCAAATGGACATGTCGGACTTCGATCCCACGATTGCTTTTCCGGCCGACAACTCAGTTGATGGTTTCGACAACATTGGCGAAGGGCTGCTAACGTCCGACTTCCTGCTGGCGCAGTACCTGGAAGCGGCCGAAAGCGTCCTCAACAAGGCCATTCGCCCCGGTCCCCGGCCGCCCCTGAAAAAGATCGTGGCCGTCGGCAACCAGATCCACGGCGGCGGGCACGATGATCCACGTGGTTTCAAGCGGGCCCTGGTGCGAGACCAGTTCACCCGGGCCTACGTAAAGAACAAGTTTCGCGGGGTCAGCGAAGATGGCCAGTACATCTTCCGGGTTCGTGCCAATACGGTCCGCTGGAAGGATCATCGCTATGAGCTGGCTGGCCTGGACTACGATCCGAGCGAACCGCCTCGCATCCGGGTGCTGGTGGTCAACCGAAACCTGGGAACGGTCGCCACGCGAACCGTTGGAGAATACGAAATCCGGGACAACGAACCGGTCGACGTTGAAGTGCGGGGATTCCTGCAGCAAGGTTATGAATTTGCCGTCGAATGGGCAAACGGGCCCCGGGGCTCCCAGAAACGAATCATGCGGAAGGTCTTTCCCAAGTACTTGCCGGAAGATACCGTGCCGCTGGCACGCAACCCGGTCGAAATGTACATGGGCTCGGCGCCGGAACTGCGACTGCATCGCCTGGAACTGGAAGGGCCTCACTACGCCCAATGGCCCTTGCCCGGCACGACCAGGTTCTTTGGCAATCTTCCCAAGAATCCGACGGCCAGCGATTTACGCAAGTCGCTGACGCGTTTCGCCGCCTTCGCCTATCGGCGGCCAGCCGATCCCCTGCGACTGGAGCCTTACCTGCTACTGGCCGATAAACGGTTTGCAGAAACCGCAGATTTTTGGCAAGCGGCCAGGCTGGCAATGAAAGGGATCCTGGCCTCTCCCGGCTTTGTCTACCTGGTGGAACCCCAACAGGGCCAGCAGGCTGTTGCCAAACTGGATAATTATGAACTGGCCACACGCCTCTCCTACTTTCTCTGGAGTTCGATGCCCGATGATGAACTACTCAAGGTGGCCAGCGAGGGAAAACTGCGAGACCCAAAGATATTGCGACAGCAAGTCGATCGAATGCTCGACGACCCGAAGCGAGTTGCCTTTTCAATCAACTTCCTGGGGCAATGGTTAAACCTTCGCAAGCTGGGAACGATGCCACCGGACCCGGCAACCAACAAGACCTACTACAGCGACAACCTGGAAGCGGCCATGTGGCAGGAAACACGCCTGCTATTTGACCACTTACTGGGTGAAAACCAAAGCATCCTGCAATTCATTGACACCAACTACACGTTCCTCAATCCGGCCCTGGCCCGTCACTACGGGATCCATGGGGTGACCGAAGAAAAGTTTCAACGAGTCGCGCTCAAACCTGAGGCCCAGCGGGGTGGCCTGCTCGGCCACGGCAGCATCCTGACACTGACCTCCAACGGCGTGGAGACGCAGCCAGTGTCCCGCGGCATCTGGGTCTTGGAAAACTTGTTGGGAACGCCCCCCTCGCCACCGCCGCCAGACGTGCAGCCGGTGGAACCGGACACGCGGGGCGTCACCACCATTCGCGAATTGATGGCCAAGCACCGGACCATTGCTACTTGCAACGAATGTCATCGCAAGATCGACCCGATCGGGCTGGCACTGGAAAATTTCGACCATCTTGGTCGTTATCGGACTCGCTACAACAAGAAGACGCCGATTGATCCCTCCGGCAAAATGCCCGATGGGACGGAATTCGCAGGTCCCTCCGGAATACGCCACTATTTAATGGAACGTCCCGAGCGGTTCACACGCTGCCTGACGGAAAAACTGATGACCTATGCCCTCGGCCGGCAGCTGGCCTTCACCGATCGTGAGGACCTGGATCAGCTTGTCAAACAAGTAGCCGCCCAGGGATACGGATTTCGTGACCTGGTCCACCAGGTGGTCCAAAGTAGCGCCTTCCTGTCCAAGTGACACAATTCCTGGAGCAGTAGCCGACTCATGAACCGTGGTCTCCTGATGTTCTGTTTCCTGTTGCTGGTCAATTCCCTCTTCCTGCCTGAGACCTGTGCCAATCCCAACGTCCAGACGGCCATGCGACCGAACATCATCTTCATCATGGTCGATGACATGGGTCGTGACTGGATCAGCTGTTACGGCGCTAAGCACCAGACGCCGAACATCGATCGCCTGGCCAAGGAGGGGCTTCGATACGAGACGGCCTGGTGCAACCCGATCTGTACGCCGACCCGCGTTACCCTACTGACCGGGCAATATGCCTTTCGGCACGGCTGGACCCACCACTACGACGTCGCGCGCAAGGGGGGCGACGGGTTGAAGTGGACCAAATTCACAACCTTTGCCCGTGTGGTTCGCAGTGCAGGCTATCGGACGGCGATTGCCGGCAAGTGGCAAATAAACAACCTGCGGCGTCAGCCTGACGCGCTCAATCAGCATGGTTTTGATGAACATTGTGTCTGGCCGGGCGCAGAACAGGGATTCCCGGAGACCGGGGAGCGTTATTTCAATGGCTACATCATGACCAACGGACGGCGAGAAACGGTTCCCTTTGGTCCCGATACGATCAACGATTTTGCTTGTGATTTCGTCCGCCGCCATAAGGATCAACCCTTTCTCCTCTATTACCCCATGCTCTTAACCCATGGCCCCTTCGGAGCGACTCCCTTGAACAAGGATAACCCGCCGCAGGAGAAAGCCGCCTCTTACGCCGGTTACGTCACCTATATGGACCGACTGGTAGGCCAGTTGGTCGATGCGGTCGATAAGGCAGGGCTTAAGCAGAATACCGTTCTGATTTTCACCGGTGACAACGGCTCCTCCTCACCCGGCACCCTCTACGGAGAACCGTACAAGAAGGGGAAAGGGGAGAAAGCGGATTGGGGGGTGCATGTCCCCTTTATCGTACGCGCTCCCTCGTTAGTCCCCCAGGCGGGCCTGGCCACAAGGGACCTGGTCGATTTTACCGACATGTACCCAACCTTTGTCGAACTTAGCGGCGCGAAACTTCCGGCCGGCGTTCCACTGGACGGCAAGAGCCTGGTCCCCAGTATCTCCGGTGACGACGACCCCTTTAAGAAACGCAACTGGATCTACTCCCAGATCGGCACCTTTCGCATGGTCCGAGACTGGCAATACTTGCTCGACAACCGCGAAGGGTTTTACCAGCTCTCCGACGGTCGCAACGTGACGACCGACCTGCTGCAAACGAAAAATCTGTTCACTTCCCAGGAGCGGGTCATTCCAGGTCGACGCGCTCGCCTGCAGAAAATTCTCGACCGCTTTCCGCCCAACGCCGGTCCTCCATTTGACGGTTTTGAACCGGCCAAGGATTGACGGGCTGGGCATGAAAAAACCCGAGCCGTGGTGACGGCCCGGGTTAATACGGCTTTCGCCGAGATTGCGGGCATTATTGAAAATGCCCAAATAGCGGGGACAGGATTTGAACTTGTGGTCGTTTTCAGGGGAAAGAGCTACATTTTCTCCGCTGCTGGGGACAAACTGGGGATAATTTCGGCGAGAGAGACGCGATGACGAGCGGCTGCGGCTCCTGCTGGAGGCCTGGGCCGAGCTACCCGAGAGCGTGAAGGATGCTGTGGTGAAGATGATCAGGGCTACTCGTCGTCCGGCGGTTCCTGGCCATCAACCGGTTGGGCCGCTTCGATTTTCAGTATAACCCCGGGGGCAGGATATTTGACGGTACTGTCGTCTGTCGATGCGAGTACTGTCTGCAGGTCAACGCCAGACGCATGTCTGATTATCTGGAGGGGATCACCCAGCGATAAATCGGTTTTCGTGAAACGAAGCTCATTTACTACACCGTCATTCGGTGCCACCATGAAGAGGGACACATCCTTTGCTGTAAAGGATATGGTCTGGGAGCGGGCACCCGCTCCTGTAGTTAATTGGTCTCCCTCTCCGACCTCAAGCCAACACTGATATTCTTTAAGGCCGGTGGGCAGATTCTTGTCTTCGAGTTGAAGATAGATTCGTTTTCCCCGCATCGCATCGACCAGCAAGGGAGAATCCGTTTTTGTCGCTGACGGCTCCGGTGTTTCATTTTGAGCAGCTGCCGACTCAGCACCTTGCTTGCTGGCAGCGGGTGACTTAACGCTCTCTTCTTTGGGCCCACACCCCACAACACCGAACAGCAGCAGGCAGACAAGCAGTCGTTTCATGGCAGCACCTGGGGATCCTGAGAGGGGATTGTGATGCCTCAACCATAACGACTCGCCACCGCTACTGCCGAAGACGCCTGGAGGTCAGAGATCTTTAACAGGCGGCCTCGCCGCCTAACCTCTAACCGGCGCAGCCCTAACCTCAGACTCCCAGGGTCACTTTGAATCTGGAAAGTAACCGGTGGCCTGGACATAGTGGCCGTTTCCGCCCGGTGGAATTCGATCGGACGGTGAATTTCCCGTCGCCAGTTCCAGGGCGAAGCCAAACGGATTCCTTCCAGGTCGCTCGACATACATGCTCTTTCCGTTGGCATCCCCCCAGCGGCCCCAGACGTCACCGGGAGCCACGATCTGGAACCGAGTAAATTTCTCCTTCTCCCGGTCATATTCCAACCATCCGTGGATAGGAGTCTCATAGCCCTGGGCAAGCGGTCCGTTGGGGGTTGTCGCCTTGGATGCGTCGTAATCGCTCCCCCAGTGAATAAAACCCTCCAGTTCCATGTGAATATGTTTAGCTGAATTCTCCTTGACCACCAGCGCCATCCGGGCTTCCTTGACGGATTGACGCCTCGTGATACCTCCCTCGCTTGTCGTCGCACGTTGAGGAGTCAGGTGAAAACGGGCCATCCGCTCGGCGATCGCTGCATCCACATCCCGTCTCTCCCCCTTCCGCGGATCGCTCGGCACTAACGCGCGCCATTCATCACGCGTCAGCCACATGTACTCGGTATTCGGCTGGAGGAACTTTGACCATGATCGCTGGACATCGGGCTTGTCTGCCATCAAGGGAAAGTCGGTTACCGTGGCATGCCGCAACTGACCGTTTGCCTCGCGGGCCAGGAATCGAGCATGGACTCGCAACACCAGGCCACCTTGTGGCGGAGAGGGGATGACAACCTGTTCTGCTTTGAGTACCGGTATCTGGCTTGCTGGCGGCTGACGTTCCGCATCAGGTAAACTGTGAAATTGTTCCAGAACCTCGACAGAGGGCCGTTTTCCGAGCATCGAACCGCCGGCCGAAAGACAACTCATATACCCACTGGAGGTGACCCACTGCTTGTGGATGTTTGCACGACGGAGAAACTCCCCCTCGGGTGAATCTGTCCGGCATAGCCAGGTGGGGACACTCGCGGCAACAAAGTTCTCCTTGATCAATGAGATCGTCTGATCATTCCAGAACGTGACCGCACGGGTCACACCACGGCCGGCAGTTCAGCAACCCGCGGCAGGGGCACCGCCACTGCCGGCCATGAGAAAGATCGGTTTTCCTTCTCGAGCTGCCTCTTGTCGCGCTTCCCATACCGAGGGGTACCAGTCGATCTCCATCCAGCGGGACTCACCGGGCTGGCGGCGGATCAGGCGGTGGATTTCATCCCTTCTCGCGGCAGTCAAAGACATTGGCCCTTGAGCCCCCAGCGGGCAGGGGGAGACGAGAGCCGCCATCAACGTGGTGTTGAATAATCGGCGGGATTGCATGCGAAGGGCCTCCTGTCGTTGATCGATCAGCGTCTATCGCGCTAGTGTATCGAGTAGCCATCGTGCGCCCAAACTGTCGCCTGGGGAAAACAACACGGGCGCATCTTTTGATTTGTAAGCCTTGATGATCGGTTCATATATCATCCGTACGTCGTCACTGGACAATGGACGATTCAGGCCATCGACGAGTCGATCGAGGCACAGCTGACAGGGAGCGAGAGATGCGGCCAGGTCGACGAGGTCTCCCTTGGCCAGGACACCAGGCACAACCACGTCGTGAGGGATATAAACGTACGGTCCGGTCAGCACATCCTGGTAGCTGGCCACGTTTCCTCGCACATAAACGGCCTTGATGTCGTCCTCGTAAAGTGCTGTCAGCATTGCCAGCATACCTCCCAGCGGCTCCGAGAAATGGGGACGTCCGCTGACTCGCTTGGGTACCTGGAAATCGGTGTCGAGTGGATTTACCGGTGCAAAGGACTCGCCCCAGATCGAGAACCCGGTGCCTGGCAGGTCATCACGAGTTCTCAGGTACGTGAGAACAGCCCGCAGGTCACGTAACCGCTGGCCGAGCAGTGGTGTCTCAAAAAATAGTGCGTAGTAGGATGACGAGCCCAGCTCACCGCGGCTTCCACGTGGCTGGTTCGCTCCCCTCACATCGACCAGGCAGACGGCGGCTCCCGCTTGCAGAAGCTCTGAAATCTCCGCACCGCGTTCGCGCAGAAATGCCGCCTTGCCGGACTGTGCGACCGCGACCACGAGTCCTGTCGTCTTTTGATTTGGATCGGGATGCAACAGGATCAAGGGGATGACAATACCCGGTTCCGTTTGCAGGGCGATCCGTTCCACGACAATCGAATCCGATGCCACGTTCTCTCGCTTCTGCGAAAGAACGAGCAGGTCCTTGCCGGGAGTGACCTGGCCCAGCAGTTCGCTCCAGCCCGCCCGGAGTTGCCTGCGACGCTCCCGCGGGGCCTTTTTCATCAAGGCTGCCCGAGCCGCCGTCACCTTCTGCTGACCGAATTGAGTCAGGATGGTGTGAAGTTTCAGCGGGTTGAGCTTCTCAGTCGCCTCGTCGGTCATACTGCGAAGCACCTCCGCTTCCAATGGCTGGCTGTACTCGTCCTCGGTGGTTACCTGGATGCCAAACCAGCGATGGAATGCCGCGTGGATTCTCTGGCGATGGTGCAAACCGATGTTCGTGCAATGCGTTGCTTCCGGTGGCCGGCCCTTCACGCTTCCCCGCCCCAGCGTGTAGTCGATGTTGTTGCCCGCATCGTAGAAACCATAGATCTTCTGCAAGCGTTTCCAGACCGGATCGTGCTCCTCGTCCCAGGCAAACTCGTGCGCGTAGACGAGAGGACGGGGGGCGATGCTGGCCACGATCAGCCAGTGAAAAAAACCGTCCACGCCAGTCCGACGCAGATTCCGGGTTCCTTCCCAGTAAGCTCCTCCCAGGTAGTTGAAATGCAGGTCCGCATCCTCCGGGAGTGGGAAGCGAGTCTCAGGTTGCGGGCCGCCGAAGTTGAACGGTACGGCCGCGTCGATGCGCCTGTCGAGTGCGGCTGTCACCGCTGCGGGATCGCCGCCTCCTGCCACGGCGCCAAGCAGAAGAATCCGTTGCGGATCAATGCCAGGGCGTGCGAGCAGCACGTCAACTCCACGCATCAGGTCCCATGCCATCCAGCCCATCAAGCTCTGGCCCACCAGGTGTAACTTGGTATTCATGTCAAAGCGGTGGTAATAGTCCTGCCGCCACCAGCGGAAGTCGGAGTCCTTTTTCTTGTAGTCGTTTTCACTCTGAAATGGATGGTCGGCTCGCTCTCCATGACCGACCTGGTCGATGACCAGGACCAGGCAGCCTTTCCTGGCCCAGGTCATTCCCATGTCCTGGAGTTCCTCTTGTGTCTTGGGACGGTGATGGGAGTGAGCAATGAGTATGCAGGGCATCTTTTCCCGGGGCTCGGACGAACGGTAGACATTGGCCGTTACCCAGAACCCTGGCCTTGTCTCGTACACCAGGTTCTCGACGACGAACCCCTCCCCTTCGATCCTCCCTGTAACGTGGACATTTATCGATTCTGGCAGTTGGGGGAAACCGCCCAGTGCGTCCTCGAGCTTCTTCAGCTTATCATCGCGGAGCTGTTCCCAGTCCTTGCGATTGTGGATTGTCCGCCAGGTTTCGACATCATTGCGGTTGGCCTCGTCACCACCCGCCCGCAGGAATTGCCAGGCCTGATCCTGAAAACGTTCACGCAGTTCATCGGAGAGGACGCGTGGTGAAAGCTGGGCAAGCTCTTCGGCTAACGGTCGGGGTACCTGTGCATTTACTTCCGTCGCGATCGCGCAGATGAAAAAACAGAACAGTCGGAGGGCAAACATGGAGCGTGCCTCATTCGTAACATCGTTGAGCGGATCCATGAGCGATTTCACAGTCAGGCAGCACCTTCAGTAGTTAGTGACGAGATTCCTCGTGGCTTGATTCTAACGATTGCCCGCAGCGACGGGCATCACTGAGACGCCGTTGTCACGCGCTCTTCCTATTTGCCGAGAGTTTTTCAGAGTTTTGCATACGGAGCGTATAACGAGTTGTTTTCTTTCCCTAGCAACTCAAACGAATGTGGAGGGTCGTATGTAGCCACTTTTACACTCTTCAAAACAAACTTCCCGTCTTGATAAGCGAATGTACCCGTCTGACTCATATATCCTTGTTGTGTATTCTCCAAAGATGTCAGCCTGAACTTTGAACGTAATCACTGCCGTATATGGCGACACCGATGAATTATTGTCTGGCACGTTGACAGATGGGCCCTCGACAAGATCATGGTCGAGGATTGGAAGCTTGCGGGAGAGTTCGTTTGCCAGAAACTTCGCTTCACCTTCAACACTGCCACCACAGCCCACAACACCGACCAGCAGCAGGCAGACAAGCAGTCGTTTCATGGCAGCACCTGGTGATCCTGAGAGAATGCCGATGCCTCAATCATAACGACTCCCCGCGACTGGGGACAAACTGGGGATGCAAACACCCGCGGGGGGTCGCAGGGCTGCGCAGAAAAAAACCCGAGCCGTGGTGACGGCCCGGGTTAGTACGGCTTTCGCCGAGATTGCGGGCATTATTGAAAATGCCCAAATAGCGGGGACAGGATTTGAACCTGCGACCTCGAGGTTATGAGCCTCGCGAGCTACCGGACTGCTCCACCCCGCGCCATTTACTCAATTAACAGAGTTGACCTCCGTTGCTGCTACTTTAGCTACCCCGCTGCCAACGCGTCGAGGGGACCGCGTGCGGTTTTCGGATTTTTTCAGCGCTGAAATGTGTAATCTCCGTCCCTAACCCCTAACATTCAACCCTCTAACCCATCAGCTATTGGTGTGTTCTGCGGATGTTCCAGAGGGTAAGATAACAGCGTGATGGACTCAGGCTGGCGATGCCAACCGTTTTCGGAGTGTTCAGCGGATGAATCAGCCCCCATTCGACTCTAATCCGGGAGAAAACCGTCCTTCGGGACAGGACGATCCCCTCATGCCACCGACGGCATCCCCGCCGCCAGGTCCGTCCGAACAGGTGCCCACCGCCATTCCATTGCCACCCGGTAACGACAGCATACCAGCGGCCAACCCCCTGCCTCCCCCGTTGAGTTCACCTGCTCGACCGCCCGCACAGCCGATCCCGGTTAACGATTCGCTGCTGCCGCCCCCGATCGCGGCACCCATCGGAGACCCCTCCGAGCCAGGACTGGCGTCGCCGCTTCCGCTCAGGCCGGAGTCTCGCGTCGCCACCTCGACCTCCGCCGCCAGGCCAATCCTGGTCGAATCGAGCCCGACAGAGGCTTACGGAGTCGAAGACGAGGATTCGGATGAGTACGACGAGGAAGACCTGGAAAGTGACGTGATAGACCGCGCGCAGCGAGCTGCGCCGCCCTGGATCGTGAGCCTGGTGTTTCACACCGTCGTGCTGATCGTCCTCGGACTGCTGCTGCTGCCGAATCTGTTTGAGGAGACGATGCAGCTGGAAGTGGTTTATGCCGAAAAACTTGGTGAGCAAGTTGAGGATGACATCTTCCAGTCTCCCGATTCCGAGGAAATGGACATCCTCGAGCCGGTCCTTTCTGAAGATGATGTGCCAGTCGAAGATCCTTTTGCGGCACCGCCGGAGGTGTTGGAAATCACCGATCCGATTGATGCTACCAGCCAGATGGATGCTCCCTCGATTGGGCTGGCACTTACTGGCCGCGAAAAGGGAATGAAGAAAGCCCTGCTGGCTGCCTACGGCGGCACCGCCTTGACCGAGGAAGCTGTCATACGTGGCCTGGAATGGCTGAAGCGGAATCAGAAGAAGGATGGTTCATGGAGCCTGTCTGGCCCTTACGCGAATGCCGGCACACAGGAAAATCGGATCGCTGCCACGGCAATGGCCCTACTCGCTTTCCAGGGCAATGGCAGCACACATCAAAGTGGCCCCTATAAAGAACAAGTTGCCCGCGGCTGGACTTACTTGCTCAAGCAGCAGGATGCGGAGGGCGGCTTCGTCGCTCGAGGTGTGCCGCTGCACCATTCGCTTTACAGCCAGGCACAGGCGATGATCGCGCTCTGTGAACTGTACGGCATGACCAGAGATTCCCAGCTGCGTCCGGCCGCCATCAAAGCAGTCGCCTACGCCGTCAAATACCAGGATGCGGCAGGTGGCTGGCGATACACGCCGGGCAGCGACAGCGATATTTCGGTTACCGGCTGGTTTGTGATGGGCCTGCAGAGTGCCTTAATGTCTGGCCTGGAAGTGCCCCAGGAAACACTCTACAAGATCGAGGAATACCTTGATGTCTGTACGACTGATGGTGGAGCTCAATATAGTTACCGGCCCAACACGGTTGCCAAGATCAGCATGACCGCCGAGGCGCTACTGGCCCGCCAGTACCTGGGCTGGGCCCATAACGATCCGCGGTTGAATCGCGGCGTCCAGGTCGTGGGAGCCAGCCCGGTAAATTATGACCGCCAGAATGTCTACTACTGGTATTACGCCACACAGGTCATGCATCACATGGGTGGTCGACCCTGGAGCGACTGGAACAAGGTGATGCGACAGGCGGTCCCCGAACAGCAGATCAAGACTGGCGATGAGCGAGGAAGCTGGAGTCCGGGCAACGACCAGTGGGGACAGCATGGCGGCCGGCTGTTCACCACCTGCCTGTCGATTTACATGCTCGAGGTCTATTATCGGCACCTGCCGATCTATACCCACGGCCTCAAGTAGCTTACTCGCTGTCGTCGTGCGACTCGGCGAGGATCGTCCGGTACGCTTCTCGTGCCACGGCAAAAGCTGCCATCGCTGCCTCTTGCTCCTCGGCCCGAATCCGCTGCTTCTTGGACTCCCAGCAAACGTCCACGGCATCCAGGCACCACTTGGCGCTCCTCGTGCTGGCACGGATCGGCTTGCCGTCGACTTCAACAAAAACCGGATTGGTGTGCGAGCTGGGGAAGATCCGCAGCGCCACCCAGCTGGAGATGGCCGGCTTGTAGTCGAAGGTCAACTCCTGCACGCTACCGTCGGCATCAATCTTGATGGTCTCGACGGACTGGCCATTCACAATCAACTCGACCGGTACCTGGCCTGTATCGCCAATCCGTGCGCGTTCCACATGCCAGTAGGGCTTCTGGTCCAGCCGGCGGCTGCGGATGTCCTCGCGTGGCGTCTTGGCGAGCAAGGCCGCAGCGTTAACGGACAGCTTAAGTGCGTCGCCGGAGTTGATCGCCAACACGCTGGAACGACCGCCATCACCCTTCTCGCCCACTCCCAGGCCATTGACCTGGAAGTCATAGAGATGGCTGAGCCCGTCACAGCAATAGCTGCGACCATCCTTGATAGCCTGAACCCAGTTGTCGAAGGTCAGTTCCTCGTCGGCATGCAGCTTGACATAGGCCCGCCCCAGTCCGACCCGGTCACTGTAGATACAGGGGAAATCGGTTTCACCACTGATGCGACAGGTATAGCCGCAATTCAGCGTGTGGTACCAGATGTTCAACTCCCAGATCGAAGGCGTGTCGACAGCGGAGATGAAGTCACAGACGTCGTGAACGACATCGACGATATACTCATTCGCGCCAATCCCATTGAATTTCGGCATGTTGTAGTTGGGAAGGTAATCGCCTTCAATCTGCAGGCCCCAGCCGCTATGCGAAAAGCCAACCACACCACCTTGCTCCTTGCCCCACTTGAGGACCGGTAAATCCCAGCTAGGCCACTGCTCGATACGCTCAGTGCCCGGATAGTCATCATCGGTCAATCGCAAGAGGCAGAGATGGCCGGCATGAGAACTTGGAAAACCAGAAACTTCTACGTCGTATCTCATCAGGTTCTGGGACGTCGAGAGCTCATGGATCTTGCCCTCAAAGAAATCCTTCTGGAAATACCAGCAGGGGCCCCAGGAGAGCACGCAACCAACATTCAGATCCTCGCCCAGGATGTGCCGCATCATGACTTGCGGCGAAACACCCTCGGTCGGCGCCTCGTAATGAGCACAGCCAGCGGCGTGAACATGGTGATCGCCGGAATACCAGCGATGGTCGGCCAGCTTGATCCAACGTTGCAGCCGAAATGACTCGCGGTGGGTGGCGCGGTCTGGAATAACCACCTCGCGGTTCTGGATCAGGTACTCCGGTCCACGGGTGTACATCACATTGTAGGTGCCGGGAGGAAGAAGCACGGACTCGCCGCTATGGCGATAAATCTGGTCGTGGAAAAAGAAGTCGGGCGCCAATCGTCGTGAGCGAGCCGGGTAGACGCGCCCATTCGCGTCCTGGAAGACAAACTGGCCAGTTGTCGGCGTACCATCATGGTCGAGGACGTCGAGCTGGACGTCGACTGCCCGTTCACAATCAAACAGCACGGCAACCTCGTTGCGAAAACCGAGGTCCTGTGTTCCCTGTCCCACATTGAAATCCAGCGTCGCTTCCCGCTGGCCGGCGTCGCGGCTGTAGAGCTGCACGATTCGGTATTCTACTTCCAGTCCAGAAAGTGCCTGGTTGAGTGGTTGGCTGTCAAACATTCGCAGGTCCATCCAGCGATCAGCAATGTCACTCTCCTTGATCGATGCAACTGGATCGGGACTGCCGGTCGATCGTTTGTAGACCGGCGCTGCACTCGGGCTGGATGCCTTGAGCGTGGCGGTCACACCTGCCTGGTTATGAACCTTGATCAGGTATACGCTCCAACCTTGCTGGACCAGTCGTGCGGCTACGTCGCCGCGCGTGACGCTCACCCGGCTCTCGGGATTGACATTCACAGTCACCAGTACGTGATTATCAAGCACCTGCTGGAGTTCGCGGATCGCCTGGCTCGGTTCAGGCCGATCATAAGCTCGTTTCAGGGCCCGCTGTTCGCGAGCGGAGAGCGGCTGACCAAGATACGTCAGGGCGTCAACGACGCGCTTGACCTGGGCCTTGAGTGGCTGCAATTCCACCTCAGTCACCAACGGTACATCGGCCTGGACCGCAGCGGTCATGGCACACGACAGCAGCGGGCAAGCAAGCAGGGACGTTAATAGTGCGGTGCGAAGTGGTGCGAACATCTCAGTGTCTCTCGTTATCTCGAGTTGCTGATATGGTGAGGCCAGAGTCGAGCAACAGTATAATCGCCCGCTGAGTGGAAATCACTCAGCGAATACCCGTGCCAAGGTCCTGCGAAACGCACTCAGTCAGGCCGTCAGCGTCCTCAGGACGGTACGCTTACACCAAGCTTGTTAGCCAGGTCGACAAGTTGCTGCCAGTTTTCGTCGTCAAAGGTCAGGCCCTCGTCGCGATGCCGCTCGAGCGTGATCCGCTCAGGATCGCCCGGTAGCAGAATTTGATCGACTCCATCCACCGTGGGACAGCCGCGAACAAAATCGACCAGCTGGTTCACCTCGGTATTGTAAATCTCCAGGCCCCCGAGCATCTCGGGACTTGTCAGCATCAGGAAGACGCAATTGCCTTTCTGGGTTACCGCTGTTTCACGGCCACAAAGCCCGGCCGAAAGAGCACCGGAGAAGATGTCGACCATCAGCGAGAGGCCAAAACCCTTGTAGCCCTGGGTTCCACCCATCGGCAGGATCGAACCCGGTGGTTCGCTGTAGAGATCGTTGGGATCCGTTGTCGGCTGGCCCGTGTTGTCCAGCAACCAGCCTTCGGGACATTCCTCTCCGGCTATTTTCTTCACTCGCACTTTACCTTCCGCAGTCACACTCGTACTGAAGTCGAGGATCAGTGGCTGATCGCGATGAGGACAACCGATCGCCAGCGGGTTTGTGCCGAGTCGCGGGGAGCTTCCACCAGGAGGCGCTACCCGGCGAGTCGCGCCGTGTGTGTTGGCCATCATGATCGATGCAAATCCCTGTTCTGCAGCAAGTTCGCAGTACTCGCCAAGTCGACCGATGTGGCTGCTCTGCCGCAGCGTGCCGATCGCTGTGCCCGCCTGCCTGGCCTTGTCTATGACGCGATCGAGTAGTCGCCCGCACTGGACCCGGCCCAGGCCCCAGTTGGCATCGGCCACAAGTGTCGTTGCGTTCTCGCTGAGGATACTCAAGTCGACTCCCGAGTGAGCCTCTTTGTTAGCGAGCATTGAGAGGTAGAAGGGAATCCGCATCAAGCCATGAGAATCGTAGCCGCGTGCGTTGGCACCAACCAGACTGCGACCGACAAGCTCCGCCTCTTCTTGAGTGGTGCCACCGGCGGCAAGTATTTCAATGGCGAACTCTTCGAGTGGAGCAATGGCAAGCGTGGGCACGGGATATTCTCCGGAGTCTCAAGGCAAGGCAATTTGTAGAGTGCCTATTGGACCGGAAAATCAGCCGGGATCAACCCGCCTGCACGCCATTGCCTCAAGACTTCGAAAGTGGCAACGGCAACCGCACTGGCAAGATTGAGACTGCGGACCTGCTGACGCATGGGAATCCGTAACGATCGACTGCTGCTGTCGGCTAGCAGTGACGCGGGTAGACCGCCCGTTTCGCAGCCAAAGACCAATGTGTCGCCCGGCTGGTAGCTGACATCGGTGTAGCCTTCTGTGGCTGTCTTGCTGAAAAACCAGGTTCGCGACGGAGCCAGCTTTCGCTGCAGATCTTCCCAGTCGTCGACGACCTGGTGATCCAGGTGTTGCCAGTAGTCGAGGCCGGCCCGACGGAGCCGTTTTTCGTCAAGTCGAAATCCTAGCGGACGGACGAGCCAGAGCTTGGCACCGGCGGCCACGCAACTGCGACCGACGTTCCCCGTGTTCTGGGGAATCTCCGGTTGATACAAGACGATATTCAGCTCGGGGGCGATGTTCACTATGCAGGGGATAACAACTGGCCCCCGAACCGTCAATATCCCAACCGGCGTCGACTACTGCCAAGCACAGGCGTGACCTAGAATGACGGAAACAAATCCAGCTCCTGTCATCCAGCGTCATGGCCGAAATCGAAAGAAACCCCACGCGTCGTGTCGAAATTGGCGGTGTCGTTATCGGCGCCGGTCAGCCGATCGCCGTACAGAGCATGACAGCAACGTCGACTCAAAACGTGGAAGCGACCGCGGCCCAGGTGAACGCGCTGCATGATGCCGGTGCAGATATCGTGAGAATCGCGGTCGACAGCAAACGAGACGCTGAAGCGGTGAAGGAGATCCGGCAGCAGACCGAAGCGACGCTGGCCGTGGACCTGCAGGAGAACTACCGCCTGGCAGAACTGCTGGGACCCGTCGTCGACAAGATCCGCTACAACCCCGGCCACCTCTATCATCACCAGAAAGACAAGCCCTGGCAGGACAAGGTCCGCTTTCTTGCTGATGTGGCGGCCAAGACCGATTGTGCCATGCGAGTCGGCGTGAATTGTGGCAGTGTTGATCCAGGACAGACGCAACTGTTTGCAGCAGATGATTCGTTGGGTCCCATGCTGGCCAGCGCCCACCAACATTGCGAACTGCTCGATTCGCTCGGTTTTACACGCTATTGCGTGTCCCTGAAGGACTCGGATCCACGCAAGGTTGTACAACTCAATCGCCAATTCGCCGAACAGCGCCCCGAAGTTCCCCTGCACTTGGGTGTGACCGAAGCGGGCATGCCGCCAGACGGCACGATCAAGACGCGAATCGCGTTCGAACAATTACTCGGAAGGGGAATCGGTGATACCGTGCGCGTCTCCCTGACGGTACCGAATGCAGAGAAGCCCGCGGAAATCGCTGCGGGACATCAGATCATTGAAGATATCGCCGCCGGACGCGTCCGCAGCGTGGTCGATTTTAATCCCGATTCACTGAATATTATCTCCTGTCCCAGCTGTTCCCGAGTCGAAAACGAAGCCTTCGTGGACCTGGCGCATGATGTCAAGGAGATGACCCGGTATGCCGAAGAGTACAATCTCACGATCGCCGTGATGGGCTGCCGTGTGAATGGCCCCGGCGAAACCGATGATGCCGACCTGGGACTCTGGTGCGGGCCCTCTGTGGTCAACCTCAAGCGGGGAGAACAACTGGTTGGCAGCTATAGTTACGATACGATCCTGCCGGCCCTGAAAGCGGAACTGGATCAGCTGATCGACGGACTGGTGGATTGAGCGAGGCTCTGATGGCAGCAATGACTCGATATTGCGACTCGCGACTCGCACTGCGCAATTCGGCAGCCAGGATACCCTTCCGTTACGGCTCAGCCTGCTTAACGAGGTGCCCCCAGGCACTGCTGGAAGTTGAGTTTGAAGTTGATGGTAAACAGCAGACCGGTTACAGCGCCGATTGCCTGCCGCCAAGCTGGTTCGATAAGTCGCCTGACAAGGACTACCGCCAGCAAATCGCTGAAATGATCGCTGCGATTCAACGGGCTGAGCAGGTGTTTGCTGAAGAGATGGCCCAGCCGGTGAGCGTCTTTGATGCCTGGCTGTCGTCGCTGCAACGGATGCAGGAAGAAGGCAGGGAACACGGTTGGACAACCTTGCTGTCGAGCTTTGGCGTCAGCATGGTTGAACGAGCACTGCTGGACGCCGTCGCCCGACGACATCGGGTCGGCTTCTCAGTCGCCGTTCGTAAAGGCCTGTACGGCATCCGCGCCGGTGAAGTGCATCCGGAATTGGCCGGCGCGTCACCGGCAGAATGGCTGCCAGCGAAACCGGCAGACCAGATTCACGTCCGGCACACGATCGGACTCAGTGACCCTCTGACGGCCGCTGACATTTCGCCGGAAGATCTTGTCAACGATGGGCGCCCGCAGGCACTGGAGGATTATGTTACTGGCGATGGAATCTCCTATATCAAGATCAAGGTATCGAACCAGCTTGAACAGGACCTTGAGCGGCTGCGAGAGATCGCCGGGATTGTACAGCTGCACCGGGATGGCGATTATCACGTTACACTTGACGGTAACGAACAGTACACGTCGGCTGCAGAAGTGACAGAACTGGTGGATAGGATTGAATCGGATCCACAGCTGGTTACGCTCTGGAAAAATGTGATTCTGATCGAACAGCCGCTGGCACGAGATGTCGCCCTCGATCAAGCAGATGCGGCCGGTATTGGGACGCTGGGAGCTCGCAAGCCCGTGATCATCGATGAATCGGATGGCGAGCTTCATTCAGCCGCCCTGGCCATGCAGCGTGGTTATCGAGGTACAAGTAGCAAGTGCTGCAAGGGGCCACTCAAGAGCATCCTGAATGCGGGCCTGATCTGGCTCAAGAATGACCATGGTCAGGCGGACAATTACCTGATGACCGGAGAGGACCTCTGTACGCTGGGCGTGGTATCCGTGCAGGCGGATCTCTGCCTGGTCAATACGCTGGGCCTCAGTCATGTGGAAAAGAATGGCCACCATTTCATGCCAGGTCTTTCTTACTTGCCGTCCGAGGATCAACAGGCGGCGTTGGCAGCCCATGGCGATTTTTACGAGGTCCGCGAGGGGGTTGTGATGCCAGCCGTCCGGGACGGTCAGTTTCAGATTGAATCGCTCTCCTGCCCAGGTTTTGGATTTTCAGTGGTACCGGATATAGATCAGTGGATTAGCGCCGCGGACTGGGAATTCTCATCCCTCGGCCTGGAGGAATAGTGCGATGATCAAGACAACCGTCGTTGGTAGTTACCCGGTGCCGATCTGGCTGCGGGCATTCAGTTCGCGAGAGAACCTACGGGACGCAATGCTGGCGGTGATCAAGACGCAGGAACTGGCTGGAATTGACCTGGTCGCCGATGGCGAGCTGTATCGCTGGGATATTAATCACGCCGAGACAAACGGCATGATTGACTACTTCGTCCGGCCGCTGGAAGGCGTCGCGAGCGAATTGACTCACGCTCAGCTGACCGAGTGGCGGTCGCAAGCCGGCAACGCCTTTCGTGCCAGGCCGCCCGGAATTGTGGTCGACGATCTGGGGCAGGGGACACTCGACCTGGCCGCCGATTACGAACTTTATCAGGACCTGACCTGCTTGCCAAAAAAGTTCACCGTGACCAGCCCCTACATGCTGGCCAAGATGCTGGCGAACCAACATTACTCCGACCTGCCGTCACTGGTGCTGGGTCTTGCCGACGTGCTTGGAGAACAACTTGGCGAGATCGGTGCCGAAGTCATCCAGGTCGATGAGGCCAACGTCACAGGCCACGCCGAGGATGCGGAGATTGCTGCAGAGGGAATCAACCAGCTGCTGAGGAACGTCAAGACGGAAAAGGCGGTCCATTTGTGTTTTGGCAATTACGGTGGCCAGGTGGTCCAAAAAGGCACCTACGAGAAACTGATCCAGTTCTTGAACCAGTTGGACGTCGACCACGTCGTACTCGAAATGGCCCGCCGACCAGAACACGAATTGCCCATGCTGGCAGATGTGAAGCCCGAAATTGGCCTGGGCATTGGAGTCATCGATATCAAAGACAATGTCGTGGAGACGCCCGAGGAAGTGGCACGTCGAATTGAACTGGCTGTCAACCAACTGGGTGAGGAGAGGATTCGGTATGTCCACCCCGACTGCGGTTTCTGGATGCTGCCACGCAGTGTCGCTGACGCCAAGATGCAGAATCTGGTGAAAGGTCGCAATCTCTTTAGCGGCTAAATGCGGGCGAGCGGCAGCGAGCAACGGTTCGTAGCATCAGGGCTCGCGGGCCTGGCGAACGCGGCACCCGCTGCTTACGACTCGTCGTCCGGCAAAAGGACCATGATTGCATCGTCCTCCAGGCGAACGTCGAAGGTGGTGTGCTGCAAGGGAGTTGTTTCGTGCCGGCCGTCCGTCACGTTGTATTGCCAGCCATGCCAGGGGCAGGTCACCACGCAGCCACTTAATTGCCCCTTGCCGAGCGGGCCTCCCTGGTGAGGACAGATGCCGTCCATCGCGTAGTACTTACCGTCGACACAGGCAAGCGCAATCACCCGTCCGCTGGCCACGAGTTCCAGGACGGTTCCATCGCCGCATTCTTCGACCCTGGCGAGCTGATGCCAACTGTCGGCCATGGATCTATTCCTCCCTACGAAAAAGTCAGCCTGCCTGGGCCAGGCGACGACGCTGACGCGGTTGGCCCTTCCAGCGTCGATGTACCCACCAATACTGTGAGGGGTATTCGCGGAT
This sequence comes from Planctomycetota bacterium, assembly GCA_963581185.1. Taxonomy (GTDB): domain Bacteria; phylum Planctomycetota; class Planctomycetia; order Pirellulales; family Pirellulaceae; genus SAT2750. The sequence goes on along the minus strand of CAUZOB010000033.1, from coordinate 5,425 downwards.
GATGCCCTCGAGCATCGCGTTATACCAGCTGGTCAGACTACGAACACTCTGGCAAAGATCATCATCGACCTCGGGGTCCGCGGCTGCTACCAGGCCCAGTTCGAAGTCCAGCGGATGCTGGCGTCGACGAGTATAGCAGACCAGCAGCGGGGCGCCGCTGGTCAGTGTGAACAGGGAGACCGCCTTGTGGCATGAGGCGGGCCGGCCGAGAAAGTCGACCCAGCAGCCACGTGGGCCCGCAGCCTGGTCGCCCAGCATCGCTATCTTGCCACCTTCTGAAAGGATTCGATTGAGTTGCCCCGAACTACCCTGCTTGGTAACGATGAATTGGCCATGCATGCCACGGAACGAGTTGACGTAGCGGTCGAGGTAAGGATTATCGAGCGGACGGGCGATTGTATAACTGGGAAAGCCGAGCAGGCCTGCCATAAAACTTGCCATCTCAAAATTGCCAAAGTGGCCGGAGACCATCACGATCGGCCTGGCACCCAGCATCAGCTCCATCAGGGCCCGATTGTTCTTGACTGTGAAATGATTGCGCCAGTTGGTGCGATGAATCTTGCGGGGTGCGTTTGCGACCTCAAAGATCATCAGGAACAGATGCCGCCACATTTGTCGGGCAATCTCGTCCCGCTCCGCCCGACTCAGCTGCTTGAAGACGCCGTGCAGATTGTCGTCCACGACCTTGTGACGCAGATGAAATAGATCGTGAGCGAACCAGGCGAGGGCATTGGCCAGCCTGGTACAGGTTTTCAGCGAAATTGACTGCGCCAGGCAAATGAAAACCCGGACTGCGAAGTAGACCAACCAGTCAATCAACTTGGAATGCCACATCGTCGCCTACCACTGCCAGGGGCCAACTTCTGAGCGCAGCGATTTTACACGGAAAACGCCTCAGGACGCGACGCCGGTTTTGCGCGATGCCAATGGCGGGTCGTTCTTGAGTGGCAGCTTGACGACGCGCCCCGTTTCCGCGGCCTTGTAGATTCCAAGGATGATCTCCACGCTTCGGCGACCCTCCGGGCCATCAATCAAGGGAGTATCTCCGTTGCGAATGGCACGCAGGACGTCCTTGAATAACATGGTGTGGCCGTGATGACCGATAGCGGACGGATCTGCAGCGCCACCACCACTGCTCGTCTTGCCAGCCAACTGGTCCAGCAGGCGTTTGTCGCTGCGAGCCGGACGAGCAAATTCCCAGCTCTTGATGTCCTCTTCCTCGATAACGGCGGACCCCTCGGAGCCATGGATCTCGATCCGTTTGAGTGCGCCGGGGAAGGCAGCCGTGGTAGCTTCGATCACACCCAGTGCGCCGTTGGCGAATCGAACGCTGGCGACCGCAACGTCTTCGACTTCAATACGACTGTGCGTGAGCATGTCGATGTGGGCAGAGATCTCCACCACCGGGCCCATTAACCAGGTCAGCAGGTCGACACTGTGAATGGCCTGGTTCATCAAGGCACCACCGCCGTCCAGGGCCCAGGTGCCGCGCCAGGCGCCGCTGTCATAGTACTCCTGAGTGCGAAACCACTTGACGTAGGAATCGCCCAGCGTGAGTCTGCCAAAACGGCCGGCGTCGATTGCCTTTTTGAGCTGTTGTGATGATTCGTGAAAACGGGATGGAAAAATCGTCCCCAGCGTAACTCCGTTTTTGCGACAGGCTGCGATGATGCGATCGCATCGCTTCAGCGTGATCTCCAGGGGCTTCTCGACAATCACGTGCTTGCCGGCATTGGCCGCCGCAACTGCGGCTTCCATGTGCGCGCCGCTGGGTGTGCAGATTGTGACCACGTCGACAGCGGGATCGGCCAGCATGGCCGGCAACTGTTCGTAGGGTGTGCAGGCATGCTCCGCGGCGAACCGTTCGGCTGCGCCCGGAAAGGTGTCCTGGCAGGCTACCAGACGGGCACCTCGTATGTCGGCGATCGCCTTGCTGTGGAATCCGGCGATCATGCCGCAACCGATCACTCCAAATCCTGTCGGCATTCGTGTGGTCTCCCGATGGAGGGGTGCAAGAAAAGACTAGATCGCCATTATAGGTCGACGAGCGAAGCCGGGTAGGTCAGCAGGCTCAACTGAACAGGACGATATATTGGCCCAACATCGTCAGGGCATTCAGCAGCATGTGCATCAATACACAGGAAGCAAGGTGACCGGTCCGCTGGTAGACATACCCCAGGCCCACCGCGTAAATGAAAAGCGGGATGACTGCAGCGAGGCCGGCGGGGAAATGCACGATCGCAAAAAGGCCGGACGAAATCGCAATTGCTCGCCAGTGAATCGGATTGGCCTCGCTGGTCGAGCCATTCGGATCTTCAGAGGCGCCGGCATTAGCGATAGGAATTGCCGTTTCCAGCCAGCCCTGCAAGATGACCCGGAAGATGATCTCTTCAGCAATCGGCGCCAGCAGTACGACATTGATTGTCATGGCAATAAAGTAGTCAAGATTGGTTGAGACGCGGAGTTGCTCGATGACCGGATGAACCCGCTCATCAAGCTGCGAGATCAGGACCTGGAGCACGTTGACGGGTAAGGCCAGGAGGCAAAAACCAAACAGGCCAGCCAGCAGTACCGGCCAGACCGGAACGCGGGGACAACCTATGGCGCGACGATCGGCGATCTTGCCGAACCGAAACATGATAAGTGTGAGAACGGAGAAAATGCAGACAGCGATAGCGGCAAGCAGAGAGTGACGAGCGATCGTGGCAAGATCGATAAGGACCGGTGACGGGTCACCCGTCGCGGCCATCAAAGCCAGACGGGCGCGGGTTCCAAGGCTGACAATCCATGACGACGCGTTGGCGGAAATCAGCTGAACGACGAAGGCGGGCAAGAGCAGAAAGATTGACGCGACAAAGCAGACATGGAAAGGCCCCCAGTGGCGCCGCTGAGGGGCTGCTGCCAGGCTGGACCCGTAGTTGCTGCCCCGCCGCACCGTGAGCCAGAGATAAACCCAGGCAGCGATCGTGGCCGTGGCCAGGAAGGCCAGTAACAACTGGGCCGGCGCGTGCTGTGATGTGTCCATGCGGTCCGGCTAGGAAGCGGAGGAGTCCTGAGTATCGCGGCCGCTGTCAGCACGGAATAAGGTGATAGCGGCGCGGACGTATTCGGCACCGGAATAGACCGTGGTGGCGACAGCCAGCCAGACGAAAATGCCAAGTGACCAGAACAGCCAGTGAGGCAGCTCTTCGATTGGGTTTTCAGCGCCGCTGGTCAGATGCATCGCCAGCAGGGCCAGGATGGCAGCCATGCACTGGAAGACCATTTTCCATTTGCCGGACCAGCGAGCGGAGAAGTCGCCGCCGGCTTGCTCAATGTGACTTCGAATGGCCGTTACCAGTATCTCGCGGCCCATCACGATAACCGCCATCCAGCCAGCTATGCCAATCTGGGCAGCCACAAAGTTCTGCTGATGTTGGTCGGCAGCCAGCAGGATGAATGTCCCGCAAATGATGACCTTGTCGACGAACGGATCGAAAACCCGACCCAGCTTGGTTACCTGGTCGTACTTTCGTGCCCAGTAACCGTCCACCCAATCGGTGGAAGCGGCGATCGTGAACAAGATCAAGCATGAGAGGTAATGGCCAAACGGCAGCAGGACAAACACCACGATGGCCAGCACGAACCGCGCAAGGGTCAGCTGGTTGGGAACATTGAGGATCTTGTTACTGTCCGTGACCATTCTACTTGACCGCCGAGAAGCGAGTGTCAGCTGGGCGTATCGATAGCACAAGCTGCTAGATCATATTCGCTGGTGTCGACCACTTCGCAGCGGATTATAGCACCGCTATGTAATTCGTAGCTACCTCCGCTGACGAACACAGCTGCGTCGACGTCCGGAGCATCAGCCTTTGAGCGTCCAATCCAGGCATTTGCGTCGGTGTCGAGCGAACGATCAATGATCACGTCGAGTTGGCTGCCGATACGATCGCGAGCACGTTGAAAGGCGACCTCTTGCTGTGCCGCCATGACCGCGTTTCGGCGAGCATGCTTGACCTCTTCCGGCAAGTGATCTGGCAACTGGGAACTGGGGGTGGATGCCTCGTAACTGTAGGTGAAGGCACCGAGGTGATGGAATTTCTGATCGTGAACAAACTGTAGAAGTTCCTCAACGTCCGCCTCAGTCTCGCCGGGGAAACCGGTGATCATGGTGGTTCGCAGGGCCAGTTCGGGAATTCCTTCGCGCAAGCGGGTCAACAGGTCCTCGGTCTCGCTGCGTGTCACGCGTCGCGACATTCTCTTCAGCATGTTGTCGCTGGCATGCTGCAGCGGGATGTCGATGTAGGGCAGGATGCGGTCGCTGCCGGCGATCGTCTGGATCAGCTCATCGTCGATGTACATCGGGTAAAAGTACATCAAGCGAATCCAGTCGAGTCCTTCGACCTGGTCAAGTTCCGCCAGCAACTCGGCCAGCCGCGGGCGGCCATCACTGTCTATGCCATAGTAGGTTGTGTCCTGCGCCACCACGATTAACTCGCGAACTCCGTCACCGGCCAGTTGGCGAGCTTCGTCCAGCACCAGCTCGAGCGGCTTGGACGCGTGTTTACCGCGCATCTGGGGGATGGCGCAAAAAGTGCAAAGACGATCACAGCCCTCGGAAATCTTCAGGTAAGAAAAATGCCGAGGTGTTATCCGCAGTCGCTCCGTGTCGGCCAGGGCGCGAATCGGAGCCGGGCTGAACAGCTGTTGCTGTTCTTTCAGTCCACCCACCAGTCGGTCAGCCACGCGGGCCACCTCGTCGCGGGAAAAAACGCCCAGCAGCGAATCGATTTCTGGCCGCGCCTCGAGCAATTCTTCGCGTTGCCGTTCGGCCAGGCATCCGCAGACGACCACACCGCGGGTCTGACCAGACTGCTTTAACTTCAACGCGTCATCAATCGCCTGGAACGACTCTTCCCGTGCTTCTTCGATAAAGCCACAGGTATTGACGACCACAAAGTCTGTCTCCTTGGGGTCATCTACCAGCTGGTAACCTTCCAGCTGAAGCATGCCCAGCATACGTTCGCTGTCGATCAGGTTCTTTGGGCATCCAAGGCTGACAAATGCGTACCGACCTCGCGGAGGGGATTCGCTGGCCGGCGGTGCATTTCGAATTTCCATAGTCAGTGTTTTTTCGAGTTCTAGTACCAGAGTTGTTTGTCGGTAACGTTGAGCAGCGGCTGGCCCTGTGAGAAATTCCGGATATTTTCCAACAGGGTCGCCAGGTGCCGCTCCGGCACCCGGACTGAGCAGGCCGCCACGTGAGGCGTGATAAGAACATTATCCATCTTCCAGAGCGGATGGTCAGCCGGGAGCGGCTCGATTTCAAAGACGTCAAGAGCAGCTCCGGCAATCGAGCCCTGCTCAAGTGCGGCCACAAGTGGATCAAGTTGGACGATCACACCGCGGCCGATATTGATCAGATAGGCGGAGGGCTTCATTAGAG
>CAUZOB010000032.1:0-32198 GCA_963581185.1 Planctomycetota bacterium | reverse complement strand
ATCTCCCTATTGTGCTCCGCAAGCGTCATGACGTGAAGACCTCTGTTGGCAGGCCGGCAGGACGGATGTCGCCCGCCCCCCGCTGTCTGCTATAACGGACCGCTAACCAGCGGGGTGGGTCTGTCCCCCAAGGAGACGCCAGGCGGACAAAAAGTTCACCCGCCAGCGGCGATAAATCCGCTCGCCGCCAGACAAGGAGTCAAGAAGCTGATGAATAAACCGGTTGACCTGCGTAGTGACACCGTGACCCGACCTTCGGCCGCCATGCGCCAGGCTATGTTTGAATGCGAGGTGGGGGACGACTGTATCGACGTCGATCCGACCGTCGAGGAATTGCAGAACCTGGCCGCGGAATTGCTCGGCAAGGAAGCTGCCATTTTCATGCCCTCCGGCACGATGACCAACCAGGTGGCACTTCGTGTCCATTGCCAGCCAGGTGATGAATTCCTCTCGGAAGCCGAATGCCACATCCTCAATTATGAACAAGCTGCCTATGCACAGCTGAGTGGCCTCGCGGCCCACCCGATTGCCGGCCCCGATTGCGTCTTGAATGTCGAACAGCTGGAAGGACACATCCAGCCGGACAACGAGTCCTTCCCGCGCACACGACTGCTCTGCCTGGAAAACACTCACAACCGGGCCGGCGGCAAGGTCCTGCCGCTCGACTCCGTCGTTGCTGCCACCGCCTGGGCCCACCAGCATGGACTCCGTACGCATCTTGATGGAGCCCGGCTGTTTAACGCCGTGGCTGCCAGCGGAGTTGCAGCGGACGAGTGGTGCAAAAACTTTGACACCGTCAGTATCTGTTTCAGCAAGGGGCTGGGAGCACCTGTTGGATCGGCACTGGTCGGCAGCAAGGAACTGATCACGCAGGCGCGGCGACACCGCAAGGCCTTCGGTGGTGGTATGAGACAAGCCGGTGTGATCGCCGCAGCAGCACTCTATGCACTGCAAAACAATCGCCAGCGCCTGGCCGAGGATCATCAGCACACGCAACTGCTGGCTGAGGCAATTCGCCAGGCCGAGGGACTCGAACTGGTCGGCGACGAGGCCGAAACCAACATGGCAATCTTTCATGTCAGCAGCGACCTGGGGACAGCTCGTCAGTTCGCCGCCCAGCTGGAAGTTAACGGTGTCCAGACCCTGGCGCTCGGTCCCAACCGGGTTCGCGCAGTGACGCACCTGGACGTTGATCGCCAGCAGGTTGAGCGAGCGGCGGCAGCGATCCTGGAAACTGCTGAACAACTTGCTACCGGCTCGGTTGAACCAGCCAACGAGGGCGCGCAGTACTGACATGCAGGGCAGGCCGTGCGTAACGGTACCCCCTCCTGTCTCTGAGGTCCAAAGGACCACCAGCTCCCCATCAATCCCGGCTGTCGGCCAGGAATCCAGCAGGATTGTCGCTGTGGGCCGGGAATCGGCGAGTTTGTTCAGTAGGCGGACCGGACCCCGATGCGTAGAATAGATCTGGGTGCAAATCGATCTTCTCTTGGCGTGCCAGGTCTATGGCAGTTTCAACCGATCAATTCTGGGATCTGCTTGCTGAAAGCCAGCTCATCGAGCCGGATCGGCTGGCAGAATTACGCCAGGAGTTCGCCTCCTTCGGCGGTGCCGGCACACAGGATAACGCAGCCACGGTGGCGGAGTGGCTGGTCAGCCAGTCACTGATCGACTCCTATCACAAGCGGATCTTGCTGGACGGCTCGGCGGGCCCGTTCATCTACGGCGACTATATTGTCTGTGGCCAGCAGCAGCGGTTTGGTGACGGACGCTGGTTCACAGCCCGTCATCGCTCCACCAACCACCTGATCGAACTCCAGTTCCTGACAGGTGCCGGGGCTCAGGATCCGGCCAGCTGGCAGCGGATTATCACCGAGGTGCAGCAGCGGGCAGGTGCCGTCAGTCCCTACCTGCAGCGTATTTACGAGCCAATCGACCTCGGCAGCTACCGCTTGATCGCCTACCAGCATCACCCCGGCCGCTTGCTCTCGGAGCGGCTGGCCAGTGACGGACCGATGCCGCTGGCGGAGGCCTGCCAGCTGACCTGGACGATCGCGCACGGATTGGCCGAGCTGCATCGGCGCGGTCTTGTTCATGGCGCGGTGAATCCAGCCTCGATTCGCCTGGCAGACGACGGCAGCTGCCTGCTGTTGTCTGACGCTGCCCGCCTGGATAACCAGTTGGACCTGGTCAACAATCCCCAGGACCCTCGCTGGGAAGCACTTTCAGATTACCTCGCGCCGGAGCTTGGCCAGCCCAAGCAGAGAACGTCAACCACCAGCGATGTCTATTCCCTGGGGGTCTGCTTCTACGAGATGCTAAGCGGTAAACCCCCCTATCTTGGTGGCAGCCTGCTGCAGAAGCTGCAGCGTCACGCGGCAACCGAGTTCCCCGCTCTGGCTGCCGCCGGACTGCCTGCCAATGTCGATCGCTTGCTGGCCTACCTGGTGCACAAGACTCCCCAGCATCGCTATCCACATGCCGGTGAGATTCCGGACAAACTGCAATTACTGGTGCCCAGTCGCCGGCTCACGCTGACGGATGTCGCGCCGGTTGCCAGCGAGGCGGCCTACCTGACTGCACTGCAGAATCCGGCCAGCCAGCAGCCAGCAGCCACGCCGAAGCAACAGCAACGTCAACCGGCAAGTCCGTTGATTGACGTCAGCCGGTCGCCACGGACCAGCCCGTCCGTCGATACCAGCAGCAAGGAAGCAGCGGGCGACAGCGAGTCGACAGAAACAGAGACCCGGCAACCAAGTCGACGTCGACGTCGCTCCCGCTCGATAGCAAACAGTCCGGTCTTCTGGGGCAGCACCGGCCTGGCCGGCATTGCCGCAATCGTGCTCTTCGTGATCGCAGCTGGCTCAGGCGATGGCGATGGGGAGACCGCTGGGGACAAGGGCACGACGGTGGCGGGCAAGGACAAGGACTCGAACACGAAGGTCAAGGCCGGATCGATTCCGAGACCCAACAACGGCTCCAAACCATCGGTTCCACGACCAGGTGAGGCGACCAACGATCCCATGGTGGTCGACGATGACGGCAGCCTGCTCTGGCAATCTCCCACCGACGGGAGCCCACCCGCACTCAACTGGTTACCCTCCGGTGCCCAGGTGTTACTATTCGCCCGTCCCGCTGATCTGGTTGCCAAGGGTGGCGAGGACCTGCTGCGAGCACTCGGTCCCGCCTTCGGCAAACACCAGGCTGCCTGGGAAGCTGCCAGTGGCTTGGAATTGTCCGAGGTCAGACGACTGACGATGGGGCTCTATGACAATGGCGAGGAGTTCCCCAGGCCGGCCTTTGTGGTGGAACTGGCTGACTCCATCGAGCCGGCAGCGTTGCTTGAGCAGCTGGGGAATCCAGAACCTGTTCAAGTCGAGAATGGCGTTTACTACCGGGGAGCTGATTACTGCTACGCCATTCCAACAGCCGCTGACAACACGCTCTTCCTGATGGGTCACGAGGATGATGTGAGTGAAGCGATGAAGTTTCCGGGTCGTACCCCGCCAATCCACCCGACCATCACTCCCTTGTTCAAAATCACCGACGGCGAACGGCACCTGACCGTGCTCTTCGCTCCTGCCTTCCTCAAGAATAATGTCTTCCGGGATGGCCGGGATATCACAATCGGCCAGCCTCGCCGTATCCGCGGTATCCTCAACTGGCTGCTCGACGAGAACGTTGGCGCGGGCTTGATCAGCATGCACATCGACCAGCAGCTGTACCTGGAAACACGCCTGGCAGGCGGACTCTCACGCAACAAGTTCGAACTGGCTGAGCAATTCCAGAAGCAGATGCAGGCAGTTCCCGACAAGATCTTTGACTACATCGTGCAGCTGAATCCGCATCGTCACTGGCGATCGGTTGCGATGAAGTATCCCGAGATGATCCGCTTCCTCAATGACCAGACACGAATCGGTGTCGATGACGGCCTGGCGATGGCAAATGCGGCCTTACCATCCGTGGCAGCGGCAAACCTGCTGGTTGGTGCTGAACTGTGCCTGGTGGCTGAACCGATGATCCAGCTCGCCGGTGGTCCGACCGATGGCGCTGACAAGTTCACATCGCTTGACGATGTACTGGCATTCACAATGAGCCTCAATATTCCCCAGCAGGACCTTAACCTCGCAGTTGCCGATATCGAAACAGAAATCAAGGATGCGATTGGACGTGTCAGTTTTCCCTTTGCCATTGCCATCCTCGGTGACGACCTCAAGGTCGACGGCATCACCCGCAACCAGGCCATCCGCGATTTTGTCATCAAGGATAAACCGTTCAGCGAAGTCCTTACCGGACTGATGATGAAGGCAAATCCCGATCCATCAGTCAAGGACCCCAGCGAAGTCAATCAGAAACTGGTCTGGGTGCTGGGCCCCGACCCAAATGACCCAGAGAACGAAATTATCCTGATCACCACCCGCACCGCAGCACTCGATCCGGAACGTAAATTCAAGCTACCCGCTGTCTTCAAATGATCAGAACAGGACGGCTCCAGCAGCGCTCACCTCTAACCTGCGATTCACCATGCAGCCTTTCGTTGTCACCTGCATTACCTGCCAGTCACGCATCCGGGTCAGCAACCCTGAGTTGCTCGGCACGATCGTCAATTGCCCCGGCTGCGATGCCATGGTGGAGATCCCCGACGCGCCGCTGAACGAGCTGCCAGATACTCCAGGCTCCGACGATGACGCCGGTCGATGGCAGGCCAACGAGGAGCCAGGCCAGCAGCCTCAGGTCGAGCCATCGAGCGGTGAGACCGTCGAGGACATCGGCTACCAGCACGATAGCCTGGCGGGCGATGAAGCAGTGGATGGCGACGTGGTACAGATCAAGGGCGACAGCAGCGAGCTGCAGGACCGGCTCGATGAGTCACTCGATGGCGCCCTGCCGACTACCGGCGACTGGGTTTCCGACAGCACCCGCCGCCGCTCCCGCAGGATGCTGATCGGTATCCTGGCACTGGCTGGCAGCCTGCTGCTGATCGTGCTGGCATTTTCTTCCGGGCTCTTCAGCCCCGACAGTACCGTCACCACAGCTCCACCCGTTGCCGACAGACCGCCAGCCGATCCAGCTGTCGGGCAACCCGCCGATATCAACCAGGGCCAGGCCGAGGTAACGGAGCCAGCCGATCCAGATTCCAACCCGCCAGTGATCAGCTCAGACCCGCCCTCCGATCCACCCAGCGATCCACCCAGCGATCCGCCTTCCGACTCGTCCTCTGATCCACCCATGCCAGCTGCCAACCCGCCAGGGCTGGTTCCAGACGAACCGACAGAACCTGTCACAACCGAAGATCTGGCTGCTGCTCTGAGAGTCTTCGGCCCCGGGCTGAGTAACCGGCCGCTGGCACCGCCCGCCGGCGGGGAACCGATCGAGCCAGGGGCTGAGCCAATCGAGACGAGGCGTGAGCCGATTCCGGCGATCGATGTCACTGCTGGCATGAATCTCTCACTTGTCCAGTTCGAGATGATCCAACCACTCACTTTTCAACAGTTTATCCGCTTACTTGGCCAGATCAGCCATGTCCCCATCACGATCGACTTGCAGGCCCTGGCAGCAAGTGAACTGACGCTGCAGACACCAATCCAGTTGCAGGTTGGCGAAACCACACCTGAGGCGCTGTTACAGCGGGCACTTGCCGGTCAATCGCTGGCCGTCATTCACGAGCCGGGCCATGTGCGAATCAGCTGGCCTCCCGGCGTGCCAAGGCCCTGGACGACGGTCAATTACCCGATCTTTGGCAGGGAGGGTGACCAGTTGGCAGAGTTGGCGGGCATCCTAGAGCAGCTGGTGGCAGTCGACAGCTGGCAGGGCGCCGGCGGCCAGGGCTTGATCAAACCGATCAACGAGGGCCTTGCGGTAACCCAGACGGCAGCTGCACATGTCGAAATCCAGCGACTCCTGAGCCAGCTCAATACAAACCTGCAGGCGCTCGCTGAGAGCAAGCCAGTCGCTCGGTCTCATACCCAGCAGGCGATTGCCTTGCTGACTCAGCCCATCTCGGTCAACTTCGGCCGCTCCACGCCTTTTTCCACCATCCTCGAGCGTATCGCGGAAGACGCCGGGATCTCGATCACCGTTGACTGGACTGTCACACACCCGCATGGCTGGTCGGCAGAGAGCGAGACAACTCTGGTAACCGATAAGGATCCCCTCGGGGACGTGCTGCTAACATTCCTGGGCTCAATTGAACTCGGATTTCGTGTCCTGAACAGCCAGACGATCGAGGTCACGTCGGCCGAGTACGCTCAGCAGATGACCCATCTGGACATTCATGATATTCGTCCACAGCTGGAAGCACGCGAGCCGGCCGATCTGATCGTGGCCTTTCAGGCCTTACTGGCGCCCAGCGAGGCTCGCATGGTTGTCGACCCACTCAGCCAGCATTTAATTGTGCGTGCCAGCCAACTCGATCACATCCGCATCCAAAAGCAACTGACCGAAAAACCCTGACCTGCTAGCCATGGATCGTCGACCCGACCGCCACAGCAATGGCCCGGCAACGAGTCATTGTCTGCTCGAATTGATCAAATGTCAGCGACTGGTAGCCGTCACTCATGGCCTGTTCCGGGTTCGGATGCACTTCCAGGATCAGCCCGTCCGCTCCGGCCGCCACAGCAGCCACTGCCATATCCGGAACCATGTAAGCATGGCCCGTACCGTGGCTGGGATCGATGACGACCGGCAAGTGCGTCTCCTTGTGCAGGTAGGCGATCGACGCCAGCGGCAGCGTGAAGCGAGTATGTGATTCAAACGTGCGAATACCTCGCTCGCAGAGCATCACGTTCGGGTTACCCTGATTCAGTATATATTCGGCAGCCAGCAGGAGTTCGTCCATCGTGGCACTCGGACCACGCTTCAGCAGAACTGCCTTGCCAGCGTCCCCGACCGATTCCAGCAGACGATAATTCTGCATGTTGCGGGCTCCGATTTGCAGCACATCTGCATATTCGGCGACCAGCTGCACATCGTCGGTACTGAGCACTTCGGTCACCACTGCGAGACCTGTTTCCTCGCGAGCCGCAGCCAGCAATTTCAGTCCTTCCTCCTTGAGACCCTGGAAGCTGTAGGGACTGGTCCGTGGTTTAAAAGCGCCGCCACGAAGTGCCGTTGCGCCGGCAGCCTTGATGGCCTTGGCGCTGCTGATAATCTGTTCTTCGCTCTCCACACTGCAGGGACCGGCGATCACGCCGAGGGTACCCGCACCGACCTTGAGGCTGCCGGCCTCAACCATCGTCGGCTCCGGTTTGACCTCGCGGCTGGCGACCTTGTAGGGAGCCAGGATTGCCACCACGTCATCCACTCCAGCCCCGCTTTCCAGCGACTGCTTGGTGGACTCACGCTTTTCCCCGATGGCAGCAATCACGGTCCGCTCGGTACCCTTGATCACATGTGCCTTCAGACCCATCGACTCCACACGCTTGACCATGTGTGCGACCTCTTCCGAGGTTGCACTTTTTTTCATGACAACAATCACTGGAATGACTCCCTTGCTAATGTCTCAAATGCATGTTGAGTCCCGCTGGTCCTCTATCAACAAGAAAAGCCCTGCTGACCGAGGTTGGTCAGCAGGGCTTTTCGTGCTGGTACGGAATGGGGTTACTGGAACCCTCCCGTGGCCCTGTGACCTGGGGGGCTAAACCAAAACCAGAAGTAACCGCAATGTGTACCAGTCATGCCATTCATTATCACCGCAGCTCTACTTCTGGCAAGACTCATTCTGGAATTGATCGGCAGAAAAGAGGCAGCAGCAGCAGCAGTAGCAGCAGAAGGCACAATTGCAGGCAGCGAGCGGGTCCGTTGGCGGTTCAGCCGCCACAATCGTGCGGATCGAGTGGGCCCGATCGATTAACCAGCGGCGGGATGAAACGGAGCAATTCTCGGCGACCAGTCGGTCACCTCCTCACCAATCCGCAGCAGCCGATTGTATTTTGCCAACCGTTCACTTCGCACGATCGAGCCGATCTTGATCTGGTCTGCTGCCACGCCGACCGCCAGGTCAGCGATGGTCGTATCCTCTGTTTCTCCACTGCGGGCCGACACAACGGTGCTGAATCCTGCCAGTCGGGCCAGCGAGATTGTCTCCAGCGTCTCGCTCAGGGTGCCAATCTGGTTGACTTTGACGAGCACACTATTGGCCGCAGCTGAAACAACTCCCTGCTGAACCCGCTGGGGGTTGGTAGCAAACAGGTCATCGCCAACAAGCTGGACTCGCTGGCCCAATCGAGCCACGAGGTGTTGCCAGCCTTGCCAGTCGTCTTCGGCAAGTCCATCTTCGATGCTGGCAATCGGGAATTCATCCAGCCAGGACTCCAGCCGATCGATCATCTGCTGACTGCTAAGCAGCTTCTGTCCCTCGCTCCGCAGCCGATATTGTCCATCCTCGTAAAAGTGCGTGGCAGCGACATCGAGGGCAATTTTGACCTGGTTACCTGCTTCCAGCCCTGCCTGTTCGATCGCCCTGACGACCAGCTCGATTGCCATCCGATTGTTTTCCAGCTGGGGTCCATAGCCGCCCTCGTCACCAACCAGTCGCCCGTCATATCCGGACTCGGTCAGCAGGCTCCCCAGCTGGCGGTAGATTCGCACGGTCCATTCCAGCGAGGTTGGATAATCCGGCGCCCCGCTGGGCATCACCAGCACATCCTGGATATCGATATTCCCCCCTGCATGCAGCCCACCTGAGATCATGTTGATCATCGGCAGGGGCATCTGGGGCCGGGCCGGGCCCGACAGTCCATCGGCCTCCACATGCCGGCAGAACAACTGGTGCAGGTGCTGGTAGAGCGGAATCCCGGCAGCCGCGGCAGCGGCATGTGCGACCGCCAGGCTGGTGGCAATCAGTGCATTCCCTCCCAACCGGCTCTTTTGTGGGCTGTCATCGAGCTGGCAGAGCAGGGCGTCGACAGCTGCCTGGTCGCCGGCAGCTCGACCGACAATAGCTGCTCCAATCTCTCCGCAGACATGACCAACGGCCTGCCGGACACCGTCCCCGTCATAGCGAGCATCCTGCTGATCCCGCAATTCAATCGCCTCGGCCGAACCGGTACTGGCACCGGAGGGGGCAATCGCCCGTCCGCTGACTCCACTTTCGGTTTCGATCTCGACTTCCACCGTCGGACGACCGCGGCTGTCGAGCACTTCCCGCGCATGCACGGTGGCGATCTGGTCTGACGACATGAGATGCTCCTGGGGGGCTGGTCATCGACTACTTAATCCAGCCACCAGCTAGCTGCGGTCGGCTGCATAACTGGCAACCTCGTACTCGATAGTATCCCACGATTGCAAACGGCCGCACAGCAGGTCGCGGCCCAGCTGCCGAGCTGCCTGGGCAAGCTGTTGATCGAGATAGTCGACTGGGCTCTTGCCATCCACTCGAGCCAGCAGGCAGGCACCGAGGTGTGCCAGCTCCTGCCGCTGCAGCTCTTGCTGGTCCAGATCTGGCTGCCTGTCAGACATTTCCCACAGGTAGACCTGCCGAAACGTTTTCAGCAGCTGCCAGACCTGGGGCTGGTCATGACCGGCGTGGATCGACTTGAGGACCAGGTGTGTCTGGAAAAAGCCGAGGTCAAAGGCGGGATCTCCAAAGTGACCGACTTCAAAATCGATCAGCGTCAGCTGTTGTTGGTGGACCACCAGGTTCTTGGGGCTGAAGTCGCCGTGGACCAGGCATCGACCCTCTGCAGCTGAGGAGATCAGGTCCTGCAGGGGCCCGGCGAGCTCCTCGTGCTGCCTGATCAGCTGGCGATAGTAGGGGTCCAGCCGGAGAGCTTCGAAGTACTGTTGATCGGCCAGCTGCTCTGCCAGTTGTGGGTCGCCCATGCTGCCGGCATGCAGGCGAGCCAGCAGCCAGCCGCAGGCGGCGGCGGCCTGTTGGCTGTACTCGCCGGCCAGCAGGTCGGACTTCCAGGTCCGCTGACCATCCCCGGCAGCCGACATGGCATACAGGTGGTTGGCTGGATCGTGGCCATACAGGGTTGGCACACCGATCGAATGGTCGGCAGCCAGGCCACGATCATCCGCCAGGATCTGCTGGCAGGCTCGCAGCACATCAACTTCGCGTTCCAGCCGATCAACGCTACAGAACCAGGGTTCGGCAACCGCCAGTTGGCCACGCGCCTGCTTGACGACAAACTGTCGCTCGGCAATCGTGCCAGCTGCCACGGTCTGCCGCTCGACAAGCATGACCAGGTTGGAGACGCCACCTTCAAGCAGCGTGAGCTGCGGCGATTCGCCGGCCGCCAGCCAGCCGAGCTGACTGAGGAATTCAGCAGCGTTTTCCAGGTCGATTTCCCGCATCCGCCTGGCTCACGTTCTAGCGAGTTTTACGAGCCCACAGCTCGGCAGCCTGGGATGGGCTGCCACCGAAGGCAGCGGAGAAGGCGTCGTTAAATTCAACACCCTGCGTGAGCTGACCCAGCAGCGACTGGAATCTCTTACTCTCCGCCATCAGGAACTTGGTGAAGCTGTAGGCAGCCACAAAACGATCCTCCGGAGGCAACTTGCCAGTGATAAAATCGTCACTGCTTGTCATCGACGCTTTGACGGCCGAGACCGAGCTGTCCCATGCTTTGACACGGGCATCATCCGGATTGATCCGCGCGGCGACGACGCGTCCAACACCCTCACTGAACCAGTCGGGGATTTTGCCACTCAGCCCAGCCACGTAGATCGATGCCAGCTGTTGGCCGATCAGCGGTTCCAGCTGGTACTCATCGGCGCGGGGAGGCATGACAGCTCCGTAGGCATCGATGATGCTAAATCGCCAGTGACCGCGCCAGCCCCGCGGCAGGTCGCGCTTTTCGACCATCTTGCCAAATTCGCTGTAGTCGTACCGCTGGTCAAACAGGAACAGTGTCACTCGTCCCTTGATCAAGGCTGTCTCAGCGGGCAGCTTGAAGACCTCCGCGACCTGCTCGGCAACTTGCTCCGCGGATGTTGCAATTCCCTGCAGGCGTGCTTCGCTGTAATTTCCCACCAGCAGGAAGTTGCGAGTCTGGTGCGTCTGCATTTTCACGTCCGGCAGTCCCAGCTGCCAGTTGCTGGTCGCCAGCTTCTGTCGTTCTGTACTGAGCTCATCGTGACTGGCTCGCTGAGCACGTGCCAGTGCCGCCACCTCGGTCATCGGCTGGCCCGCGTCGGGAGCGTCAAATCTGGCTCCCTCTTCGATCCAGGTTTCGATCTTGGCGATCACATCGGTTGGCAGGGGATCCGCACGTGCTGGCATTTGCTGACCGCCACCTGTCCCCATGAGTTTCTTGATCAGCAGGCTATCTGCCGGTTTGCCCGGCACCAGCGGTGGTCCGCTTTCGCCGCCACGCAGCAGGCCGGCAAAGGTGTTGAGGTCCAGGCGTCCGCTGGGGCGTCGACCCAGTCCATGGCAATTGACGCAACTGGCAACCAGCAGCGGGGCGATATCATTGGCAAAGCTGATAGTCTCCTCGCCGGTCGCCTCCATCACTTCCAGCTTCGGCAGTTCCGCCACGCTTGCATCGGGGGCCAGGCTGATAAGGTTGGCGAGGCGATCTTCCGCGTCATAAACGGCGCCTTCGGTGATCCATTTTTTCAGCGTGGCGAGTTCCTCGGGAGTGATCTTCAAGCCACCGCGGGGCATGTCGCCTTCTTCGATGACCTCGATCAGACGGCTTCCGCTGGCGTCCTTGGGGAAGATCACCGTGCCGGCCGGCGTGCCTTTCATGAGCACATCAAAGGTTGCCATGCTGAACATGCCGCGGACCGCGCGGACGTGACAGCGACCGCATTTGCTGATCAGGATCGGAGCGACATGTTTGACAAAGCTGACTTTTCCGTCCGGCGTCGTCGGCTTGTCGCCTGGAACCGGCTTGGCGACAGCAGCGACGAGCGGTGGTAGCTCGACACCTTCCAGTTCCAGCAGGGCATGGGCTTTCTTAAGGGAGCCATAGACGCCAGCCAGCAACGCGACCAGTTCCTCATCGGCGCCCTTCATCAGCTGCTCAAACTGCTTCTGGACATCGGCGATCACCTGGCCCGATTGCTCGTACTGCTTCTGCAGGTAGAGATTCCCGGCTTTCTTGACCATGGTCCGCAACTTCAGCTCGGCAGCTCTCTCCTCACGCGAGGGAGCAGCTGGCAGCCAGCTCATCGTGCCGGCGAAAATCAGCAGGGCAAGCGCGGTGATAGTCAAACGTTGCGGCATCGGGACTTCCTTTGCGGAAGGGCCAGCAGCACCAGTTGGAGGTCTGCTGTACCTGTTTCTTGGCAAATCTGAGGCGACGAATCTGGCCCTAACGGGCAGCCCAAGTCACTCAGCTGAATTATAGGTCAGCTCCCCCTGGGAGGATAGCTTGACCTGCTGGATATAGACCGCCGTTGGCCGCATTCGCTGCTCAGTGGCTGCTTCAGGCTGGCCTGTTGGCCGCATCAACAACACCAGTGCCAAAGCCAGCAAAGCCAGTACGGCGATCACGATGGAGACGATCAACTGGAACCTCAAGCGGCGACTTCGTCGCTGGGTGCGGACCAGCAAGTTGCGTGTTCGTCCACCTTGCTGGCTGGCTGGACCAGACAACCCGGCTTCGATCGCCAGGTCAATGTGACTGCTGCCATCTGCCGAGCTCGCCTGTCCGCCTGTATCGCCAGCCTGGCCAGTGGTCGTTTCGGTCAGAGCTCCGGCGGGGTGGGCATGGATCGATCCGCCGGTGCCGGTACTATCGCCGTGCACGAGCGGGGCACCGCTGGCCGCTTCAGCCTGCAGATCACCAGCCAACTCCATCGCTCGCACCACGTTGTCGATCGATTCGACCTGCCCGGCTGTGGCCGCCAGCAGCTGCCCGCGCCGGCTGCCACCCGACTCCACGAGCCACGCTTCCAGCACCTCGTGCACTTCCTGGCAGGACTGGAAACGATCCTCCGCTCGCTTCTGGATCATCCGTTCACAAATCGCCAGCAGCTCTGGCGGACAATCTGGCCGGTCCTCGAGGATGCTGGACGGCATCACCGACTGGTGCTTGGCAATCCGCTGTGCCAGTGAACCCTCGGGAAAGGGCGCATGGCCTGTGAGTATGAAGTAGAGCGTACAGCCGAGACCGTAAACATCTGCGCGCGAGTCGACCGCATGGCTATCGAGTGCCTGCTCTGGTGCCAGGTAGTCAGCCGTACCGAGGACATGTTCGGTGCTGGAATTGGTCAACGAAGCCAGCTCGCTATCATCACGCATCAGAGCCAAGCCGAGGTCGAGAATGCGGACCGTACCCTTCCTGTCCACCAGCAGGTTGGCTGGCTTGACATCACGGTGGATCATGTTGGACTGGTGGGCGTGGTGTAAGCCGTCGGCCGCCTGGGAAATAAAGTCGGCCGCCTGTCCAAAGCCGAGCGGACCGTCGCTGCGGACAATCGACTGCAGGTCCTGGCCGGCAACATACTCCATCACCAGGTAATGCGTGTCGCCCGTGTTATCAACATCGTAGGCGCGCACGATGTTGGGATGATTCAGTGCCGCTGTCGCCTGGGCTTCACGGTGAAATCGTTCCAGGTAGGAGGGGTTATCGAGCCGTGACCGCGGCAGCACCTTGATCGCCCGCGGTTGACGCATCAGCGTGTGCTCGGCCAGGTAAACGCTGCTCATGCCCCCCGTGCCGATGTGACCCAGCAGCTTGTACTTGCCTAGAAAAAACCCCTTGTACTTCTTGTCCAGCAACTTGTCACAGTGCCAGCGAGTCAGCAGGCCTTCGCGGATAAAATAGTCCACGAATACCTGGGGATCGCGCGGAATTGCACCGTCATGTTCCTGCTTGAGCTGTCCAATAGCCCGCTTGAGCCTGCTCTCTTTTAGCAGACCGCTACGTTTTACGAGTTCGAGAAATGGACCAACACGAAGTCGCGCCATGGCTGTGAGGCCCCGTTGACAATGCATCAAGAGATCGTCGTGACGCCAGTGTACCACGTTGACCGTCAGATCGAGATAGCTGATTGACGCCTTCCGGGTTATCTCGCAAAATCCACTGGGGAGTACCCGATCCTGGCAGGCACTGAGAATGACGATCACGGCAATCCTCTACACGCGGCCCGGTTGCCACCTCTGCCAGCAGGCGAGCGAGTTGCTTGAAAAGTATGGCCTGGCTGTCACAAGCGTGAATATCGACGAGAACGAGGAGCTGCGTAGCAAGTACGACAGCTGCATCCCAGTCGTGGAAATCGACGGCCGAGTTCGTTTTCGTGGGCAAGTTAACGAAGTCCTGTTACGACGACTAGTTCGCTGACACCGAGTGATGCTGCCATGCATGATTGCCTGATAGTCGGCGGCGGAGTGATCGGGCTGTCGATCGCTTATGAACTTGCCGGTCACGACCTCTCCTGTCTGGTCCTCGACCAGGGCAGGGTCGGCCAGGAATCGTCCTGGGCCGGTGCCGGTATCCTGCCAGCTTCCAATCCTGCCAGCGCCATTGATCCGATCGACCAGCTGCGTGGCTTCAGCCACCAGCTGCATCCCGCCTGGTCCGAGCAGCTCAAGAACGAGACCGGCATCGACAATGGCTTCCAGCAACCGGGTGGAATTCACCTGGCACGCACGTCGGGCGAAGCAGCAGCACTGGCTGGCTGGACCAGCTCGCTCGCTGACGAGGGAATCCAGGCCGAAAAACTCGACTCACAACAGCTGACCCAGCTCGAACCTGGCCTGGCCCAGCTGGCCGACTCTGGCGAGCTGCTGGGCGCTTACCTGGTTGAAGGGGAGGGACAGATCCGCAATCCCCATCACCTGGCAGCACTCAAGGCCGGCTGCCTGGCCCGGGGCGTGGAAATCCATGAACAGCTGAAGGTCACGGCGATGGCATGTGAACAGGGCAGGATGACACATGTTGAAGCTGGTGAGCAACGCTGGTTTGCCGAATCCTTCTGCCTGACCGCGGGGGCCTGGAGCGGAGATCTGCTGCGGCAACTCAATATCAACAATGGCATCCTGCCGATCCGTGGCCAGATGGTCCTCTTCAAGTGCTCGCAGCCGCCGCTGCTGCGAGTTATCAACGAGGGCTCACGCTACCTCGTGCCGCGCCGCGATGGACGACTGCTGGTCGGCAGTAGCGAAGAAGAAGTTGGTTTTGCCAACCAGACGACCCACGAGATGATTGAACAGCTGACGCAGTTCGGCAGGCAACTGCTGGTGGCCCTCGAGACAGCCGACGTGGAACGCAGCTGGGCAGGATTACGGCCTGCCTCATTTGACGGCTTTCCTTACCTGGGAGCTCTGCCAGCCGTCGATAATGCTTTTGTGGCAGCTGGACATTTTCGCAGCGGCCTGCAGCTCAGCACCGGCACGGCAGTCGTCATGTCGCAACTGATTCGCGGGGAAACAACCAGCCTGGACCTGCTCCCCTTCGGACTCCAACGCGGCTAGCTACGACTTCTTACCAACACTCCTGCCTACGGAGCGATCCCTGTATGACACTCGAAACGCCGGCCACGATTGCCATCCTCGGTGCCGGACCGCTGGGACTGGAAGCTACCCTCTATGCACGCTTCCTCGGCTTCGATGCGCTGTTGCTCGATCCCGGCCAAGCACTGGCAGATCTGCGGGAGCTGATCGAACCTGCAGCAGCTATACCACGAAGCAGGCTCAGCTCGACGCTGGGACGAGCTGCAATTGCCTCGCACCAGGAAGAACAGGAAGAACAGGAGACTGCCGCCGATCAGCAGATTGACAGCGGCAGAGCCTGGTGGGAGGCCTACTTTGAACCGCTCGCTGCCACCGACCTGGTCGCCTCCAGCCTGCGACTGGACACCAGGGTTAATTCAATCAGCGGTGAGCTGCCGCAGCTCCAGCTCGACTGGACTCGCCAACAGCAGACAGAATCAACCGAGCTGGCGATCGTGATCGACACCCTCGGCCAACATGCCGGCCAGCCGGGAGTTGTCGAATTGAGTTGCCTGCAGCTGGCAGGCAGCCCGCTGCACGAATGGGAGTCCGCTTTCTGCCAGGGACTTGCCAGCATTCAGCAGCTGTTCGCAGCACTGACCGGTCGCGAGGGCCTCGATCTCTACAGCACGCTCGATCACTTGCCGGGCGTCGGTCCTGGCGCGGAATAGTCGAGCTTGAGCACATGCACTCGGCCAAACCCGTGCGCCCGCACACGCAATCCCGTGCCCACCAGCTCAGTTGCCCAGTCACGCGCCCGTTGCATGTTACCCCGCACGATCAACCAGCCACCGCCGTGCTGCTTGACCGAGGCAGCGGCAACAGCAGGCAAAGCCTGTGAGGAAGTTGCCAGCGGTAGCAGCAGGGGAGGTTGCTTTGCCAGCTGGTACGGTCCGGCAAGCGGGAACAGGCAAAATTCTGCAATCTGCATGCCAGCCAGCGGAGCTGGGAGTGATGGATCCAGCAGGCCCTCGTCCTCAATCAGGCCAGGGCAGAGCATGACCGGCAGGCTGGCGGCCGGGTCCGATTCGTCGATCAGCGCCAGGGCGGCCGGCCAATATTCCTGCCGCGGTCCAATCCGCCAGCAGTCCCGGGCAGCACCAGCAACCAGCAGCACCAGCAGCAGCGTGGCAATGGTCGCCAGCAGCTGCTTCTGCCGGGACCCTGGTAGATAGGAGAGCAGAAGTCCAGTCAGCAGCGGCAGCAGCACGCTGGCACTGACCACGTACCGCGGATGCCAGAGACGGGCCACGTCAAGACGCGACAGTAGCCAGGCAACCAGCAATGGCAGCAGGCAGATCACCGCCACAACTCGCAGGGAGAGGGACAGCGGAGGTCGGCCAGCATCGGGCCGCCGGCTGCGGTCTCGATTGAGCGGAACTAAGCAGAGCAGTGGAATAGCCAGGCAAGCCAGTAAGGGCAACCTGGTCAACAGTCCCCAGATCGACGGCTGGGGAATGAACTCGGCCCAGTTGTGACGGCGGCTATGGACGAGCAGAAGGGTGTCAAGAAGTGGCAGGCAGCAGAGCAGCAGAACGCTGGCATCCAGCGCCCATCGTCGCCAGTTGATCTTCTGCTGGCGACAGATCCACCACAAGGCAGGCAGTTCGGCAGCCAGCACCAGGATGGTGGTAAAGTGCAAGTGGACCAGCAGCACGGCACTCAGCGTCCAACCAATCCGCCATCCCAGCCATTCCTTCCGCGTACCGGTAAGCGCAGCGAGCCGTGCCAGCAGGGTGGCCAGGTGCAGCAGCACGACCAGCTGCACGAGTGCGTAGGGTCTGGCCTCGGCGGCAAACACGGTGGTGGTAGCATCGAGCGTCGTCAGCAGGGCCGCACCAGCTGCGCCCCACCAACTTCCACCCGCCTTCATAACCAGCCAGGGGACGAGCAGCACGAGTGCCAGTGACGCCAGCAGGGATGGCATCCGCAGCACCAGTTCATGGGACCCGAAGACTCGAGCAAGGGGCCAGAGCATGCTGAAATAGGCGGCAGGCTGGTTCCCCGCGTTGGCCCGTGGACCAATCTCGGACCACTCTCCCTGGACCGTCCAGCCGGTGTGAAGTTCATCCACCCAGAAGGGGTCGTCCAGGTGTCGAGATCGCAGGGCTGCGGCACAGAGCAGCAACAGCAGAAGGCCTGCCAGGCTCAATCGACGCGCCGTGGAGGCAGGTATCAGTGGCGGATCATTCACACTTGTGATTGTACTGGATTGCCGTAAGCTCGATCAGCGTGCCGGCAGCATGTCCATCTAGCGGAATTGTGACGCTGGCAGGTTGCCAGTCGACGGCTGGGGATAGTCGTCGGCCATGATACGAGAAATGCGGCTAATCGAGCGATCAGCATGTTCCCGGTCTGCCCGCTCCAGGCTGCCGGTGGCTGGCATGGTCGTTACATCGTGGCCCGCGTCTCTCGCCATGGCAGCGATATCGACGGGTTGTCGGATGAGTGGCAGCTGGTGCAGCTGGCGAGGCGCACAGAGGGCTCCGTAAAAAAGCGGAAAGAGGGCCAGCATCACAACCGCCAGGCTGATTCCGGCAGTCCGCCGCAGGGTGCAGCAGGCAGCCAGCGGTTGCTGACCGGAAGGCAGCGAAACTGAGGCAGGATGAACCATGACGGTGGGCCGGAAGTCGTTATCAGCAGATCGATACAGAAGCCGGGACACGGTCCCGCTATCGATCCTATCGGCGTTTTTGAGTTGACTGCTGGAGGCGCAAGCTGAGCAGCCTGATCGTGAATTCGCACTACCAGGGTGTGGTGTTGCGGCTGTTTCCCTTCTCTGGGATACTCCTGCGAATCACCCCATTCCCAGCAGAAGCAACGTAATGTGGCAGGCAAGAATCGCGACTTGTGCTGGATGTCTGGTTCCTTCTCTTTTCCCCGGCTGCTGATAGGTGTTGATCGCGATGCTCGCTGATCACTGCTCGATTCACGACCAGCTGCAAGAAATTCTCCAGCAGCGGATCATGCTGCTGGATGGGGCCATGGGCACGACCGTGTTTGCCATGGGAATGGACGAACAGGCCATCCGCGGCGAGAGATTTGCGGACCATCCCAAGGACCTGAAAAACTTTGTCGACCTGATTTCGCTGACGCATCCTGACAAGCTGGTGGAGGTACACCGCCAGTTCCTGGACGCGGGTTCAGATATCGTTCAGACGAACACGTTTGGATCGAGCCTGGCAGGGCTGGAGGAGTTTGGGCTGACCGACCTGCTGGAGGAGCTCAACACCGCAGCGGTTCGCTGTGCCCGCCAGGCGGTTGATGAATATAATGCCCGCACACCCGACAAACCTCGATTCGTGTCAGGCTCGATCGGCCCCACGACACGCACCGCTTCCATGTCCTCGCGTGTGGAGGATCCTGGCTACCGGGCCATTACTTTTGACCAGCACGTGGAATCGTATTACCGGCAGGTCGCCTCGCTGGTCCAGGCCGGCGTGGACATCCTCTTCCCGGAGACCGTCTTTGACACGCTCAATCTGAAGGCCTGCCTGTTTGCGATCGAAAAATTCTGCCAGGACAATAACTGCAGCGTTCCGGTCATGGCCTCGGTCACGATCACCGATGACGCCGGCCGCACGCTCTCCGGACAGACCGTGGAGGCCTTCTGGAACTCAGTCTCGCACGCCAACCTGGTGAGCATCGGCATCAACTGTGCACTCGGCCCGCGCAAGCTGCGTGCTCACCTCGCAGAACTTGCCCGCATCGCCCCCATCTATACCAGCTGCCATCCCAACGCCGGGCTCCCCAACGAGTTTGGGGGGTACGACGAAACGGCCGACCAGATGGCCGCTGACATGGAGGAGTGGGTCGAGCAGGGCTGGGTCAACATCCTCGGTGGCTGCTGCGGTACCACACCTGACTATATCCGTCGCTTCGCCCAGTTGATCGAAGGCCGGCCGGCTCGCAGACCAGCTCAGCCCCCGGCTGTCACGCGGCTGAGTGGCCAGGAAGCACTCACGCTGCGGTCCGACAGCAACTTCACGGTGATCGGCGAACGTACCAACGTGACCGGCTCGCGTCGCTTCGCCCGGCTGATTCGGGACGGCGACTACGAGGCAGCTGTCACGGTCGCGCGCCAGCAAGTCGAGGGAGGCGCCTTGATCATCGATGTCAATCTCGACGATGCCCTGCTGGACGGCCCCGCGGCGATGACCCGCTTGCTGAACCTGATCGCAGCCGAACCCGACATCGCCAGCGTTCCGGTGATGGTCGACAGCTCGCGCTGGTCGGTGATCCAGGCCGGCCTGCGCTGCCTGCAGGGCAAGTCGATTGTCAATTCGATTAGCCTCAAGGATGGGGAGCAACAGTTCCTCGAGCGAGCCCGTGAAGTCCGCAGCCATGGTGCAGCCGTGGTCGTGATGGCCTTCGACGAACAGGGCCAGGCGACCAACTCTGATGACAAGGTACGGATCTGTCAGCGGGCCTACCAGCTGTTGACCGACGAAGTCGGCTTTCCAGCTGAGGAGATCATTTTTGATCCCAACATCCTGACTGTCGCTACCGGTATCGAGGAACATAACGACTACGCTGTGAGCTTTCTGGATGCCACCCGCCAGATCAAACAGCTCTGTCCAGGTGCACTTATCTCGGGCGGGGTCAGCAATATCTCCTTCTCTTTTCGCGGCAACAATACCATCCGCGAGGCGATGCACGCAGCCTTCCTGTATCACGCCATCGACGCCGGACTGGATATGGGAATCGTTAACGCCGGCCAGCTGGCTGTCTACGACGAGATTCCAGCTGAGCTGAGAGAACGGGTCGAGGATGTGCTATTCAATCGGCGAGCGGATGCCACCGAAAGACTGCTGGCGGCTGCCGAAACCGTGGAGCAAACCGGACCCAGGGATAACGGTCCCGACCTGTCATGGCGCGAACAGGATGTCCAGGGACGGCTGAAGCACGCTCTGGTACGCGGTATCGATAGCTTTATTGAGGACGATGTCGAGGAAGCCAGGGTCCAGTCGTCTCTCGCGCTGGATGTCATCGAGGGCCCCCTGATGGACGGTATGAACCGGGTCGGCGACCTGTTCGGTGCCGGCAAGATGTTCCTGCCCCAGGTCGTCAAGAGCGCCCGCGTGATGAAGAAAGCGGTGGCTGTCCTGCTGCCTTACATGGAAGCTGAAGAGACCGACGAACAGCAGCAGGTGCGACGCCGCAAGGTCCTGCTGGCCACGGTCAAGGGAGACGTCCACGACATTGGCAAGAACATCGTCGGCGTGGTACTGGGCTGCAATAACTACCAGGTCATCGATCTCGGTGTGATGGTGCCGAGCCAGAAGATTCTCGATACGGCGATTGCTGAAGAAGTCCAGTTTGTCGGCCTCTCGGGCCTGATCACTCCCAGCCTGGACGAAATGGTACATGTCGCCAGCGAGCTGCAGCAGCAAGGACACTCGATCCCACTCTTGATCGGCGGTGCCACGACCAGCGCCAAGCACACCGCCGTGAAGATCGCGCCTGCCTACGAGTCCAGCACTTTTCACGTTCTCGATGCCTCCCGCTGCGTCGGTCTGGTGGACCGGCTGAGCAGCCCCAGGGACCAGCAACAGATGATGGACGAGAACCGCATAAAGCAGCAGCAGTTGCTGGAAAGCTACCAGCAGCGCGACGTCACGCTGGTTCCCTACAGTCAGGCGATCGAGCAGCGGTTTGCGACGGACTGGTCCACTGTCGACATTCCAGAACCGGACTTCACCGGCACACGCAGGCTGGAAGACTTTCCCCTGGCCGAACTGGTCCCCTACATCGACTGGAGTCCCTTCTTCGCGACCTGGGAAATGCCCGGCAAGTACCCGGCCATCCTGGATGATCCTGTCAAGGGAGCCGCTGCCCGTGACCTCTGGGATAGCGCGCAGCAACTGCTGCAGGAGATGGTCGCCGGAAAACGACTGACCGCTCACGGCCTCTACGGCTTCTGGCGAGCTGCCAGTCAAGGGGACGATATCCTCGTGTTTGCCGACGAGCAGACAGATCAACCGCTGGCTCGCTTCTGCACCCTGCGCCAGCAGTGGCAGCGGAAGGGCCAGGATTGCTATCGCGCCCTGGCTGACTTCATCGCACCGCTCGACAGTGGCCGCTCGGATTACCTCGGCGCATTTGCGGTGACTACCGGTGTCGGCGCAGCCGAGCTGTCTGCAGAATTCGAGCAGCAGCAGGACGACTACAACTCGATCATGGTCAAGGCCCTGGCCGATCGTCTGGCGGAAGCCTTTGCCGAATACCTGCATGCCCGTGTGCGGCAGGAGTGGGGATATGCTGGCGATCAGAAACTTAACATGGACGAGCTGATCGGCCAGAAGTATCGGGGCATCCGACCGGCACCTGGATACCCGGCGCAACCAGATCACACGGAAAAAGCAACGTTATTCGAGCTCTTGGATGCCAGCCAGCAGACCGGCATCGAGTTGACGGAGTCGTTTGCAATGCTGCCGGCAGCCAGCGTCTGTGGCCTCTATTTTGCCCACCCCGAATCGCGGTATTTTTCCGTCACGCGAATTGGTGAAGACCAGCTGGATGACTACGCCCGCCGTAAGTCGATGACGACGGCGCAGGCCCGGCGCTGGCTCTCGCCACTGCTGGCCGACTGATTCGCCCTGCTGAGGGCAAAGGCGAATTGACAACTATCCCACGGCGGTTACGATTTCCGGAAAGGAAACCGATAAATCGCGTCACGGAGGAGACTTGCGCAATGACCCAAATCCTAGCAGCCCGTCGGGGTGAGATTACCCCGCAGATGGAATTCGTGGCAGAGCGAGAGCAGTTGGCCGCTGAAGACGTCCGCCAGGCAGTTGCCGCAGGGACAATGGTCATCCCCGCCAACACCGTCCACCTGGATGCCTGCCTGGAGCCGATGGCGATCGGCATCGACGCGCGATGCAAGATCAATGCCAACATCGGCAACTCGGCTGTCACCAGCGATCTCGACGGTGAACTGGAAAAGCTGCACACGGCGGTCCACTTTGGATCCGACACGGTCATGGACCTGTCGACCGGTAGCAACATTGATGAGATTCGCAGCCAGATCATTCAACAGTCCCCGGTACCGATCGGGACCGTCCCGATCTACCAGATGCTGGAAGAGCTGGGGGGCGAGATGGAGGACATGCGGCCTCAACACTTCCTCGATATGGTCGAGCACCAGGCCAAGCAGGGCGTCGATTACATGACCATTCATTGCGGCATCCGCCGCGACCATTTGCCGCTGACCGCCGGCCGAGTGACCGGCATCGTCAGCCGCGGTGGCTCGCTGATCGCCAAATGGATGATGACCCATGGCAAGGACAACCCGCTGTATGAGAGCTTTGATGATCTCTGCGAGATCATGCGCCAGTACGACGTCACCTGGAGCCTGGGCGATGGGCTGCGACCCGGGTCGATTGCCGATTCCAGTGATGCAGCACAGTTTGCCGAACTGGACGTCCTCGGAGAACTGGTTGAGCGCGGACGGGAATTGGGAACCCAGGTAATGGTCGAGGGACCAGGCCATATCCCGATGCACGAGATTGAAATGAATGTGAAGAAGCAGATCGAGATCTGTGATGGTGCTCCCTTCTACGTGCTGGGACCACTGGTCACCGATATTGCTCCGGGATACGACCACATCACCAGTGCCATCGGAGCCTCGCTGGCTGGCTGGCACGGAGCTGCCATGCTCTGCTATGTGACTCCCAAGGAGCACCTCGGGCTGCCCAATAACGATGACGTCCGCCAGGGCGTGATCGCCTACAAGATCGCCGCACACGCGGCCGACCTGGCTCGCGGGCGACCTGGCGCACAAGATCGCGATGATGCGCTCTCGCGGGCCCGCTTCAGCTTCGACTGGAATGAACAATTCCGGCTGTCACTCGATCCGGAAACCGCTCGCGCTTATCACGATGAAACGCTGCCACAGGACACCTTCAAGAGCGCCCACTTCTGCAGCATGTGCGGTCCCAAGTATTGCAGCATGAAAATCACGGAGGAAATCCGTGAAATGGCCAAGGCGGAAGAGCTGGTGCAGCTGGAAAAGGGCGAATAACCGATGCTCGGTACGCAACTGGATGCCCCGAACTACCTGCAGCGTTTGCAGCAGGAAGTGGACGGTGTCGACCTTGCCGAACTGGAAAACTGGGCCAACCTGATCTACCAGGCATACGAGCAGGGTAACTTTGTCTACATCTTTGGCAACGGCGGCTCCGGCACCACCGCCAGCCACATGGCCGAGGACCTCGGCAAAAGTACCCTGCGAGAAGAAGACCTGCATGATGAATCGCGCCGACGGCTGAAGGTACTCAGCCTGACCGACAATGCCGGCTGGTTGATGGCCGTCGGCAATGACCTCGCATACGACCAGATCTTTGTTCAGCAGCTGATGAACTATGGCTCAGCCGGTGACCTGGTGATTGCCATCAGCGGTTCAGGTAACAGCCCCAATGTGCTCAACGCCGTCGACTGGGCTAATCGCCATGGCCTGGTCACGTTTGGCCTGACAGGCTACGACGGAGGCCAGCTTAAAGATCTGCAGCAGCAGGGGCTGCACGTCGCCCTCGACGACATGGGGATGGTCGAGAGCCTCCACCTCTGCCTCTTCCACTGGGTTCTGAACGATGTCCACGCTCGAATCAACGCGCTGGGACGCCACGCCGAGGCCTGATTCGCCATGCCCTGCTACCTGGGAATCGAGATCGGCGGCAGCAAGCTGCAGCTGGGGATCAGCCAGCCAGACCAGCTGCTGCTGGCTAAACTGGTGAGGCATGATATCAATAGCCAGCGTGGCGCCGGCGAGATCCGCCAGCAGATCCTGGCCGCTGCCGCTGCCTTGCTGAAAGAGTACCAGCCGGCCCGTGTCGGCATCGGCTTCGGCGGCCCAGTAGATGCTGCCAGCGGCATAACCACCACCAGCCACCAGGTAGAAGGCTGGGACCAGTTTCCGCTGGTCGACTGGTGCCGGCAGGAGCTGGGGCTGCCCGCCGTGCTGGGCAACGACTGCGACGTGGCCGGCCTGGCCGAAGCGACGCTGGGAGCGGGGCAGGGCTGCCGCCGTGTTTTCTACCTGACCGTGGGAACCGGTATCGGTGGCGGGCTGCTCGTCGATGGCAGGTCCGCCGGAGCATGTCGACCCGCGATTGCCGAAATCGGTCACCTGCGGCCCGGAGTCTCCGCCAGCTCAAGCCAGCAGACGGTGGAATCTCGAGCCAGCGGTCGTGCCATCGAAGAGGCCGTCAGAAAACGGCTGGGTCAGGACAGCCAGAGCGACGCGGCGCGCGAACTGCTGCACGCCTGCCAGAATGATAGCAGCCTGTTGAATTGCGAGATGATCGCCCGTGCGGCCTCAGCCGGCAATCCTCTTGCCGGGCAGGTGATCGCCGAAGCGGTCGAGACACTCGGCTGGGCCATCGCCCAGGTGATCACCATTACGGCACCCGAGATCGTCGTCGTGGGCGGCGGCGTATCGCTGATGGATGATCAGCTGTTCCTCGAACCACTCAAGCACCAGGTAAGCCGCTTCGTGTTCGGTCCGCTGGCCGAGAGCTACCGGATCTGCCGCGCCATGCTGGGCGAGGATGTTGTCGTACAAGGCGCCATTGCCCTGGCAGCCGCGGAATGAGAAGAGCCTGCAGGTCAGGGCTTAGAGACCGAGCAGATCGTCCATCGTGTACAGCCCTGCTGGCTGAGTCGTCACAAAGCGAGCGGCCTGGAGGGCTCCCAGCGCATAACAGTCGCGGTCGGTCGCCCGTACCGTCAACTCAATCGTCTCACCCAGCACAGAGAAGACGATCGTGTGCTCACCTGGATTGTCACCGACCCGCAGGGAATGGTAGCCAATCTCCTGCTGGCTGCGCTGACCGATAATGCCTTCGCGGCCATGCACATGTTCGGTCTGTCCCATCACCTCTGAAATCAGCTCTCCGAATCGGAGTGCGGTACCGCTGGGTGCATCTTCCTTGAAGCGATGATGTCGTTCGATGATCTCCACATCGACTCCACCAGCCACCCCCTGCAATTTCTCCCCGGCCAGCGTGGCCAGTTTCATTGTCAAGTTGACGGCCAGGCTCATATTCGGCGCCCAGACCACCGCGATCGATTCCGCAGCCTGCTGCACCGCCTGAGTCTGCTCCTCGTCCAGGCCGGTGGTAGCCAGCACGAGCGGAATCCCCGCCTGCTGGCAGCTGGCAGCAATCTCGACTGAGGCGGCCGGCACGGAAAAGTCGATGATCGCATCGGCAGTCGTCGGCAGCTTGTCGCAGAGGGCCAGCCCAAGCTGGCCGACGCCGGCGATCAGGCCAGCATCTTCACCCAGTTGCGGATGCTGGGGATGTTCCACGGCAGCGACCAGTTCAAGGTCCTCGGCCGCTGTTGTCAGCGCCACCAGACGCTGGCCCATGCGGCCCGCTGCTCCATTAATTCCAAGTGCGATCGCCATGCCTGCCTCAAGCGAAAACCTGTTAGCTCTCTATCCAGCTGTCGGTCGAATCATTCACTGTGAACGCTGCCAGCGAAACCGTCAACTGTAGAGGCGGATTGCCTTGATGATCTCGGCCAGTTCATTTGGCACGGAGACAGCTCGATTGGCATAGGCCGCACGTTTTACCCCGCGACTTCCGAGCACCGAGTTGAACTGGTCCTGGTCGGTGGTGTGATAGGCAACCGTCGCGGTGGGATCCTTGAGCAGGTGGCCGGTGAGGATACAGACCACCCGGTCCGAAGGGGCAATCGTACCTGCCTGTCGCAGCAGGCGTGCGCCAGCAACACTCGCGGCGCTGGCC
Source organism: Planctomycetota bacterium (assembly GCA_963581185.1). Taxonomy (GTDB): domain Bacteria; phylum Planctomycetota; class Planctomycetia; order Pirellulales; family Pirellulaceae; genus SAT2750. Next base: position 6,056 of record CAUZOB010000032.1, on the reverse strand, counting down.
GGCTCACAACCGATCCCACCAGCACCAACCTGGGCCTTGGCATCCATGATCTGCTGGTCATCGACCGAAATCACGACACCATCACAGGTGTCCAAGGCCCGCAGGCACTTGGCCAGGTTCACCGGTCGATTGATCTCAATGGCACTGGCAATGGTGGATGCTTTTTTCCCGGCTGCATCCAGCTCCTGGTAATAGTCATCGATAACCGTGGCATCGAACTGGCCCTCATTCCAACGTAGCTGGCGCTGGTTATAGAGCACGTCGAGCGTATCGGCACCGGCCGAATTGACGACCGCCAGCCGCGGGATCCTGTCAATCAATCCCAGCTGATGAAGTTCAGCGAAGGCCTTACCGAAGGCACTTGAGTTACCGAGGTTACCGCCGGGCACAACAATCCAGTCGGGTACTTCCCAGCCGAGTCCTTCCAGGACCCGGAACATAATTGTCTTCTGTCCTTCCAGCCGGAAGGGATTGATGCTGTTGACCAGGTAAATATTCAGTTCGCTGCAGACCTGCTGGACCCGTTGCATGGCGTCATCAAAATCACCGCTGATTTGAACGGTCAGGGCTCCATAGTCGAGCGCCTGGGCCAGCTTGCCGTAGGCGATCTTGCCACTGCCGATAAAGACCAGGGCTTTCATGGCACGTGTCACGGCACAGTACATGGCCAGTGAGGCGCTGGTGTTGCCGGTCGAGGCGCAGGCCGCCTGAGTTGCTCCGATCGAGCGGGCATGAGTGAAGGCGGCGGTCATGCCGTTGTCCTTGAAGCTGCCCGAGGGATTCATCCCCTCGTATTGCAAGTACAGGCCAGCGGGCTGGATACCGACAAACTGGGCCACCCAGTCGGCTTGTTGCAATATCGTCTGCCCTTCGCCAAGCGTGACAATCTGGTCGGCCGATGCGAACGGCAGCAACTCGTGAAACCGCCAGACGCCACTCAGCCGATGCGGCTGATCTCGCTGCGACCAGAATTGCTGGAAGCCAGCCAGGGTCTCGGGCAGTTGCACCTGGTCCCAGTCATAGACGACATCCAGCGGGCTGCCGCAGTTGGGACAGCCGACGTGAACTTCATCGACACCAAATGTCGCCCCACAGGCGGGTGAAATACACCGCTGGCTGCCCAGTTCGGTTCGTGGTGCAACGCTAATGGCAGGGGACCTCTGCGCGGACGACAGTTAGCTGGAAAGGCTGACAAATTTCAGGAAAGTCCCGGAAATCTAGACAAAACTGCGATCGTCACGTGATCCCCGGGGCGGCCTGCTATGGGCAGTTGCCAGTCTACGAAGAAGGTCTGGACGCTTCAAGACAATCGGTCCTTAGGTTGGTCAAATGTTTTACAGAAAATCTGCTGGATCACTAGAATAACCGCGCGCCGATGAAGCTGGCCGGATTCCGGCTGCGATGTCATCTCCGACTTGAATTCCATGTCGAGGAGGGCCTGCGATGAAGAAGGCGGACAGACGCGTTTTTCGACAGCTGCTTGTGGAGTATCGAACTCGCTTGCGGGGCGACCTGGAAGCGATGGCCGATGCGGCCTTACATGAAACGGGCAGTGAGTCGGCTGCCAGTTGTTACCGCAATTCGAATCACATGGCCGAACTGGGGAGCGACATTTTCGAACGCGAGTTCACCCTCTCACTATTGCAGAACGACGAGCAGACGCTGGGGCTGGTCGAAGCTGCCCTTGTACGAATCATGGAGGGGAATTACGGTGACTGCCTGGCGTGCGGAAACAGGATTCCCAAGATGCGATTGATGGCGCTGCCGCATGCCGAGAATTGCGTCCACTGCGCATCACGACTCGAATCTGGCCAGGACGGCTCGCGTGAACCACACTGATTCGGCTGCATCCTCCCCACGCTCGGGACCGGCGGGCAGTCCCCTCCGCCGCCCGCTGGTCGTGTTTCTGCCCTTGATGATTGGCGGCTGCCTGCTCGACCTACTGACCAAGCGCTTGATGTTCGACTGGCTCAAGCTTCCCAGCGATCCTCAATCCGAGATCCACTGGGTCGTGCAAGACTTCTTTGGCTTCCAGACCGCCGTCAACCAGGGAGCCCTGTTTGGCATCGGCCAGGGCATGACCGTGCTATTTGTTACGATTTCGCTGTTTGCGATTGCCGTCATCATTGGTTGGATAATCAAAGGCAGCCAGCAGACGATGTTACTGACGATCTCGCTGGGCCTGATCAGTGCCGGCATCCTCGGCAACCTCTACGACCGACTCGGCTGCTGGCACATCGGAGTGGAGATACAAGAGACGCTGAAGTACGGCGTGCGCGACTGGATCCTGTTCGACTTCGGCTTTTACAAATGGCCCAACTTTAATCTGGCAGACAGTTACCTGGTCTGCGGCGCTGGCATACTTGTCTGGGAAGCATTTCAGATACCGGCGGATAGCGGGACCAAGAACCGTGATAAATGAACCCTGCGGTCGCCAGCCAGGTCATCGACTTGGATGCTGGTTCGTGCTCAACGAGCTGCGGGAGATGTGCAACAGATCGGCTGGCAGACAATGACTGAATCCGACAAGGCTATCGACGATCGCCTGCAACTGGCTGTGCAGATTGCCCGCCAGGCTGGCACGCTGACGCTGAACTACTTCCAGGACGCCAGCCTCGAAGTCGAGGCCAAGGCTGACGACTCACCCGTGACGCGCGCCGATCGCGAAGCGGAGCAGCTCTTGCGGGAAGCTATCGAAGACCAGTTTCCCGACGACTCGATCGTGGGCGAAGAGCTGCCGGACCGAACTGGCAGCTCTCCCTACCGCTGGATCCTGGACCCCATCGACGGAACCAAGTCATTTATTTCAGGAGTGCCACTCTACACCACGCTGGTGGCCGTGGCAGAAGCAGGTGAGCCGCTGTTGGGAGTGATTGCCGCCCCGGCCTTGGCAGAACTCGTTTACGCAGCCCGCGGCCAGGGAGCCTGGTTTCAGCGTGGCGAGGAGCAGGTCCAGGCGGCCCATGTGGCCCAGCGGAACGAGCTCTCAGAGGCTTGCTTTGTCACCACCCAGCTGGACTCGTTTGCCGACAGGCACGCGGCCGAGGCATTCCAGTTGCTGGAACAGGCCTGCTCAATCACACGTACCTGGGGAGATGGCTACGGTTACATGCTGGTCGCCACCGGCCGGGCTGACCTGATGGTCGACCCGATCATGAACATCTGGGATGCCGCAGCGATCGCGCCGGTCATCCAGGAAGCTGGGGGTCTGTTCACCGACTGGCAGGGCAACCCCACCGTGCAGCATGGCGAGGGCATTGCAACGAACCAGCAGTTACTGGATGCGGTGCTGGCAGTTACTCGTCGATTCCCAAAGCCTCTTTGACCACTCGATCAAGTTGCTCGAGGCCCCGATCCCGGTCGATATCGTAAAAGCCGGCATGATACTCGATGATCTTGCCCTGCTTGTCGAGGACAATAAACAATGGCAACTTGGCCCCCGCCGCGCGCGGATCACCAAGCTTCTTGCGCAAGTAGGCCTCGTGATCAACCAGCACCGGGTAGCTGACTTTCATGAACGAGGTGAACTTGCGGGCACTCAAAAGCGTGCGGTTCTTGAGCGCCTCGTCTTCCAGTCGTGAGTCGGCAACGATACCGAACACCTTCAGGCCCTGCTTTCCGTACTTGCGATAGAGAAAGTCGAGATAACCGACCTGGCCGTAGGGATCCTGCAAGGGCTTGTCCTGGTACTCCCAGAAGTGCAGCACGGTCACTCCCTCGGCGACTTGCTCGTCGCTGTAACCGCTGCCTCGCAAGAGGCGAAAGCCGGTCTCGGCAACTGGCTGGCCCATGGCTCGCTTGCGCAACAGGGCAACGCCGCCACTGCGACCCTTCTGGTTCTTGAGGTCATCCTCGATACGAGCTACCAGTGCCATCAGGGGAGTCTTGGCGGCAGCGTCGATAAACCCCTCCAGCTCCGTCCGCAGAACTTTCAGCTGTTCATCCTTCCAGTCCACCTCGGTCTTGCGTTTTCCCTCCAGCACATCCTCTCGAATGGCGAGCAGCGCCTGGTAGACCAGCACGGTACGGCTGGCCTGGTCAGCAGTCAGCGGTTCGTGCTTGGCAATCTGCAGCACCAGCTGGTGCTCCTCGCCCATTCCCAAGAAGACTGTCTCGGTCAGTCCGGCCAGATAGTTCTTGCCTGGCGCGAGAAACAGCGTGCGTTTGATTCCCAGCCTGTTAAAGCCGAGCACGGAGCGGGCAGGGCGACCGGCAAAGTTCTCCAGGTCGCCAACCCGGTAATTCAAGCCGGCCTGCTCCCAGGTCGCTTCGGCTGCCGGGGCACTGGCCCCCGCCAGCAGCGGCAGGATCACGGCCACCGCGTTGACTTTTTCTTCCACCTCGTAAGCAAAGGCGGGTTGCTCGATATTGGTCCGGTCGCCACCGATGACAGGTGCTGTCGTTTCGCCCTTGGCAAGCAGCACCGAACCAAACTGGTAGGGCCAGGGCAGCTGGGTTAGGCCATCTTCATCCACGACCCAGAAGACCATCGTGCCGCCATCCGCGACTGGCGTCGCGGTCACAGTCAGCGTGAATTTCTTGCGAGTCGATACCGGGTCACCCTTATCGGCAACCAGCTCTCCCTTGTAGGTAAGCTGGAAAGGGCTACCCTGCTGGGCAACCGAGACACGGCCGAATACCAGCAGGCTGGCAAGGGTCAGGCAACTGACAAGCCAACGGGATGAAATCAGGCGATCGAGCATGGTGGGGGTGTCCTTGAACGGCCAACGGGGAGGGCTACTGCTAATTTAACCGCTGGACGCTTACTTGACGAGGGATTCAGACCCCCTCGCTCCCTTTGCAGTATTGCCGCGGAGGGCTATACTGGCGTTTTGCCCTTGAAAACATGGCCCCCCACAAAGGGGCTCAGTAGCGAGAAAACAAGAGGGAAATCCAATGGCTCGTGTATGCCAGTCGTGCGGAAAACGGACCCAGATGGGTAACTCCGTGGTGACACGTGGAAAGCCCAAGTATCTGGGTGGTGTCGGCACCAAGATCACCGGGATTACGCGGCGCAAGTTCAAGCCAAACCTGCAGAAGGTTAAGGTCATGACAGAGAATGGCACGGCGCGTTCGCTCCGCATCTGCACCCAGTGCCTGCGCAGCGGAGCTGTCGAGAGGGCCGTCAAGCGGCGCGCGTTTGAGCTGACCTCTTGATTCCAGCTGGACGGTCGCTGGTCGATCCGGCTACCACCCGCCAGACAGGAACGCCAGGCAACTGGCGTTTTTTTGTGCCTCACCTTCAGGCGGGTCACAGACCCGAATTGCTCAACCAGGGAGTCCACCACCGATGTCTCTTTCTCGCGCGGATGTCGAGCGGATCTCCTTGCTGGCTCGCTTGCAGCTGGACTCTGCTGAACTGGACCAGCTGACCGAACAACTCGGCCAGATCGTGGGCTACATCGAGAAGCTCTCCGAACTCGATACCGACCAGATTGAGCCACTCGCTCACACCCAGGACCTGACCAATGTGATCCGGCCCGACGAGCAGTCTGCTAGCCTGCCGCGTGACGCTGCTCTGGCCAACGCCCCGCAGCGTGACGAGGAGTGTTTCCGCGTACCAGCGGTACTGGGTGACTGAGAGACGATCGCACGAGGGGAATCCTGGGACACATGGACCTGCAAAAGACAACCGCCAGCGAGCTGATTGAGCAGCTTGATGCAGGCCAGCTGAGCTGCCAGGAATTGACCCGCGCCTACCTCGACCGGATCGAAGCCCACGACGGAACGATCGGTGCTTTCCTGGAGCTGGATGCCGAAGCGGCAGTAGCGCAGGCGATCGCGATCGACAAGCGTCGCGCGGCGGGCGAGCAGATCGGGCCGCTGGCGGGAATCCCGGTCGCGGTCAAGGACATCCTCTGCCGGCGCGATGCGCTGACCAGCTGTGGATCCCGAATGCTGGCCGACTACCGTGCACCCTACGATGCCACGGTGATCGCCCGGCTGCGAGCCGCCGATGCTGTCATCCTGGGACGTACCAACATGGACGAGTTTGCCATGGGCAGCTCGACCGAAAACTCCGCCTTCCAGCTGACCCGCAACCCCTGGGATCCCGA
>CAUZOB010000031.1:0-32270 GCA_963581185.1 Planctomycetota bacterium | reverse complement strand
CCAGGTCCAACAGATGGTTGACACCGCCACCGAGCACCACAATACCATTGCCAGCGTTGCTCGGCGTGAGATTCAGTCCGGCCAGCTGAATCGTCGACACGAAGGCATCTGCCACCGTCGAGAGGTCGTCGTTCGGCTGGAAGGAGATTGTCTTGTTCGCTGCCACTCCCGTCCCATTCGTGTCGAGTTCGAAGGTGACGACACTGGCTCCATCGGTAATCGTGAATGTCTGGCCGTCGATCAAGCCGAACGGGAAACCAGTCTGCGATGGAATCCGGATGCCGAATTCGGGTCGCACGCCCGGTGCACCGGTCTGGGTCAGTCGCGAGAGGGTTGTATCGAGCTGGTGTAATTCAGTACCTGCGAGGTGAATCAGTCCATCCTCAAAATGCACCGGCGTGAGTTCCACGTCAGCTGCCACGATCGCGGTCACGATGCTCTCCGCGATCTGTTCATGAGTCTGGCCATTGTTGAACAGGATGACCGTGCCGGCCGTACCTGTCAGCGCGCCATCGGAATCGAACTCGATGATCTCGAAGTCGCTGCCATCGTCAATCGTGAACTGGTCCCCATCGTCGACGCTGCCAGCCAGACCAGCCTGGTCAATGTTCGTGGCGGTGGTATCGAGCGTGTGGGTGTTGCCCGCACCGAGGTGTACCTCACCAGCCCCGATAGCCGATGCAGCAAGTCCGATATCGGCATTGTTCAGAGCCACCACGATCGACGCGGCGACTGCATCGGCCGACTGGGCGATCGTGTAAGGCACCGAAAAGTTGCCGTTATCGACCGTGTTGTTGCGGTCCATTTCAAAGGTGTAAACGTTGCCCGTATCGTCAGCGATAACGAAAGTCTCGCCATCGACGATGTCGATGCCGCCGTCTTCCGGAACAATCAAGGTCAGCGACTGTGGAATCTGGACCAGGTAGCCAGACTCATACTCAAAATCGACCTGATTTCCGTCGGAATCGGTCAGTGAGAAGAGGTCACCGTCAAAAACGTCGGCACCAGATCCAGGCTCAAGGACCACACCATCAACGTTAGCCAATTCGACCACGTACTTGTGATCCAGTGCAAAGGAGCCAGCAAGCGAACTGAGTCGAATGATGTCGTTGGTGGAGTCGTAGCTGAAGCGATAATCGACACCGTTGATCAAGCGGTCGGAGTCCTGGAAGAGGATAACGGAGCTGCTGACAACCGTTGTGTCATCGATGCCAACACCCAGGCTACCGTCAATCTGCAAGTCACCATCCACCAGCTGGATGGAAAAATGTCCCACAGATACATTTCTCAAATCGACACGATTCAAGGTTGAATTCCTGTCCAGGCCGGCCGAGTCGTTATCCTGCGGATTCAGCAACACCACGAATGGTCCGACAAAGTCAGCTCGATCAATGGCACCACGGTCCTTGAAGACGTTCTGACCCAGCCCGGACGGTGTGGCGACCGAGGGATCATCCACTCGCAACTGTCCCAAACCATCATATTCGGGTGCCAGGATGGGCGAGTCCGCGATCCCCAGCGGCGCCTTGACCGTGGTCAAGGCGGCACGTTCTTCGAGCGAATTGATTGAACTGTCAATCGGTCGGGCGCCAGACACCAGGTAATAGTTGCGGTCTTCAGGATTGACGAATAGTTCATCGCCAACGCTGGCAAGGAGGGCAAAGTCACCCACGCCGATCGTTGCATTGCTGAAATCGGTTGTGTTACCCGCAAATACAGTTCCACCAAGCACGGTCGATTCCGAACTGGCATCGATGTCAATACCGATATTCAGGTCAGCCAGGATGTTGTTGAGAATCGTCGGACTGGCGCTATTACTGACCTCAATACCTACCCCGCGGTTGTCTCCGGCAATCGTGTTATTTACGATCCGGGCGAACGGTACGGATGGTGTCTGCGTTCCACCACCGGCATTCCCACTGAGCTGTATTCCACCCAGTATATTCTCCGCCAACACGTTGTTGGTGATTGTCACACCCTGAATGAGATTGCCCGTGTTCAATTCTCGCAGATTGCGAACCGGCCCTTGCTGCAGTCGCTGATTTACCTGGGACGAGGTGGAAACCGAGATGCCAAATGTCTCGGAATTGGTGATGATATTCGAGTGGATCAGGACCTGGCCCTGTTCCCGTTCCAGGTTTTCATCCCCGTCGAGGACAAACAGATCGCCCGCGATACCCTCAGGCGCCGTGGGAGATGCCTGGTCGGCGAAACTACTAGCCGAGATAAAGACGGCGCTATCGAGCAGCGTATCTGATACATCTGCGATGGCCAGCTTGATCGTGTGCGTTCCGGCGCCCAGCCCAACCGCCTGGGCCTGGAAGACGGACGTGAATCCGTCATAGCCAATTTCCGAGAGCAGCTGTCCGCCATCATCCACGTCGTTGTTGATGAAGAACTGCGGATTCGTCGCTCCCACACCAAGCGGATTACCACCATTCACCGAGTTGATTGACACCGGGCTCGATGTTCCTGGCACGAGAGCCACATTGACTCCGTCCACAAAGAAGCCGACGACATCGTGGGACGGGTTGAAGACAGACTCGTTGTACTCCTCGGAAGCAAAGACGAAGTCAAAGAAGAGGTCGCCGGAGGCCGTTTCAATACTGAATTCAAGACTGGTCGAATCAAGCGTGCCACCAGCGGCCGCCGCGGCCGGGAACTCGGTATTCAGGTCCGTGTCACCCCCGTTGGATGCGATCCCGGTCGACAGGTCGCTGTCATTCGGCCCCTCGGCAAAATTCACATTGCCGGTCGTAAGGATGATGCCGCTTTCCATTCCGATTACCGACTGGCCACCCCGGAAAATTCCGGCAGAGACGTCGCTGCCGACGAAGGTGGCAGTTCCGATGGTTGTGATTCCATCACCAATCAATGTATCCCTGAGCAGGTCTCCGTCGCTGGTCACATCCGTGACTTCCAACCTGCTACCGACAAGCGTGGTTCTCACGTTACCAAACAGGTTGATGCGATTATCACCAGCAACTCCGCTGACGGTACCGTCAGAATTGGCAGCCCGGATATTGATGATTGACTGAGCTGCAGGGCTGTTGATGCTGTCGCGGATACGGCCTGCAATTGTGGCGCTGTCGTCTGCCGGGTCAAAGGGAACCTCGACCACACCCTGGGGGACGCCGCTGTTGTCATTGTCGTCGTCGAATTCAAACACCAGCTCGACCACGCCGTCACTGAGGGTGAACTGTTGACCATCCACGATCGCGTGCCCCTCGGGTGCCACGATCGTGGTCTGGTTGGCAAGCCGGTCGTTGCTATCGAAAGTTGCCGTCAGGCTGACGATACCGGTCTCATTATCCACGCTGACGTACTCGGCAGCCTCGCGCAACTCAAGCTGGTAAGTCCCTTCCAGTATCTGGTTGGCAGCGGCCCGAGGATTTGGAACGAAAGTTGTGTCGGCATTCGCACCGGTGACCATTTCACCACGCTCGGCGAAACCGATTATGATGTCGTCGATATAGAGACCTTCGACAGCGTTGTTCTGACCGCGCTGATTGCTGTTGAAATCGCCAAAGCTGTCCGCTGCCATTCGTGAGGTGAGTGCCATCGGGCCAGGATCGACCACGCTGTGCCCGATCACGCGTACCAGGTTACTGGTCCCCTTGATAACCGTGACATTGCCCGCAGCGTAAGCCTCAGCCAGGCTGCGTCGCACGGACGACGCGACGGTATCGGCGTTCATGCCGGCATGCAACACGACTCCAAAGTCTCCCACGAACCCAGGTGCACCTTCTAATGTCAGGCTGCTGTTATTGACCACATTGACAGCACCCGGCAGCTGAACTCGATGGTTGCTGCGCTGCACATATCCACCCGATGTATCGATCGTGATGTCCAGGTCGTAGGACCCGATGCTGCCTTCGGCACCACTCTCGGGGGCCAGCGGATCATAAGCGGTATTGCCAAAGCCGCTGATGCCGACGAAGTAGGTGCCCGGCGTGGTCGCTGTGAATTGCAGGAAGGAATCTGCGGTTGGCTGCTCGCCCGGGGCACTTCCATTGTCGTTAATCGCCAGCTGTTGGCCCGCGCTGTCAAAGATCCGCACGATCGAGTTGAGCAGGTCCGGATTGTTACTGTAATCTTCGCTATCCACATCGACGGTCAAGCGGGTATCGGCTGCCAGCGTTATTTCCAGAAGATCGACATCGGCCTTGGGCAAATTGATCAGGTTGGCGTTGTCACCGATCTCACCACCGGCCGCCCGGTAACTGCCGGAGAGGCCATTCAGGTTGACCAGGATAGCGTCAGCCAGGATGTCATTCGGTTCGCTGCCGCCGGTGATATTTCCAGTCACAACAGGCGACTGGATGCCCGCCAGGATGGAGACCTGGATCGCCTGAGCCAGCTGGCTGGCGGTCATGGCGGAATTGTAGGGGACCGTCTGCGGCTGCGTGGAATTTTGATCACTGTCAAACTCGAACGTTTGGTTTACACCAGCGCCATAGTCGACGCTGAAGGTTTCGCCATCCTGAATCGCCTTACCGGTCGGCGCCACCAGGGTGTATCCCATATCGATCTCGAATGTAACCAGCTCGGTCCCATCGTCGGTATTGATCGGGTCCCGCTCGCTGGCATCATCGATGACCAGGTTCTGGTCGTCATCGACACCGGCCTGGCCCCAGCGGCCATCCGCACCGGCATCTCCGATCGTGATGGTCTCAGCGTCTCGTAGCTCGGAACCGGCCAGCATCCGCAGCTCATCGCCTACCGTCTGCTGGTGGCCTGTGTTCATTTCGCCAGCGGTGCTGAAGTCAAAACGCAGTCGCAGGTTCTGGTGGCCGGCATAGGAGGTCAGGTCAGCTCGAACCTGTCGCCACTGGTCGACTCCATCAAACGCTTCCTGAACATCGTTCAGGCCAACCACCAGCTCAGCTGGGTTGTTGGTGACCAGAAGTTCCCATTGTCCCGGCTCGTGCGTCACCAGCGTATCGGTTGTTGGATCAAATTCCTGCCAGCTGTCGGTGTCGGAAATCGCGAAGACCCGTACCGAGTCGAACATCGTGAGTCCGCCAGCTCCCTCGGTTTCCGCAAAGTAGTTGAAATACAGCACCGGCTGGTCTGCGGCGGAATAATTCGCCAGGCTGAAAGTCCGCGTCTCAAACGTACCGTGGGCACCGCCCGGCAGATCGATATCGCTGGCATCGGTACGTCCAAAGTGCAGGCTTGTATCACCTGGCGTGATCGTCGTTCGCACATTGTCGTAACTGGGCAGGATGCCGTGACCGGGATCGTCACCGCGTGCAGGGGAAAAATTCCAGAGGTTGTCTTCCAGTGTGGAGAACTGGATGCCATGGGCATTGGTAATACCAGTTTGGATACTGGTGGCGCCGTCAACAAAGATGGGTTGCAAAACGCCTTCGGTGTCAAACGCGTACACCACGCCGCCCGAATCGAGGCCGAACAGGATGTCCCGGTAAAGACCGTTCTCCGTGGCAATCGGCCCGACCGCCAGGCCCTGGAAGTCAATTCCCTGCAAGGCCGCGGCCGAGGTCTCGAGGTAATCCAGTTGGGCATTCGCCGTGAGTGGATTTGTTATGCGGAACAGGCCGCCAGAATCGCTGACCGCCAACAAGTCGGAGCCGACAAACGCCATGCCGGTAATATCACCACCTGGTGCCGCTCCACCAATTCGCAAGGGCGGATCGACAAGTTCGACCGTTGCCGGACTGCCGAGTCGGACAATCGTGTTTTCCTGTGTGGAGGGAATCGTCTGACCGTTCAACGCCGTGACCATCTTGAAAGCAATATCCGTGGCAGTGTCGGACGCCAGGAACGGAATTTGGATCGCATTGACTCCGAACAGGCCGTCAGTCACCTGGTCCACGAAAACACCACGATTGATGATCTCGGTAAAGGTCCCCGCGATGGCACCCGAGAAATTGATCCGGCTTCCGTCGGGAGAGACCGTGATCGAGGGCGCCTGGTTAAATCGGGTAACGATAGCATCCGAGAACTGGTCGTCATCGAAGTTCTCCTCGATCTGGATCACGTTGGCACTACTGCCAGTTCCACCGGGCTGCCCTTCAACTTCCACCTTGCTGGCCGATGTTATCACACCGTTGGTAATCGAATCGCTGACCAGCGTGATCCGGTTGCTGGTTGGCGAAAGCGTGCTGGCCTGCACGGTGTAATTGGAAACAGCGTTGATTGCCGAAATCGTGTTGGCAACCAGCTGCGACTGGGACAACGTGTTCGTAAAGACAATTCTTTCATTACCTGGGCCGACATTGTCGTTATTGTCGAATTCAAACGTCTTGAGCTGCCCATTCACATCCGTGATGTTGATCGTGTCCTGGTCACCGATCTCATCGCCTCGCACCGCCGTTATCACAATCACCGGCCCAGTGTTGAATTCATACGGTTGACCATCGAGGGTAAAGGAATCCTCATCCCTCACGAAGATGCCATTGGCCGGGTCCACGTCAAACAGCACCTCGGGTCCACCATTGAACTCGAATACGATTGGTGGTGATGTCGTGCTCGGGTTGCCATCGTGGTCGATACTGAACTCGGTCCCATCCAGGATCAGACGGGTCGTCCCCGCGGCATCCACACGTGTTGCCTCGTCAGCCAGGATCGTGGTACTGGCTGTGCCACCAGTGTCAACGTTGGTGTTAAGAATCCCCCGCTCGCGAATCGTGGTTCCTGCGCCATTGATGAGAGCAGCACCGGTTCTATCTGCCTCCGGGAAACTGGTCGCTTCACCTGCAACATTCGTATCAGAACAGACCGGGTCAAAGTGGAACAGGATATTATCGGTACCAGCGGACACAAACTGGTTCGTGGCAGCGGTCTTGGGCCGATGCCCGACGGCGAAACCATGTTCCAGCTGGTTCAAGAGGCCGCTCTGGGCATAGGCAATCGCGTCATACTGGATGCCAACGTCACTGGCCAATTCGTTACCGGCCGGTACATTCTCATGGTATGTCACGACATCATCGTCCTGCGGCTGACCGCAGGGATCGATCAGGCTGGCGTCGCCCGTGTCGATCTGCAGGTAGTTTCCGGAATCGGCGTCCGACGGCGTGCCATCTTCCTGGTCGGTTGTGTAGACATACATACGACCATCGGCATCACGAATATCAATGTCGCTGACATCGCGGTTGAAGCTGCCAACGACCGTCTCGCCAGCTCCGGTGAAACCATCGACCGTGTAAACGGTTGTCGAATCCAACCCACTGTCCTGGCTGATGAACAACACCACGTCGCCGAGGTGGTAGGGGGTGATTCCAGACGGGTCTACCAGCACCGGTACCTGAGGTGCATCGAACGTCGAGAAAGTTGTCTCCAGAATATGGTCTTCCACAATCCGGCCGACCGAGGGGATCGGTTCCAGCCGTAGTTGTGAATTCGTCGCCGCTGCCGTGATGAACTGGTCCATTTCCGCCGGCGTTCTGGCATCGGTCGTGACCGCCACCGTGTAGCTGCCTTCGAACAGCTCAACGGTACCGAGCAGCGGATCAAGCGGTCCCACGCTGCCAGCCGCCAGGTTGGTCATATCAATTCCACGCAGCGGGCTGGGCCGGTCCTCGGCCACGTTGGAATCCCTGGCTGTCAGGATCAGGTTGCCGGCTGCATCAAAGACATTGATCGATGCGTTCGCCCTGGCCAGGCCATCGGCATAGTCAAGGTCCAGCAGGGTGGCGAAGGAGGCATCGGCACAGTCGGGATCCTGGATCGCCTCATAACATACATCCAGCGAGTAGAAATCAACGTCGGCCGCGCCCGTGAGACTACCGGCAATGCTGAGCGTGGCACGGTCCGACGCCAGCAGGTTACCAAGTGGCTGTGCCTGGGCTGCGGTGTCGTTGGCAGTACTGCTCTCACCAATTTCTCCAGCCAGCGGTGAGTGAATCGTCTGGCCCTCAATTCGGATGCCGGTCTCGGCGAAGCGGATGTCCGAATGCTGAATCGTGGATCCCGCCAGCTCATCTCGTTCCTGCAAGCGGATCTCCAGCATGTAGGCACCAAACGACTTGCCCGCATCCAGCTGTTCCAGATCGTCACTGCCACTGCGAACACGGAGGTGATAGGTGCTGACATTACCCAGTACTCCGGGCAGGATCACGCGCATGCCAGCATCACGGGGATTCACCGATCGTTCATCAGGCAGATCCAGTGGTGACTTTTGCAGCGGGTTGATGTTGCTGGTGGGAATCGTCCCTGTACTCACCAGCAGCGATGGATCGGAGGATTCCTCCAGCGAGTTGTCTGAGCGGGCCAGCAAGTTGCCAGAGGCATCGATTAACTCGATGACCGTGTCGAGCGAGTGGCGAGTGCGGTCAATGTCAAACCAGACCTCGGTGCCAGCTGCTGCATCGAAACTGTAAACATCCACATCGGATGGCTCATTCAGGTACCCCTGAAGCTGGAAGCCGAGTCGCAAGTTGTCGTCACCGGATACCGCATTGGGTGCCAGGGCGCCGAGGAATTGCGCCGACGAGGGCTGCTCGTTACTGTCGATTGACTGCGAGCCGTTGGCCCCCTCGCGTTCCACGGCAAGTTCAACATTGCGATCGTGGCTGAACTGGCCCAGCGTGATTCCTTCCCAGTCCCCCGGGTTGCCCAGCTGATCATCGATGGTCGTCGGATCCTGCCGAATCAACTCCAGGAAGCTGACAATCGTGGCAGAACTAGCCTGCGGATCCGGTGTCCAGGCAAATGCAGTCGTGATGTCTTCCGGACCGTAAACCGGGGACAAGTCAGGATCTGTAAAGAGAGGAAGATCGGTGGCATCGATATTGCCCGGTACGCTGTAGGTGGTTCCCGCTCCCGTGATGATATTGGTCAGGTCGGAGAATTGATCGGCCGCCCAGCCATCCCAGGTCGCATTGACAAGTTCCGGTCCTGGTTCGTAAATGCCGCCCTGACTGAATCCAAATCGCTCCGGACCATCGAGCGTGTAAGCCCGGAAGTCAGCCTGCCCGGGAGTACCGCTGAGAAAGAGAATGTCATCGCTGATGCCAAACACATCTTCGTCGAGGTAAGCGATGAACTGCAGATCCCCCAGCGGACTCGCACTGTTGAGCGTCAGCGTGTTGTAGAGCACAGCTTCGCCGTTGTTGAAGCGTGATTCCATCGTCCAGTCGATCTGCGCATTGGTCCCAGCAAAATTACCCGCACTGGTTACCACGTCAGGCGAGATCAACTGGGGCGCCTGGGTGATCGTGGTGGCACCCAGGTCCACAGCACCACCATCAGAACCGACGTCAATAAAGTTGGTGTAGTCGAAGATAAAGTCGGCATTGGTGAGAAGTTGCGTGCGTCCCAGAACTGTCACACCACTTCCAGCGGCCGATCCACCAGGCGCCGGCAGGTATTCAAAGTGCCCCACTGTCGCCTGCAACACGTCATTGTCAATCAACAGGCCATTATCGACTTCCGGTCCGGTCGGCAGGCTAGGAACGGTGGTCGTATCATCGACGATGCAGGCAGGAATAGTTTCCGACTGTAATTCACCATCCGGTGTAAAACCGGCGCCAACATTACAGTCATTCAATGATGTCAAGACGACCGGATGCCTCGGTTGACCGACGACGTGGACCATCCCGCCAATTCGATCGTCGATTTCCAGCGGCCGACCATTGGAACGAAAACCTGCGTCATCACCTTCCAACTTGACAACAAGGCTCTCCGTGGCGCCACTCTCCAGACGAATCCCTCCAAAGGCATGGAAGTCAGGTACGACGATGGCGTCCCGCACAATGTGGACGATATCGGTATCATCCATGACCACCTCGGTGGTCAACGTACCCCCGCGCACAATCATCCCATTAAGGCCGTTGTCGTCGAGTTCATTGTGCCGCACCAGCGGACCCTGGTTGTCCTCGGTATAAGCGACACGATCGACCAGGCCGGTCGCTCGACCCGGATCGGACACCAGTTCGTGATTCAGGCTGTTGACATTAATGCTGATGGCGGCCGGTTCACCGTTGGCAACATCCGGGTCATAGTTGCCCAGGAAGGTGTTGCTAACCACGATCGGCTGGGCCCCGCGGACGAACAGAACGGCCGAATCGTTTGCACCGCGGCCAACACGATCGGCCAGGCTGGGATCATTGGCTGCCTGCCCGCCACGACCATCCAGGTTCAATTCAAAGCGGGTATGGGCGATCCGCGCATCGGCCTGGTGTATTTCGATCGCATTAAAGCCGGCGAAGCTTCCTTCGATCTTGCTAATACCACCGCCATGTGCCAGCAGGGCATAATCGACGCTGATCGAACTGGCTGGATAGGCATACAGACCAGACCAGTCGCCACGGAGGCAATCTAATTCATCAGAGTCGACGGGTTCGCAAAGGATCCTGATGTCCTCTCCCTGATTGCTCGTATCAAAGGTCCCCCCTGTTCCATAGCGCGGATCCCGCAAGGAAGTAAAAATCACTTCTTGACCATCCACACCCTCTGCCAGCAACTGGCCACCCGGTGCGACTTCCAGCCGAGCGCCATCCAGCTTGACGATGACACCTGGGGCGATCGACAGCTGGGCATCCTGGCGGGGCCGTAGCGAGGCCTCAAATTCTTCGAGCGTGGCGCCGCGAGTCACCGAGCCATCATCCACAAACGTCGTTGCAGTGGCATTAATCTCAGCGACCCTGAGGTACGGTTCCGCACCGCTGGAGGTGCTGCGATAAATCCGCCGTGAGCTGAACCCGGTGGTGGCTGGGGGTAGCTGGCCAAGTTGCACTGAACCGCCGCTGGTGGCGATGTCCCGGGTTGCTGCCGAAGCCAGTCCCTCGTTGCCGTTGGCATCCACGAAAACGATGCGATAGTTGAACGTTCCCGGCGACAGCTGGCCAGCCAGCAGGGTCGAGAGTGTCACCAGGGCTGTCGGTGGGGTCTCATTTTCGACCACCGGACCACCAGGCGAACCCTGGATAACAAGGTTCTCAGTGATCACATGCGTGATGTCGACGTCGTCCATACGAGCGGTGATGCTGAGTACTTCAAGCTGGTTACCAGCGGGAGTATCGATACGCACAAAGAGGCCGTTGATGGAGTTATCGACAACCGTGTTATGGTGAATATCCGGGCCGACGCGGCCATAATCCGAGGTGAAAGGGATCCCCTGGAAACGCGGTTCCAGGAAGTTCGTTTCCTCGAAACTGTCCGGGTTGGCCGAGATTGCCGACTCGGCGCTGTTGTGAATGCTGTTGAATGTCAATGTCGGCCGGGCGTCAACAAGGTGCAGCGGGCTGACCACCTGCGAGACACCCTCGACAAACACGCTGCCGCCACCATAGGCAATCTCAGCATGGTTGACATAGCTCAGGAAGACACCAGCGTTGGCATGGAGAAAGCGATTCGGTCGATCTTTGTCGATGTCATTACGGAACTCGATGCCACCCCAGTCACCAGCCAGCGGGGCAGGGGGAACCAGGTCAGGATTACTATCCGACCCGATCGTGGTGTCATGCAGCGAGGTAAAGTAAACGCTACCGGCAATCGGATCACCGGCGGCGTCGCTGACAAGGTTTCCGGCAGCGTCCACGACGCGCGGTGTTCCGAGCACCTGGAAAGCACCTCCGCTGCGGTCAATCGTGGGAGACGAACTGCCGACACCGACTCGTGCGCGACGTGATTTGAAGATCACACCGGCGTCGACCATGACCGTCACATCCTGGGGTACCAGCAAGGAATCACCATCTTCCAGCACGGTACCACCAAAGCGGCTGAAGCCGAGTTGGTAAGCAACGTTATCCTCCAGCGTGGAGAGATCACCATCCGCTCCGGCATTCCCGATCAGGCGGACAATGTCCCCTGGGCTGGCCGCCGCGAGGGCCGCATTGATCGTGCTGAAAGGCGAGTCCAGCTCACCATTCTTGATACTATTCTGGCTGGCAATCTTGTCGACAAACAGCGTCCTCGGTTCACCAGCAACATCGAGTCCTGCTGGGATAGCTGTCTGGAACCAGAAATTGAAGACGCCACCAGCAACACCATCTCCGTCGCCATCCAACGCCACGCTCGACGAATCGATCAGGCTGTTGTCGGCGTCCGGCCGGTAGGTCAACCGCAGGTCATACTTGCCCTGAGACAGACCGCCGTAGCCGGAATCTGCGATCTCGGGGTTGTAGTCGTCGTTGCCCGAGGCGGAGACACCGATGTAATAGGTGCCCGGATCCAGCGTCAGCTCGATGTAGGAATCGTTGCTGAAGTAATCGTCGTTGCTCGAGATCAACTGGCGGTGCAGATCGCCATTGGAGTCGGTGGTTTCCTGGTAGAGCGCAACATAGGTGTCGAGCAAGCTGGGATTGTTGTGCCTCTCGGCAACGGTCTCAACCCGCAGAATCCCCCGTTCGTCGACCGGGATCCTGTACAGATCGATATCCACGCTGTCTGGTTTGTAGAGCAAGCGGCCATGAACCAGATCGTGGTCGCCAGGATAAACCCCCTCCGGCGCCGGTCCCGTTGTTAATGCTGGATCGTCACCCTGCACAGTAATTGCGGGTAGATCATAGGAGTGGCCGAGGCCCAGCAGGTGGCCGATTTCATGCATCGCAGTCCGGAACCAGGGTCCGCCATAACGTCCGTCCCCGGCCGACTGGAAGTCCTGCAGGTCCATGATGGCCATGTTATTGCCAGCCACGCCCAGCACCCCGCCAACGCCGATCGGCAGTGTCGGATCGATAGCGCGCATGTCGCCGGTGACAATGCCGAATCCCAGGTTGTCGGTCTCAACAAACTCAATCCCCAACTCACTGGCGTAGATCTCGAATATCTCGCGAGCTCGCGTCTTCTGCTCCTCGGTGATGGCGTTGAGCAGGATATTACCCTGCGGATCGGTGCCATACTGGTTCGGAAAACTGTAGGACTGGGTGCTGGTTCCCGCCAGCTGGTCCAGCTGCCCGTTGATGTGCTGCTCGACCCTTACATCGCGGTGCCCGATTTCATTCACTCCACCCACTTCCGGCAAGGGATGGTCCTGCGGTTCAATTTCTGCGGACAGCAAGAGCGACTGGAACTGCTCAATCGAGACATCGGCGGCAAACAGGATGCCGCTCAGTGAACTGGGCGAGCTGATCGACTGGATGCCGTCGACAAACACGCGAACGCCATCCTGCTGAGCACTGATCCCGATCAGGTTGGCGCCGTTGACCGCGTCGGTAATGGCCGTGGCCAGCTGGAGGCTGGTGATGGCCGCCGAGGGGATCACCGGTACAGCCACGCTGCCGCTGGCAACGCCCGGCGCACCAGACTGGGTCACGGCCGTGAAGTTGGGGTCGGTAGTGAGTGTATGGTCGGTTGTACCGCCGATGTGGATAGCGCCATTGGTCAGCGGAGTGGCGGTCAAGCCCAGCGACTGCTGGTTGATCGCTGCCACCACGATG
Organism: Planctomycetota bacterium; assembly: GCA_963581185.1. Lineage (GTDB taxonomy): Bacteria > Planctomycetota > Planctomycetia > Pirellulales > Pirellulaceae > SAT2750. The sequence goes on along the minus strand of CAUZOB010000031.1, from coordinate 18,924 downwards.
TTGGCCAAGTCGGCCGCCGATTCGCTACCTGAATAGGACACCTCTTCGTTTCCTGAGGCGACAGCCGTGGTGCCGCTCAGGTTAAACTCAAATGTGACCGACGTGGTACCGTCTGAAATCTCAAACGTCTGTCCGTCAGTCACAGCGATGGTCGGGTCGCTGCCTGGTGCGGGGACCTGTAGCAGGAAACCGGTGTCGATCTCCACAACGTGGCTCTGGCCAATCTCGTCGATGGCAATAATCGTCTGGCCGTCATTCAACGTGCTGCCGTCGCCGGTCACAACGATATCGGCATGTTCCACCTGGCGGGCATGCACCAGCGTGATCCGCGATTCATCGAGCGTGGCTCGGACCTGGAATCCCGCACTGTTAATCGCCGAACCAATGGCGGTGGCAACATCCTCGGAAGTAAAGCTGGCATCCGCTGTGACTCCAATGAGATTCGCGCCGGGGTGCAGTGCTGTGCCATCCCCGGTGTCGAATTCGAAAGTCTTGATGACCCCCGAGTCATCGGTTATGTCGAACGACTGGCCGTCACTCAGCTGATCACCGCTGACAGCGACCAGCAGGTTGCGACCCACGGTCTGGGCCGCGGCAAACTCCGAACCGGCATCTGCCACAACAGCCTGCAGATCAACAGCAAGTGGCGTGGGACGAGCGGCTTCATCGGTGCCGACCCGCAGACGGAAGATTCCAGATCGAATCACGTCGCCATTGCTGTCGGTCAACTGGTTGATATCGGTGGCAAACGTCAGGACTGCCCGATCCAGCTCAGCGTCATAGCTGACCGCGGAGGGCTTGAAGATCACGTCGTCGGTCGAGTCGACCGAGGAGGCAGTGTAAACGAGCTGGTAAAAGTCGGGATTGGTCGCCGAATCAACGTCCAGGTCGTCCTCATTGAAGTAGACGTGGATCGTGTCAAGTTGCTGGGAGATAGCACCGGCGGCGCCAACGTCGCGCACCAGCGGCTGTGGCACAACAGCACTCACCAGGGCACCCAGCTCCAACTGGAAGACGAGCGAGAAATCTTCGCCCTCCTGGAACTGGCTGCCGTCCAGGTCCTTCAGCCCGACCGGGCTGCTGCCGTCAATCACCACCTGGTAGGTGTCATCCACCAACGTTTCGCGGAAGCGGAAGACGACCTCCCGGGCGCTGTCGACCAGGCCCACAAAGCCCGGTTCGATCACGACATCGTTGCTGCCAGCCAGCACGACCGGGGAGTAGGTGATCTGCTGGGCAGCGATGTCAGTCAGCGGATTTCCCGTGGTCAGCGTGGCGCTGACGAGGCTGGCTGCCTCGTCGGAATTGTTGATCGCGTCGAGCACGCCCTGGGCGGTGGTTGAGTTGGAGGCGTTTGTATTCAGGTCCAGAGCAATCGTGCGCTCAGTACTGTCGACGACGACAAAGGGACCGCTGGCGTTACCGTGATCACTGCGTGTAAAGCTGACCTGGATACCGTTGCCGTCCACGCCGGAGGAGACCGCCGTGAACTGAACCAACACGGCGCTCGCGGTATTCAAATCCGTCGAGGCGGTGGCGCGGCCGAATTGGCCGTCCTGGCCGCTACCCAGTATCTGGATGGCGCCCAGTGTCGCATTGTCGATTTCCGCAGCCTGGTTAAAGCTGAAGACCAGCTCGCGCGGAGCAATGTTGAGAACATCGCCGTCGTCGAGCAGCTGCCCGTCGTTGCTCTGGATTCCCGCCAGTTGCGGAATGCCAGCCAGCAGACGCCGATCCTCCAGGGTCTCCAACAACAATTCGCGTTTGCGCATGATCGACTGACGACCCCGTGATGGGCCGGCATGTTGAGCTCGCTTACGATTACGCCGAATGGCCATAAACCACTCCCCCTCGCCTCGCCCGGTCCCCTTGCGGTGATAGCCCGGACAATGGTGCTTTGCCTGTCTTGATTTCCCGTTTACCCTCTGCAACTGCCAACTGGTACACCACGTCGATGCTCCATCCCCTCGCGGATCGCTTGGTCCTGGCACATGTCGCCACCAGCGGTGTCATGTGAATCGGCGGCGACAGGTGGTCAAAGGAATTCAAGAATGGTGCCTCAAGCACGTGGGCTGCCCACGCTCTGGATTGTAAAAGTGGCCGAGAATGATGCAATCAAATTGCACACCCTCCGCCGGAACCCAAGCCATTGGCTCTTGTTTTCCCCGGTAAAACCACCCCATCTGTACCAATCGACATGGCACCTCTAGCAGGGCTTACTCAACATTTTCGGCCTATTCCACACGATGCATGCACCCAAAAATGGCGTTTCAATCCCACTTACCGTTCCGCGTACCCCCCTTGAGAGGGGATCGGGGGGCCTGACAAGGCAACAAAATCTCTGCCCGCATTCGATCTTTGTCGGCGATGGAATCGACACCGGCGCTGCTGACTGGCGCCTGACTCACGCCGCAGACAAGGCCAACGATTCTTTTTCAGATGCGGGAGATTCGACCATGAAACAACCATCGTGCCCTCGATTTCGCAGTTCCACCCGCCGGCTCAACCGCATCGAGCAGCTTGAACCGAGATGTATGATGGCAGCGGAAATCCAGTTGGCGGAGGCAGGCCAGGCTGACAATTCAACCAGCCTGCAGGACCCGGCCACCAGCAGCGAGGCAACGTCGTCAACAGACCTGGTCGCAGCTGAAGTGATCCAGCAGCCTCGCGACTGGAGAATCGACAGTGCCCTGATCGCTGCTGTTGTCCAGGGCAGCCCTCGACCTGCGAGCCGCACGGAAACGCCGTCCACGTTCCCCCGTGGTTCACGTTCACCTTCAACGCGACCCTACTCGATGCCGATCGGCCTGTTTCCCGACGGCAGTGTGCGCACGATACATCCTGATATCGATCCGGCTGTGCTGGAGTTATTGCAGCAGGGGGGACGCGCTCCCATTCCCTCGACAACACATCGCCCAGGCGTTGGCTACGGGGCCCCGACCAACACGGTGGCTGGCATCGATCCACGCTTGCGGCTGCTGGTCGATATGACAGTCAACTGGGGACATGGCAGCGGACCACTGATTCACAGCCGGCATGCGATCACGATCCAGCCTGACTCGCACTCCTACGGGGCGCAGCAGATCTTCCAGTGGCTGAATAACTTCAAACAGTTCTCTCACCGCAACATCGCCAGGGCCACGCTGGTCAACGCCGGCCCGCTCGACCCTCCCGCACTGGCTGGCCACCGTTATGTGATCTTCCATCCACGAACGTTGCCCGATATTGCAGCGAACGATGCAATCTATGGGATGCTGAATACCGCTCAGAGGATGGCCAACCCGCCGGACGTGGCAGTGCGGCTGTTCAGTAATCCCGAGGAGGGATTCGTGATGGGGGTCACGCTGGGGAATCACATGCTCGTGGGTGCCCGTCGCTGGACAGTGACCGAGCTGGCCTCGGGCGAACTGCGGGTTGAAACAGATGCCTGGGTTCGCTGCAATGGCGAGCTCAACAGAATTGCCATGCAGTACGGCGGGCAACACATGATGAGTGTGATCTGGCGCCGTTACCTCGCCAACATCGGCAATGCCAGCACTCAGCATGGCGGCAGCTGGCGCTGGACCGCCAACAGAATCACTGTGCACCCGGACCTCAGGAAGAATCCCTTCCGGGTGCTGGCCACTCGCATGAGCTGGGTACCACAGCTTTTGCCCGAGGCACCGGATTACCTGGCACCCTGACTGGCACCCTGACTGGCACAACGAAATGGCATGGTGACTTATGTCCTATCACGCTCCCCAACGATCCAGTCCGCCAATACCTGCCGGCTCGGTGACACGTTTAGTCAGCGTGGGGTTGCTCGCTGGCCTGACCGGTGGTGCGCTGGCTGGCATGCTGTTTGCCGCCGTGCTGACCACTGCCGCCCGGCCGACGGTTCCCCAGCCGCTCGCCAGCTGGCTGCTGCAGGCCGGTTTTGCCGCCATCCTGGCTGGCATAATGGGCGCCTGGGCCGGGGCCCAGACCGGAATCGTACTGGGCCTGTTGCTCATCATCTGCCGTCATCGCTGCGGCCGCCTACTGTTGCTGGCCCCTTTGTTTGGCCTGGCAGCGGGATTACTGCACGGCAGCCTGGCCAGTATCGACCAGGTTCCGGGTATCCGGCCCGCTGGTATTGCGGGCAACATCGCATCGATGCTGTTCTACCTGGCCGTACAGTTATCGGCTGCGCTCTCGGCCAGCTGGTGGCTGGACGGTTCCAGCTGGTCCAGCGGTACAGCAGCCAGCCAGCCGCCACTGCAACTTCCAGAATTCGGTGTTTGCGAACGCAGCCTGGATGACGATAATCAATGAAAGCGATATTCCTGTCACCTGGCTGGTTTGACAATGCTGACAATCCCCGGCACTGCCTCCCGTTATTGCGACTCTATCCAGCGCCGCTCCTTTCTCAAGATCGGTAGCCTGGCGATGGGTGGTCTGGGATTGCCACAGCTGCTGCAGGCGGAAAAGGCCGCCGGAGGTAGCCAGGGCAAGTCGGTCATCATGATCGTGCTGCCAGGTGGCCCGCCGCATCTGGACATGTACGACCTCAAGCCGGACGCGCCGGCGGAGATCCGGGGTGAGTTCAAACCGATCGCCAGTACGGTACCGGGCATCGAGATCTGTGAACTGTTGCCCGGCATTGCCTCGGTGATGGACAAGGTGGCGATCATTCGCTCACTCTACGGCGGCCTCAACGATCACAACGTGCACCAGTGCCTGACCGGCTGGGAGACGCATCCCCAGCAGGGCGACTCTCCCTTCCGTCCCGGCTTTCCCACCGGCGGCTGGCCATCGATGGGCGCGGTCATCTCCCAGTTGCAGGGGCGAGTTGAGCGGGCAGTCCCGTCTTTCGTCAGCCTCTCGCCGCCCAATGCCGAATCGACCACCCGGGCATCGCTGAATCAAGCGGGATTCCTGGGCGTCGGCAATGCCGGCTTTGAACCGAACCGCAAGAAACGCGGCGACATTGTCTACCAGTCTGGCGTCTCGACCGAGCAGGTTCAGGCAGACGCTGAGCAGCCCGCCGAGATTGTCCTGCAGGGAATCTCTCTCGATCGACTTGGTGATCGCCGCGCCCTGCTGGGCGCCTTTGACCGTTTCCGACGCGACCTGGATGCTAGCGGGATCATGGAGGGGATGGATGCCATCAACCGCCAGGCCTTTGGCATCCTCACCTCGGGTGCTTTGGCCGAGGCACTCAACTGGAAAGCGGAAGGCGAATCAAGCTGGCGACGCTACGGCATCCAGGACACACCGACTGCGGAACTGGGTGGCCCGGAACTGCTCAAGCAATTCCTGATTGCCCGGCGACTGGTCCAGGCCGGCACACGTTGTGTCACGCTGACACTGAGCCAGTGGCCGCTGGAACGAATGAGCCGGGGTGGCTTTAACTGGGACTGGCACAAGGAGAATTTCTCCAATTGCCGAGCCACCCTGCCGCTGCTCGATATCGGCCTGACAGCCCTGATCAAGGACCTCGACGCCCACGACATGCTTGACGATGTCTCGGTCGTGGTCTGGGGCGAATTCGGTCGTACACCGAAGATTAACGGGACTGCCGGCCGCGATCACTGGCCCCAGGCCAACTCGGTGCTGCTGGCAGGAGGAGGGCTGCGCTGCGGACAGGTGATTGGCTCCACAAACCGACTGGGTGAAGAGCCGGCAACCAGGCCTGTGCATTACCGCGATGTCTTCGCCACGCTCTATCACCAGATGGGTTTCACCGCCGACGACCTGGTGATGCCCGACTTGCGGGGCCGTCCACAAATGCTGCTGGATAACCACAAGCCCATCGATGAGCTGGTCTAGCCGGACTGTTGATTATGGCTTCTCGCGACTGATCGCTTTGACTTCACGACCCGACAGCGCCCGGTCGTAAATCCGCAGGTCGCGAAGACGGCCATTGAAATAGTCGTGCTGGCCAAAACCAATCTTCAAGGGCGTCTCGTTGCTGAGATCATAACGCTCGGCATCCAGCCGGCTGCTAACAGCTATTTTCTGGCCATCGAGGTGGAGGATCAGTCGATCGCCATCCCGGATCGCCGCCAGGTGGTGCCAGCCGGCAGACATTGCATGGTCGTAGGTCACGCAATTACCGGCTTTCATTGACCAGACATGACCACTGGGAAGCACTCCGCAAAACAACTTCCCCTCGAAGACGGCCGTACACCAGGCACGACGATACCGAACATCGGGAGTCGTATCGAGCTGGCCGGTCGACAGCCAGCGACCATCGCCCTCGTAGCGGTAGACATCGGCCATCGGCAAAGTTCCGGCGTACAGCTTGCCGTTGTAGACAGCCATTCCCATGACTTCTTTTTCTTCACCAAGCCGACCGGCGTGAGTCCATTGCTGGGGACCATCCAGCCGGTAGACCGAACCGGTGGGCCAGGTGCCGACATGCACTCGACCCTGGTAGACAGCCAGCGAGTAGGCCTGCGTGCTCTCGGGTATCGGTCCCAGGCGGGTCCAGTCGGTTCCGCCGTCATAGCGAAAGAAGCCGCCAGCGTCATAACTGAGTCCCAGCAGGCTGCCGTTGTGAACTCCGATGTGTACAACCCGCAAGCCGGGACATCCACAATCGATCCAGCCGTTCTTGCCATCGTATCGATACATGCCTCGATGCCGGGGGCTATCTCGCCAGGCGCCGGTGGTGCCGGTGCCGGCATACAACTGCCCCTTGAAGACCGCCAGGCCACTGACGCTGCGGACATCGCTGACAGTCCCAACATCGGTCCAGCGGTGGCCACCCTCATAGCGGTAGACGTGTCCCCCCTTGTTGACGTTAGGGGAGGGGGGGAGCGAGGACCCGGCCCCACTGTACAATTCCGAGCCGGCATACAACCTGCCCTGGTAAACAGCCATGCCTGTGATCGAGTTGGCGAGACTGGGGGCGCCGCAGTCAATCCAGCGTTGCCCGCCGGCATAACGGTAGACATGTCCCGCCGCTCCAGGCGCCGGCTCCCAGGTGGCTGCATACAGATCGCCGGCGAAAACCACCAGCGACTTGATCTGGCGGTTCTCTCCCGGCCGGCCGCAATCAACCCAGTTGTTTGCCGGCTGGTCAGCGTCGATGCCGAACAGGATGTTACGCCAGTTGGACTGGGCCGAGGTCACTCCCGCATAGTTCATCAAGGAAAGATTCACTCCGCTCGAACTGGCTGGGTCGTACCAGCTGAGGATATCACCCAGCACATCATCCAGCTCCGCTTCTGTGTGGACCCAGGTGGCGATCGTGAAGTTGGATTTACCCAGTTGCAGTGTGCCGCGGACTGGAACCTCCAGCCAATCGTCGATGCCATCAAATAGTGCTCCCTGCTGCCCCTCAAAGCCGGCGCCATGATTCATGGCATGATGACCGTTGCCGGAAATGTCGCGGCTGTCTGTGGTCAGCGGCCAGTGGGCCAGCGGGCCCTCCTCGGCACAGACCAGCGCCACTGGCAGGAACAAGACAAGAACACCATGAATAACCCACAGGGCGACATGCTGGATTCGAGACAATTGCACTTTCATAATCTGTAACCTGTAACCTGTAACCTGTAACTACTGACCACTAACCACTTCTGCCACTCTGCCACTCTGCTGGTCCGTCACTCTGTCACGCTCCCCGTCCCCGCTACTGCCACTGTCTGCCGTCTGCACTTCTACTCCCTGCCACCAGCCGACGACCTTCAGGCGGATGTCCATCGTCAAGGTGAAGACGGTCGGTACCAGGACCAGGGTCAACATCGTTGAGACCAGCAGTCCCCCCAGCACGACGCTGCCCAGGCCCCGGTAGAGTTCACTACCGGCACCCGATACGACGACCAGTGGCAAGAGGCCAAGCACGGTCGTGGTCGTGGTGATGAAGATCGGTCTCACGCGGGATTCCACGCTCAAGGGAATCGCTTCGCGATGAGACATTCCATCCTGGCGAATATGATTAAGCGACTGGTGGACGATCAGGATTGCATTGTTAACGACAGTCCCGATCAGGATCACGAAACCGAGCATGGTCAGCACGTCGAGTGGCTGCAGCACGAACAAGTTCAATATCCGCAGGCCAAGCAAGCCGCCAACGGCACCCAGCGGCACGGTCAGGATAATCACGAAGGGGTACAGCCAGGATTCGAACAGTGCGGCCATCAGCAGGTAGGTGATGACCAGCGCCAGCAGCAGGTTCCAGCGGAGAGAGTCCCAGGTCTGTCGCAGCTTGTCGGCTGCACCCGAGAGGTTAATCATGTAGCCGTCGGGCAGGCTTCCATCGTTCCGCAGTGGACCGATCACCTGCTGCTCAACGATCTCCATCGCTTCTTCCAGTGGCATCTCGACTGGCGGACTTACCTGGATCGTGATCGCTCGCAAACGCTCACGGCGATTGATCTGCTCGGGACCGGATCCCATCGTGATATCGGCCACGGCGGCAAGGGGTACCAGGCGTCCGGTGGGAGTTGCCACTGTCAGCTGTCCCAGGTCCTGTGTTCGCAAGTCAAACGACTCTCGGCCCATCAGGGTAATATCGAGTTTGTCGCCGCCGACGTAGAAATCTCCCGCGTAGGCTCCGTCCACCAGGGCATCCACCGTGTAGCTCAGGTCCACCACTGTGACACCCTGTTCGGCCGCCTCGACAGGCCGTAGCGACAGGTGGATTTCCGGACTGGAGAGATCCAGGCTGGGCTTGGGCAGAGCCTGCACGTCGGGCAACAGCGGCTGGCCATCACTCCCATTACCTTTAACTCGCGCCAGCACATCACGTCCAATTTCTACCAGCTGAATCAGGTCCGGCCCGGTGATCTCGATATCGATCACGCGACCACCGCTCAGGCCCCGATTAAACAGGCTCGACTGGGATGCAAAACACATCGTCCCGGGAAACTGATTTCCCACTTCCTGCATACGCGGAATTAACTCCCGCACACGGTCCGGATCGTGGGCCTGGCAACCCATGAACACGCGACGACCGAAGACCACGAAAAAATAGTACTTGATGACTGGAGAATCGAGTTTGGCTGCCTCCGGGCTGCCTGGGTCGACATCCCAGTTGGGACTAAGATCCTGCTCAATCTGCTGCCCCATCTTCATCAACTCGTCCAGGTTATAACCGGGCGGCGGCGAGATCTGCATGAAGACATAATTACGGTTACCCGCCGGCAGGTACTCGACCTTGGGCCAGATCAGGTAACTCACCAACAAGGACGAGATCAGGACGCCGGCGATGGTCAGCCAGGACCGTGCGGCGCGTGCCTGGATCCAGCGATTGGTCAGCACGATCCGGCGTGTGAATCCCTGGCCCAGCTGCCCCAGCCAGCGGACCGAGTGATGCTGTTGATCCTGTTCGTCATCCTCACGACGGTAAAGTCGGGCCGAGGCGGTGGGAATCACTGTGGAGGAGACGAGCAACGAAAAGACAACGGCAAAACTGATGGCCAAGGCGATATCACGAAACAGCTGGCCGGTCACATCCTCAAGGAAAACAACAGGCAGGAAGACTGCCACGGTAGTAAAAGTCGACGCGACCACCGCGCCCCAGACCTCGGAGGTACCGCGAATGGAGGCTGTCATAGCATCCTCTCCCAGCCGGCGGCGACGGTGGATGTTCTCCAATACCACCACGGCGTTATCGACCAGCATGCCGACGGCAAAGGCCATGCCAGCCAGGCTGATTACATTCAGCGACCGACCTATCAGGCCCAGGGCCAGGAAAGTGGCGACCACGCTGGTTGGTATGGCCAGGCCGACCACCAGCGCCCCACGTCCAAACCAGAAGCCGACGCCCAGGATCAGTGCCAGGGTGAGCAGGAAGAACCAGGGAGAGATGACGATCGCCGCGACTGCCGTTGAGACAATCAGCGGAATCGAGAGCACGGTGCGGAGCGAACGATGCAGGAACAGCATCAACACGATCATCGTCAGCGCCGTGGCCAGGAAGATGTTGTTCTGCACCAGCGAGATGGCTGAAGAGATGTAGGTTGTCTCGTCGTAGTACTGGTACAACTCAAGGCCCTTCTGCTTGAGAACACCGTCATTCAGTTCCCTGACAGCAGTCCGCAGGCCGGTCATCACATCCATCACGTTGGCGCCGATTCTGCGCTGCACGCCAAGGCCGTTGTTGGGCTCGCCGTATCGCCGCGAAATACTGTCTGGCTTCTTGAAGTCCAGCTTGACGTCGGCCACGTCGTCGAGACGGATCGAAACGCCGTTGCGGACGGCAACAATCAGGTCCTTGACCTGCTGCGGATCCCGAAACTGGCCCAGCGTGCGGACCACCCAGCGCCGCTTGCCCTGCCAAATATCTCCCGCCGATGAATCCAGGTTTTGTCCGACCAGGGCGCGACGCAGGTCGGACATCGTCAATTGCCGAGCTGCCAGTCGCTCCGGGTCAACCGTTACCTGCAGTTCGTCCTGCAGGCCACCGTATACATAAACGTCCGAGACTCCCTGGACACGCTCCAGTCGGGCTTCGATCACGTCCTCGGTATAGCGGCGCAGCTTCATCACGTCGATCTTGGGCGGCATCAACTGCTGCAATTCCGGGTACTGCTCGCCAATCTCGTCTTCCAACCGCCGCAGTCGGTAGATCATCAAGGCTGGGTTCATGGCGCTCAAGACCGACTCCAGCTGGCCCGATAACTGCGGATGCTGGCGGGCAAACTCAGCAATCCGTTGCTTGGTTGGCGGTCGCGGAGTCAGCACCAGTCGAGCGATCGAACGATCCGAAATATTACGCGTTTCAATCACCGGTTCCTGGGCATCAATCGGGTATTCACGGACCTGCTGCAGTCGGCTGCTGACCTGCACCGTGGCATCCTGGATACCGGTACCAACAGCAAACTCCAACGCGATCCGGCCCTCCGAATCCCTGCATTCAGAGGACATCTTGATCAATCCCTCGACACTCTTGAGCTGTTCTTCCTGCTCAAGAACGATCTCGCGTTCCATCTCCTGGGGACTCGCCCCGGGCCAGCGAGTGCTGACCATGATGACCGGGCTCTCAACCTCCGGTGTCAGCTGCTTGGGCATCCTGGCCAGTGAGATGGAACCGAACAGCGCGACCAGCAGCGCACCGACAGTCACCTTGACCGGATTATCGACAAAGGCCTTTACCAGGTTCATGAATGCACTCGAATCAAGGCCTTCTAGCCGGTCGACCATGTAAGCAACAGAGGCCCAGCGTTCCTGTCACCCCGAAAGCAGAACTCAAGGCTTCTGAGCCGGTTGGATCGCTACCTGCTGGCCCGGGCGCAGCCGTTCGTTGCCCAGCACAGCAACTCGCTCTCCCTTCTTCAAGTCTCCCTCGACCTGGATCATGTCGTCGGCGGAGATTCCCAGCCGCACCACGACACGACGTGCCACCATCTTGCCCACCTGACCCTTGGCTTCTTCCACCAGGTAGACGACCGGCTTTTCTCCACCCAGCACAATCGCGTCCCGAGGAACAAGTGTCATCGTGCGAGCTGGACCGGCAGGCAATGCCACCCTGGCAATCATCCCCGCCTTGAGCAGCGGGCCGGAAGGCGTCTGCTGGTTGACAACACGCACCTTAACAGGAAATGTTCGTGCCTGCGCGTCAGCCAGCGGAACGACAACGGCGATACTGCCGTTCAATAGCTGCTGTGGTAATGCCGGCACGTCGACGCGCACCGCTGTACCAAGCTGCAGCTTGCCGACGTCCTCAGCCAGGACCGGAATCACCACATCGACTTCACTTAGCTGCACCAGCTGAACAACCGCTTCGCCCTCGCGAAGCCACTGACCCAGCTCGGTATGTTCCTTTGTCACATGACCAGCAAACGGGGCCTCGATCGTGTGCCGAAGGATCTGATCATCCAGCACGTCGACGCGCCGCTGCTGGACCAGCAGCTGGGCCTGGGCCTGGGCAATTCGCTCGGGGCGTGGGCCACGGATTGTCAGGTCATAGAGCGCCTTGGCTTGCAGATAAAGCTGTTGATCTCGCTGCGAGTCGGCCAGCGACTGCTGCAAATCACTCTCGGTCGCCGCCTGTCCCTGGGCGAACAGGTCCGCCACCTGCTTGTACTTCCAGCTGGTGAATGACTTCGAAGCCAGGGCCGCTTCCATTCTCGCTCGCGACTGTGCAAGTTCCTCCAGCGTCGCTCCGTTCTCCAGCTCGGCCAACTCCTGCTGCCGTAGCGTCAGCTCAGCCTGGGCGCCAGCCAGCTGCAATTGCAATGATGTTGTTCGCAAGCGAGCAAGTGGCTGCCCTTGCTTGACCGTGTCACCTTCCCTGACCAGCAACTCGACCACACGGCCGTCCACGCCGCTGCCTACCAGGCTGGTGCGTCGCGGCATGATCGTCCCCACGATGGACCGCTGGGCCGACAGCGACCGCTCAACCACAGCCGACACGACCACCTTGGCCGGCTGCTCCTGGCCCGACAGAGTTGAACAGGGCAGGCCCCATACGAGGGCAATACAAAGCAGCATGGGCAGATTCTGTCTCGCGGTCAGCATCGATCTGGCTCCCTGGAAACAAAGGTGCTCGACCAGACCATTATGCCATGCCGGCCGTGAGATAGTTAGAGGCTGCTGGCATGAGGTCAGTAACCACAGAGCAGACAGATCGACTACCCGCTATGCAGCCTGGCAGGTGAAGCGGAAGGGACGAATCTATTCATCCGGATCGAAATCGGAAAAGTTCGGTCTCTCTTCCGCCACTACGATGCGCTGCCGCCGCGAGGCCGTTGCATTTGTGCGCGACCAGAACTTGATCAGCGGCACCGACATCCCCCAGCCCAAGAAAAATGGCAAGCCTCCGATGATCGGAGGGAGTGTAAAGTGGGCGCTGGAGCCCGCCATGAAACCGATCACGCCGAGGACCATGAACAGGACCCCAACACCAATCGAAAGTAGAGCACAGATCTTGTCGAATGCGGACATCAGTTTCATCTCCCTCTGGAGTGGGGCAGTAGTGCACGCAGCAGTTAACAGATCAGATTATTGGTTACCCGCCCGGCGGCTCGTCACTCACCACTTCAGTAGCGGCCGGCTGTCCGGAAATGCCAGATTGCAGTGACTCGATTTCGTGCTCAAGTGTTTTGATTGCAGCCTGAGCTTGCGAGACTATGAGCGCCTGCTACACGGGTAACATTCCAGGTAACAGGCGGGTCAGTGGCTGCTGCCTCGCACATCTCTGCAAGGGTTGCCTGGCCAATCACACGTCAGCGACCGTGCCTGTACTGTCAGCGAATCTGTCGGTCTCGACGCCGAGACGCTGGAGCATGCTGACAAAGAGATTCGACAAGGGGATGTCATCGTGGACGATCTCCTTCTGCCATGGCTCCCGGCCGCCGTTCCAGGGACCGCCAGCTGGCTTCTCGGGTCCGTAATTGAGGTACTGACCGTGCTTGAATCCCATCGCCTTGCCACCTGCCAGGATCAATGGATAGTTGCGAGAGAGGTGGAAGGCGCTTGATGCGGAACCGTACAGGATCAGCGTGTTGTCCAGCATGGTTCCACTTCCGGCCGGCTCCGGTGTCTGCTTCAGCTTCGCAGCAAATCGGCCATATTCTTCGTTCAGGAATCGGCAGTAAATCCCAAAATCCTTCCAGCCACCGGGGTTCTTCGTCTCATGCGACAATTGGTGAGATAGATTGAAGCCAACCGCCCGGGCAAGATGATCACTTTGTCCGACTCCGTTTTCGCGGCCGATCTGATAGGTTGCCACGCGTGTGGAATCTGTTCTGAAAGCCAGGTAGATCAACTCAAACATGGTCTGCAGATAGAGCCGGGGATCGTTCGGCGTGATGTCCAGTTTGAGGTGGTCAACATTGACCGTCGGAAGCGGCGTGTTGATCCAGCGTTTCGCTTTCTCGACCTTGATCTCCGTGTCGCGGACCGACTGCAGGTACTCATCAAGCGATTCTTGATCCTGGCTGGAGAGCGACTTTCGCAATGAACGTGCATCAGCCAGCAGATCATCCAGCGCACTCTGGCTGAGTGCCAGCCGGCGGGCCGCATCGCCATCGCTTTTGACGAACAACATGTCAAAGATTCGCTTGGGACGATGCTCTGCCGGGATGGCTCGTCCATTGCGACTAAATGACAGCGTCTGGGCTCCCCGCGGTGTACCTGTACCACCGTCGGTGGACATAACGAGCGAGGCAAAACGGGTTTCGGCACCCACCTCGGCTGCGTACGCCTGGTCGACTGAAATCGTGTTCTTGTAGTCTCCCTCGTAGCCGGTCGCTGCTGCGGTCAGGAATTGGTCGGCATTCGAATGGCCGTGAACGCTTCGAACTCTTGGGTGGGAAAACCCAGACAGCACGGTCAAGTCATTCCGCAGCGACTCGAGCGGTTCAAAACACCTGGTGAATGTGAAGTCCTTCCCGCCGCCATGAGGAAACCAGTTCCACTCCTTGTGGGCCGGGTCCTCGGCAAGTGGCATGGGGACGCCGTCCGGGAAATAAAAGCATGCGAGTCGCTTGGGATTTTCGGATTCAGCAGCGGCCTTGAGCGAAGTCGAGGCCGACTCGAACAAGGGCAACGCCAGCGCCATGCCTGTACCGCGAAGAAACCGTCGGCGATCAAGTGAGTTCAGATGTATGGTCATGGCAGCGTGTTCTTCTGTAAAACGTTGCAGTCAATCGCGATTCAATACCCAGTGAAATCTACTTCGACCGAAACAGCTCGCTTTCAACGATTAATGTGACCATTGTAGCAAGTCCGTCTCCCTGTTTGCGAAGATCGGCTGTAATCCGATCCAGGCCTGAGTGATCAGCAAAGGTCAAGGGCCTGCCCAGAGCATAGGTTGTCATCTTGTAGACCATGGCACGAGCAAACTGGTCCTGGCGGTTTTCCAGCAGAAAACGCTTCAGTCCATCCATGCCGTCCAGTTGCTGGCTGTTGAACAGCAGGCTGGACGCATCGACCGGCTCTCCCTGAATTTCCGTGCGCCAGCTGCCAATCGCATCAAAGTTCTCAAAAGCGATTCCCCAGGGATCGATTTTTGCGTGACAGGACATGCACGCGGCGTGATTACGGTGGTCCTCGATCCGTTGTTTTAGCGTCATCCTGGCAATTGCAGGATCGGCAAGATCGATCTCGGGCACAGCCGGAGGTGGGGGTGGCGGCGGGTCGTTTAACAGACTTTCCAGCATCCAGATGCCACGCTTGAGCGGATGCGAATCGGTGCCGTCTGAATTCATGGCCAGCAAACCGGCCTGAGTCAGCAAACCGCCTCGTCTGTGTTGTGGCTCAAGCTTGACTCTGCGGAAGTGATTGCCCCGCACATCGCTTAATCCGTAATGGCTGGCAAGTCGCTCGTTGACCATCGTGTAATCGGCATGGATAAAATCCAGCAGGCTGTGATTGTTCTGCAGCAGCTCATGAAAGAAAGCCACCGTTTCCTGCTG
Source organism: Planctomycetota bacterium (assembly GCA_963581185.1). GTDB lineage: Bacteria > Planctomycetota > Planctomycetia > Pirellulales > Pirellulaceae > SAT2750. Next base: position 3,595 of record CAUZOB010000031.1, on the reverse strand, counting down.
CATCGCCTCTTTCAGAGGGGGGTCAAATTGAGGGTAGGCCTTCCGGTCGACGCTGAGAAAATCCAGCAACTGCATACCCAGCCACTGTCGCACGAAGTGTTCTGAAAACCGCTGGGACCGTCGGTCTAAAAGCATCCGCTGCACCTGACGATCAAGAACGTCGGCGTTGCTTAGCTGTCCCCTGGACGCTACCTCCAACAGCTCCCGATCGGGCGTGCTGCTCCAGAGAAACATGGACAGGCGAGTGGCGAGTTCGTAATCGGAAAGGTGTTGATCAGCAGGCCGGTTGCCTCTGCCGCTCGGCACGTCTGCCCGCACCAGGTAGAGAAGCTTGGGTGATGAAAGCACGGTCGCAAGCACTTCCACAATCGCCTCTTCAAAACTGTCACACCGCGGGCGGATGGCGGTAAACAAGGCGACTTTTTGATCTACTTCTGCGTTCGAGACATTTCGTCGCCAGGCACGAGCCATAAAGTTGGTAAGCAGGTCGTGGGCGTAGCTGCTCTCGTCGGACTTGTCCTCGGCATCGATAAAAATCTGTCGGTGCGATTCAGGAGGCCAGAGGTCATAAACGGGTGTCGTAACTTCCACGTAGTCGATCTGGATATCGCCTTGAGACACGGAGCTGTTGACAAAGCGGATGTACTCCGATGGGCTCGGCATGGCACCCATTTTCGATATGTTCCGCACAGAGTTGCGAGGGTAAATCTCACCCAGCGGAATATCCCACTGGTAAATCTGAGGGCTGTCGGGTGCGGCTTCAATCGGTGTGTCCTGGCCGCTGATTCGCATCGTCGCCCGACCTTCGTTACTGGCCCGCCAGCCAAATTCAAGCTGCAGACTGGGCGTACCTGAATCATCCCCAGAGGTTTGTGAGGCACGGACACGGACTCGCATCGTGCCTTCTTCAGGCAGCCTGTCTCCGAGTTCAATAATCAGATGTCGGCCGCGGGGGATGATCGCCACATGATCGAACGACTCCGGTATCTGGGGACGCACAGCAGCTGCTGCGAATGCGTACTTGGCCCCGTAGTAGGCCCATTTTGCAGACGCCGTTCGCCCGCTCGTCAGGTCTCTGTAGTAGGTATTGCCGTGGGGATTCTTGAAGCTGGCGGTCAGGCGGTCGATTTCCTGTTTTTGTTTGACCGGGTCATCCTTGAATTGCTGCTTGATCTTCTCCAGCTGTTCGGCTTGCGCGGGCCATTCTCTCTGGGCAGCATCCTTCATGGTCACACCCCAAAACAGCATGGGCGGCTGTTGCCCATGGACCGTTGCCCGCATCAGTGCCTTGCGGGCCAGCGTGCGGTAGGTCTCAAGCTGTACGACGGACATGTGCAGCAATTCAGAACTATTCTGGAAGCCATCTTCTGAGAACGCCTCCGGGGGCAGGTCTTTGGCGAAGTCATACGGCAGCCCCAGCACATCCTGGAGGACGTAGTTGTATTCATAGCGGGTCATCCGCCGGAACGAGGAGTGCCCCTGTTCGGCACGGCGCACTGCCGAGGCGATCTGGATCTCTGAGGAAAGCCATTCAATCACTGTGCTGCGATCCCCGTCCGCCAGTTGGGGCGCGTCGGCGGGCGGCATTTCGCCGTTGCTGAGTACGGCCATGACCTCGAGCCACCAGCTCACATCTTCGCCACGCATCAGATCGGGATCGAGCATGTCGATGCGGATATTGCCCTCCTGGATTTCAGGCCCATGACAATCAAGGCAGGCTTTCTTCAGGATTGGCTCAATGTCCCTTCGGAATGCTGCCAGGTTGGCGCGTGGCGTCCTGGTCTTGACTGCCCGATACTGCTGCTGGAGGTAACTCGACCGCCGTGCGCCGGCTGTCTTGAGTTCATCGAATGTGGCGAGTGCCGCTTTGCTTTCACCGTCATCCGCTGCGCCGGGAGCGTTGTTATCCTGTCCCGCCGCAGTTCCCTTGATCACCATCAGCAGAGCGAGGAAGCAGATTGCAGATCGACAGTTGAATGTGGTGGGATATTTTTTCATCGGGACTCATTCTACCGTACCAGCTGGGAGAGTTGGAAGCAGAAGCTCGTGGTGGCAGATCGATGTGGCCGACTCCCGTCGGGAGTCGGAGGGAATCGCAGACAGGGATCGACCAGATCGCTTGTGGTCTGTTCCGACCGCCGAAGGGGGTCAGGTACGCGATCTGCCAGAGATTAGAGGCAAAGCGGAGGGCACGGGACTTGAACCCGCAACCCCTTGCGGGGCACCTCATTTCCAATGAGGCCGCTAGCCAATTCGCTTACCCTCCGGGTGATCGATGCCCTGGTCGATCTAGTCCAGTACGCTGGTCTTGCTGATCAGCTGTATGAACTCGTCATTGGTCGCGAATCGTCCCAGCTGTTTGATCAGTTGCTCCATTGCATCCACATGGTGCATCGAGGCCAGTGTGCGGCGTAACATCGTGACCGCATGCAGCCTTTCCGGATCCAACAGCAGTTCCTCGCGACGGGTACCCGACTGGCTGATATCAATCGATGGCCAGACACGACGGTCAGACAGCTTGCGATCGAGCACCAGCTCCATGTTGCCCGTCCCCTTGAACTCCTGGAAGATCAACTCGTCCATCCGGCTGCCGGTATCGATCAAGGCAGTACCGACGACTGTCAGTGAGCCACCTTCCTCGAATGCCCGGGCGCTGGCAAACAGCTTCTTGGGTATATCCATCGCCTTGATGTCAACGCCGCCGGACATGGTCCGCCCGGTGTTGCCAACCCACTTGTTAAAGGCGCGGGCCAGCCGGGTGATCGAATCCATCAAGAGAAAAACGTCCTGTCCCATCTCGGTCAGCCGCTTACACCTCTCGACCACCAACTGGGACAAGCGGACATGACTCTCGACATCCTGATCCAGGCTGGAGGCGATCACCTCGCCATCCACACTGCGACGCATGTCGGTAACTTCTTCAGGTCGCTCGTCAATCAGCAGGACAACCAGCTTGACGTCCTTATGATTTTTCGAGATACCCTGGCTGATGTGCTGCAGCATGATCGTCTTGCCGGTCCGCGGGGGGGCAACAATCAGCGCTCGCTGACCTTTGCCCAAGGGGGACAAGAGATCGATCACGCGGTTTGTCAGCGGCTCGGGACCGACTTCCAGCTTAAGCCACTGTTCCGGGTTGATTGCCGTCATACTCTCAAAAGTCTTGACGTCGCTGTAATCGTCGGGTCGCATGCCGTCGATATCGACGAGTTCACGAAGTCGCGGTCCTTGCTGCTTGCGAGCATGCTGTACAAGTCCACGGACCATCACGCCCGGGCGTAGGCCGTAGCGCTCGATCATCGTGCCGGGCACAAAGGGATCGCTGCGTTCGCGACTGTAGTTATTGCGCGGGCTGCGCAGAAAACCGTAGCCATTTGGATGCATTTCCAGCAAACCAAAGGCGGCGTCGATTGTCCCGGACCCACTGTCCGGCAAATCACCTTCGCCTGCCCGCGGCACAAAGTCGCCTCCGCGTCGACGGCGCCGTCCGCGTCCATTGGAGCGCGATCGTCCTCCGCCTCCGCCTCCGCCGGCACCGCCACCGCCGCCACCGCCGGCACCGCCGCCGCCGCCGCCGCCGCCACCGCCACCGCCACCG
>CAUZOB010000030.1:0-33097 GCA_963581185.1 Planctomycetota bacterium | reverse complement strand
TAACGCAGCGTCTGCAGCCAGTAGCGCTGGTAGAGCTGCTCGCCGGCAGGATTACCGCGCCATCGCCAGGACTCGTCCGTGGCGTGAAAAATGACCTTGCCAGCTCCCACAAACTGCAACGTCACCACCGGCGACATACCTGCCTGGGGCCGAGGCGATTCCACCAGCACACGCACACCGTCTCGCAACGGGCCCGCTTCGAGCAACCAGAAACAGGGCGGCATCGCCTGCCATTGAGCAGCTCCAGCTTCCGCATCCTGGCCCAGCACCAGGTGCGGTAACTGTTCACCCTGGCTGGCAAGCTGCAGCTGGCGGGCTGCCGTGCCGGCAGGAGAATCGGGCGGCAATTCTGACCCCTCCAGGGAGAAAGGCACAAGACCTTCCAGTGGGCTGCCGCGATAGGCCATTGGCATGTGCCGTGGTCCAGCCAACAGCACCAGGCCGCCTCCACGCTGGCTGACAAACTCGGCGAGGTTATCGAGCACCGAGTTGCCCAGCAATTGTGGATTGACGTCGCCAAAAACCACCACATCGAACTCAAACAGCTCATCGCGACTGACCGGCATGCTGGTCAAGAAACGCGGATTCGCAGCAGCCGCGTCCGCATCCGCTTCCTGCAAAACCGTCACCAGTTCCACTGGCGTGCCCGCCTGCTCACTCAAACGGCCCAGCATGTCACGCAGCAGGCGGAATTCAAAATTGGGGTATTCCTGAACCAACAGGACCCGGATCGCTTCATCCCGAACCAGCACACGGTGCTCACGGTTGTTGTTCTGCTGGTCCGACTCTCCTTCCAGCGGGGTCACTCGGAGCTGGTACTGCTGCTCACCCGGCTGCTCGACCCGGTGTGACAACCGCACTCGCCCGCTGGTGAGGTCGCCCCCCAGCTCGATCTCCGCCGACCCCAGCAGTTGGCTGGACCCGACCTGCCTCAATTCCACTGTGACCGACTGCCGCTCAACGAGTCCCGTGGCGGTCACGCGCAGATCAAACGTGACCAGGTCCTCAACAAAGGCAACCCGGTCAGCTACCAGGTCTTGGAGTGTGAGATCGAGTGGCCCAGCCGGTGTGCCGATACCAACCAGGAAGAGAGGAATGCCGCGATCTGCTGACTCCTCGGACACCTCGGCAATCGAGGGCCCCTCGGTCGTCGAGCCGTCGGTCAGTACCACGATGGCCGTGGTTGGCCTGCCTCGCTGGAGCTTGAGCAGCTGCTGTATCGCTGCACCCAATCGACTCCGTTGGCTGACTGGCGTTAGCTGCCGAATCCCGCTGGATATCGAATCGATCGATCCGGCGGCCATCGGTCGCAGGCCATCAGCCATCGAGAAAAGCTTGATATGATGGCTGGCCGCCAGTTCCCGCAACAGGCTGGCATCGTTCGCCAACAGAGCTGTCTGGGCAAGTTGAAAACGGCCAGCAGGCACATCCCCGAGGACCTCTTCAAGTTGGCTCAGCCATTGCTCTCGCAGCTCGGCTGGAATTGAGTTGTCTTCGAGTTTCATACTGGTCGACTCATCCAGCAGGATCACCAGGTCGGGCAAGTCGGTGACATGCTGTTGCCGCATCCAGCCATAGATCATCAGCACCACAACCAGGATCAGGCCCACACGCAGCCCGGCCATCAGCCAGTTCTGGCCGGCCGAGACCAGAGACCGGCGCTTGCGCAGGACCACCAGCACCAACGCGATGCTCGCCACCACGACCAGCAGCGTGAGGCCAGCTGGCAAGGGGAAGCGATGAAAATAGGTCGGTTCGAGCCCGGTCGCTGCGGGCGGCGTGGCCTGGGCAAGAAGTCGAAGCAGAGATGCCATCATGCAGCCCTCCTTCCAAGCCGGTGTCCCAGCCAGGTTTCCAGCAGCAGCAGACCGAGTACTGCTGCCAGCAGCCACTGGAACAAGTGCAGCGAGCGATCCTGCTGGCCGATCTCCGCCGGCGAATCACCTGGCTCGAGCACCGAGCCGATGGCGGCCGGCAACCGATCACGCTCGAACCTGCCAAGCTGGCTTTCGACCGTGTCGACATTGACAGCAAACAGGTCTGGCCAGCTCTGTCCCTCGTCATAGCTGACGCCGTAAACGCCGCTGCTCAATGTCTCGGCGAAAGACCAGCGTACAAGGCCGTCACCCTGCTGCAGCGCCAGCCGCTGCTGCTGGCCGGCAGGATCACGGATCAGGGCACTTCGCACATCCTGCCCGGACGGGGCATTGCCGGCGGCGCGCTGGCCAACGGCCAGTTGCCGGGACTGACGATCGCCGGCAGCCGCAAACAGCACCATCTCCTGGACAAGTGGCAGGAAACTGGGCCAGCTGGAGAGGTCCGACCAGCTGGTCTCTGTGCCAGCTGAGGAGACGCGTGAGAGTGGAGAGATGGCTGTTGTCACCAGCAGGACACGGCCCTCTCCACAGCTGTGATCGATGATCAACGGATCGCCACCCTCCAGCGCCAGGGCGACGCGGGTATCTGGCAAGGCACTGCGAGCCAGCCGGACCGGCTGGTAGCGATAGACGGGCGTCGACAGCAATCCTGTCCGCTGCTGGCCCTGGAAGACCGAGATCAGCGGATGCTGGTATTCCAGCGGATCGAGTCGATAGAGTCCGGGCGGACTGGGACTCAACAGCCGTCCAGGCAACAGGACCTGGCTGGCCCCTTCAGCGAACAGCAGGTTGTAATTGTCCAGCTGAACCTGGTCACCCAGCATGAATGCCAGCGAGCCACCGCGCTGCACGAAACCTGCCAGCAGGCCTGCCTCGTCCTTGGAAAATCTTGCCACGTTGCAAAGGCAGACCAGCTGGTAGTTGTCCAGGTCCTGCTGGATCAGGCCCCCTATCGAGATCCTGTCTGCCTGGATCGGCGTGGCGGCCTGACCGCCCGGATTCAAAGCCAGCTGCAAGTGCCTCGCTTCACCCAGCCTGCCTTCCACACAGAGCACCCGCAAACTGTCACGCAGGTTACAGACCTGCCAGCGATGGTTATCCACATCGAGTTGGTCACCTTGCAGAGAAAAGTGGACCTGGTGCCAACCTGTCGTGGCAAACACCTGCTGATGCTGCAGCGACCGCGTCTCGCCGGGGGCCAGGCTGAACACCTGCTGTTGAACCGGCTGCTCATCAACAAACCAGTTGGCTACCAGCTGGGGGAGCGGCTCGCTGGAGAAATTCTGGACGACCGCTTCCCAGCGAATGGGGTTGCCGGTGGTGGCTCCGGCCAGTGGCTGTTCCAGCCTCGTAACCGCTGCGTTCGGCTGTCGACTGGTCTGCAGGTCAAACAGTACCAGCGTGGCCTGATCGGCAACTCGCTCAACAAGCTGGCGCGTCGTCGCTTCAGCAGCCTGCCGCCAGGTATGCGCCTCGAGGTCAGTAAAAATGCCGACCACCGTCCGACCGAACTGCGGATGATCCTGTCGCGTGCGGGCCAGCAGCTGGTCGATCTCTACCAGCGTGTTATCGAGGCCAGCTGCGGAGTGAGTTGCTGCCAGGCCCTGCAGTTCCCTGCGCACATCACTGGCATCAAAAGCGGGTTGTCCGATCACGACCCGCGGCGGGTCCGCCAGCAGCAGCAGCGTGAAGCCGTCTCCCTGCTCAGCCTGATCGATCCATCGGGAGATTCGCTCCCGCGCCAGCTGCATTCGTGATTCGCCATCCTCTCTCGCCAGCATCGAGTAGGAGCCATCGAGCACGACCAGGTAATGCGTCGGTTGCTGCTGCGGCTGGCTGGCCCCTGTCACGGGAAAGCGGGAGAGGATCGGATCGGCCAGGGCCAGAGCCAGGATCAAGAGGATGGCGGTGCGGACGACAAGCAGCAACCACTGCCTTAGCTGGATGCGGCGTGAATGGCGCTGCATCGCCGCCAGCAGGTAACGCATCGCACCCCAGGAAACCGACTTCGAACGTTGCCGACTCCAGAGGTGGATCAACAGCGGCAGCAGCGCGACCAGGGCGAACCAGAGCATCCCTGGCCTGGCCAGGGACAGTGCGCCCAGCAGGTTGTGTGCTGCAACTGGCATCATGATTATCTTCCTGCTCGCCTTCCGACAGGTGGCCCATGACCACCCGACTTAACTGACTGACTTAACTCACACCGACACGATTTCGACGGGATGCCAACAAGTCGCGCAGGACCCGGTCCAGTGGCTGGTCGGTACGCACGTGAAAGAGGTCCATCCCCAGCTGACGCAGTCCTTCCTTCAGCTCGGTCCGTCCCCGCGCCAGTTCTGCCAGGTAGGCCTGGCGGATAGCATGCGGATCGGCCAGCAACGTCCCTTCCTGCTCCATCCCCTCGAACTGGGTGAAATGCTGGAAGGGGAATTCCAGCTCCGCTGGATCCAGAACTTCCAGGACGACCACGTCATGACGACGGTGAGCCAGGTGGCGCAGCCCGGCCAGCACATCCTTCGGATCACTCAGCAGGTCGCTGAAGATGAACACGATACCGCGTCTGGAGAATCGCTCTGCCAGGTCATGCAGGGCCTCGCCGATCCCGGTCTCTCCGGCCTCTGCTGTCCGTTCCAGCAGCTCCAGCAGGACATCCCACTGCGACGCATGGCTGGCCGGACGGACCAGCTCGTCAACTCGATCCGAAACCGTGGCCAGTGCCACAGCATCCTGCTGCCCCAGTACCAGCCAGCTGAGGGCAGCTGCCAGGCAACGCACATATTCCAGCTTGCTGAAGGCCGCCTGCGGACCCTGGTATCCCATGCTGGCACTCACATCCAGCACCAGGTAGCAGATCAGGTTGGTCTCATCCTCGTACTGCTTGACATAGAACTTGTCGGTGCGGGCAAACAGCTTCCAGTCGAGGTAACGGGTATCGTCCCCGGCGGTGTAATCGCGGTGCTCGGAGAATTCCACCGAGAAGCCACGCAGCGGGCTACGGTGTAAGCCCGCCATGTAGCCCTCGACGATCTTCCGCGCACGCAGCTTGAGCCCATCAAGGCTGGCCAGCGTGCGGGGATCCAAATGCCTGGGCAGATCTGCCATCGCTTTGTCCCGCCAGTTCTCGCTGCCTTACCTGCTCCAGCAGGTGATCGATAATACTGTCGCTCGTGATTGAGGCCGCCTCGGCCTGGAAGTTCAGACGCAGTCGATGTCGCAGGACCGGGTGAGCCACTGCATCAATATCCTCGTATTCGACCGCATACCTGCCAGCCAGAAGTGCGTGGGACTTGGCAGCCAGCACCAGGAACTGGCTGGCCCGCGGCCCGGCTCCCCAGCTCACGTACTCACGTACCATCTCGCTGGCCTGCTCGCGATCGGGCCGACTTGAACGGACGATACCAAGGCAGTAGTCCGCCACGTGATCCGCGATCGGTATTTCCCGCACCAGCCGACTGATGGCCAGGATCTGCTCGCCATCCATGACCGGCTCAATCTCCACCTCGGAGTCCAGGGTGGTCTGCTTGACGATCTCCCGCTCCTCATCATGGCTGGGATAGTCGACCCGCACATGGAACATGAAACGATCCAGCTGGGCCTCCGGCAGCGGGTACGTTCCCTCCTGCTCGATCGGGTTCTGTGTTGCCAGCACAAAGAAAGGATCTGGCAGAGCATGGCTCTCGCCACCAATCGTGACCATCGATTCCTGCATCGCCTCCAGCAAGGCCGCCTGGGTCTTGGGTGGCGTTCGATTGATCTCATCGGCCAGCAGGATATTGGCAAAAACAGGACCCTGGCGGAACTGGAAATGCCGCTCGCCTGTCTGCCGATCCGATTGAATCACCTCGGTGCCGGTAATGTCGGACGGCATCAGGTCGGGTGTGAACTGGATTCGACTGTACTTGAGATCCAGGGCACGCGCCAGGGTTCGAATCATCAGCGTCTTGGCCAGTCCAGGTACGCCTACCAGCAGGCAGTGGCCGCGGGCAAACAGGGCCAGCAGAAGTTGCTTGAGCACGTCCTGTTGGCCAATCACCTGCCTCGCAAGCTGGTCCAGCAGTCGCTGACACGACTCCTGGACGAGCTCCAGGTTGGCCAGCTCCTGGCCCGAGGAGGACTCGCTATCGTGACTTGTCTGTTCGCTCATCTGTTACCTAACGGTCGTTGTGAAAGCCATACAGCCGGTCCGGACCGGCAATCAACAGTCGATCCTCGCTGACGGCCAGGTTGCCACCGGCTGCCGAACGAGAAGCCAGGTCGATCCGTCGCTGCAGCTGCCAGCCCTGACTGGCAGGCAGGCGCTCAAAAACCATGATCGCATCGGCCAGCGGCCAGTAGACCCGCCCGGCGGTCAGCACGCCTCGCCCCCAGCCAGCAGGTTCCGGGCGTGGCTGATCCACTCCCTCGCCCCCAGGTTGGGGAAACCGCTGCAACAGCTTTCCATTGTACACATCCAACCAGTAGAGGTGATCGCCGCTGCAGACCAGCTGGTCATCGATGACTCCCAGCAGGCTGGTCACATCCTCGCCAACCGCCGGCTCGGTCTGCCAGATCAAGCGGCCGCTGGCAGCATCCAGAGCAAAAATCAGGCCGCCATCTGCCGGTGCACAGACAACTGCTGAACCGCACAGCAGGCAGGGAACCAGGTCGCGAAAAAAGTGGCGGGGCGTTTGGCGTGGGTTGCCAATCTCAAGACTGGCGCGTGGATAGCTGGTGATCCACTGCAGGCGGCCAGCTGTCGTCTCCAGGCAGGCGATCGCACCAGAGTTGCTGTTGTAGTAGAGCCGGCCGTTGGCCAGCGTCAGCAGCTGATGGCTGCACTCGCGATAATCCCCAGCACCCGCAGTATTCGCCGACAAGACCGGCTGACGCCAGCGTTGGAGACCGCTGCCGGCCGCATAACAGGCGATAAAGAACTGGCAGCGGACCTGGTCAGAATGTCGTAGCACGAGGTAGATCGACTCGCCATCGCTCACCGGAGTCCCTTCAAATGCCCAGCGGCTACCGGGTGGACGGAGCGGAAAACCGGGTAATAATCTCCCCTCGGCCGCCAGGTCCAGCCCGACCACCAGGCTCTCTGGCATCGTCAGCAGGTCGTCCTCGCGAGCCACCGCCGTCCAGGGTGCCCCCATGCGGGCATACAAACGGCCATCATCGACCGTGCTGGTAAACCGCGGCACGCCGACTTCCTCCAAGGGCTCTTCCGAACCGATCGGGTCCCCGCCAGGTATCGTGTAAATCACGCCGTCCGTGGCCGACCAGGCGGGCTGGCCATCCGACAGCTGAAAGGCGCGGATCCGCACGCCGTCGTGCACAAACACGCGCCCCTGCCAGCTGACCGGGTGGTAAGACAGCAACTGCTGCTGCGCCTCGGCAACACGATGCCGGCCTCGCCCCAGTAGCTCGCTGCCAGCCTGCTGTGGCGCCAGCGGTCGAGTCCAGCTGGGTCGGACGCGGATGTCGATCGGGGTGTTGAGCGGACTACTGCGATCGGCTGCACCAGAGAAACTGGTCCAGGGTCCGGATACAAGACTCGACCAGTTGCTGGCTTCTGCCAGCCAGCTGGCCAGCAATTCGCTGTACCTGCCCTGCCGTCCGGCAATCGTCCCTTGCTGGTCAGGATACAACTGCTTCAGCAACTCCAACTCCCAGCGGGCGCGGCGAATCTCGCCGGACAGAATGGAGGCCAGTACCAGCCGGGCCATGACTTTTGAAGGTGCGATTGTGCTGCCCGGATAGGAGTAGACCTGCCTGGCAGAGAACGGTGATTCGACGATTGCGGCAGTCGACGCCCCCTGCGATAGGTCGCTCCCCTCGAGCGCATGAAAAAGTGAAATGCCCACCGGACCGGTCGCCAGCTCACTGCCAGGGGCGCGCAGGAAGCGATTCAGCTGCTGCCAGCTGGCTCGCGCAGCCACAATGTCGCCCGCTTCCAAACGACTGTCACCAAGAGCCAGCATCGCCTGCTGGCCAATCGTGCTGTTGGGAAATTGCTCGACCACCTGCCGCAAGCGGGCTTCGTCACGCTGGGACAGCGCCTGCTCGTACCAGTGAGCCGCCAGGGCATCCACCTCTGAGCGATAATTCGCCAGGGCCGCCGGATGACGCTGACCAAGGCTGGCAATCCACTGCTGGCAGATTCGACCGAGTGGCTGGTAACGGATAAAACCAGGCCGACCGGCATCGCCAACCGCCACCAGCTCGGTCGCATGGCGGGAAATCAGACGACGCACAATCTCCAGGGCCTCGGCTGGCTGGGCGTTGGCAACCAATTGATCGGCCTGAGTCAACAGGTTCTGTACTGTGGCCGGAGCAACTTCCAGCTGGGCTGGTGGCAAACCATTCAGATGCCTCGGTCTCTCCTGGGCCGGCAGCGGTGCCAGCAGGCAGAACGCCAGTAGAAAACTCTGGATCGCCAGCCGCCAGCATGACAGCATCCGCCGCCGACCAGGTCTGCTGATCGAAACCAGCCTGGACGCGGGCCGAAGGCCTGCTGCGGATGAGGTGCCGTTCGGGCTCACGTCGAATACCCCTCGATAATCCGACCTATAAAGAACATCGCCGCGCCGAAACCAAGCATGAAGACCATCTGGCTCACACCAAACGGCCGTAGCGGGTCATTGCCACCCATCAAATCAAGCACCATTCCAAGTGGCAACAGGATCAAACCGAGGATCTGCATGTTCTTGCCAACTGCTCGCATCCGGCCACACCGTTGTTGAATGAGCGCCGCACAGCTCAAATGCGCGTACGAAACTATTATACGCCAGGCCACCGCGGAGGGTTAAACCGTACCCCTGTGAAGGCGGATCAGGGTGCGTGAGCCAGATCTTCCAGCTGCTGCCGCGTTCGTGCGTCGAGTGGACGCTTCAGCAACGCGTGAGCTCCATCGGCCGGCAATTCACCCGTCCGCCGGGCTCGACGGACTTGCAGGTAGAAGTAAGTCGTCAGCCCGCAGAAAATGCAGACCGGCATGGAGAGCATGAAAATGATGCTCCAGAAGTAGCCCTGCACGAGCTGGGCCGTATCGTCGTCGTTGCCGGCTATCGTGTCCTTGCAGGTGGGACAGGCAGCAACCTCGCTCGCCAGGCAGATCAAGGCCAGCAGCGACAGGCAGACCAGCACTGGCATGCGGATTCGTCGACCGATGTTCTGACCGGGCTGGATCACGTGATTTCACCACCGCCGTAAAGGATGTAGAGCATGAAGTATACCAAAACGCCCGTGATCGAAACATACAACCAGATCGGGAAGGTCCAGCGAGCCCAACGCTTGTGGCTTTCACGGCTGTCGCGCAAGCCCTTGACGATTGTCACAATCGCCAGCACCGGTACGGCGGCGGCCAGGACCACGTGCGTCAGCAGCATCGAGAGATAAAAGCCCCGTACAAGTCCGGGGGCTGATCGAGGGAAAGCCCGGCTGCCACCAATCACGACCAGGTGATAATAGAGATAGCTTGCCAGGAAGAGGACCGAGACCGCAAAGCAACTGAGCATGACTCGCTTATGCGCCCGCTCGCGGCCCTGCTTGATCAACAGGTAACCGGTAACCAACAGCACCGTCGCCAGCCCGTTAAGGGATGCATTCAGATGCGGAAAAATCGATGTTTCTGCCATGAAGGGGGGTGCGTGGTGAGTGGTCAGGAGTGATCTGGCGTAAGCTGTGGCCGACTCCCGTCGTGAAGAGGGAGCACAAAGTGATACGACGGAAATGCAGCAACCACCGCAACTGACTCCTAGCCAGCTGCCGCTTCACTATACTGCCGGACTGTCTCCTCACGCTGTTGACGCTTGTTGATAAATTCCTCTGGCTCCTGCAGTTCGCCTCTCAGCTGCTCAATCAAGCTGTTCATATCGTAAAGTTGGTCACTCTCATGCCAATTGAAAGCACCACGCGGGTTACCCCACTTGTCCATCACGACCAGCCGGTCGGCGTGGGTTCGCTCGGCCAGCGGCAGTCCAAATCGTTCAGCAGCAATTCGGCGGACATAGTCGATATTGCCGGTCAGGAACAGCCAGTGATGATCGTCATTGGTGAACTGCAAGGCGTATTCTCGTAGCGCCGACGGTGAGTCCTTGTCCGGATCGCAACTGATGCAGGCAAACGTGACTCCCTGCTCGGCCCACTCGGCATGCAACGTCTTGATCTCCAAGTTCTGCTGACGGCAGGTTGAAGGACAGGAGGCAAAAAAGAAACTCCCGACCCAGACCTGGTCCGCCAGCTCGGTGGATTCAAACAATCGGCCATTTCGTTCCGTCAGTTTGAAATCCCAGACCAGTGTCTCATCCTTGCCGGTGTACTGGGTGTAATCCGGATCGACTACGGCCGCGGAACCGCCAGCCGGAATATCGCGCGAACGACTGGCCAGTCGAAACGCATAGAAGCCAGCCAGCACGAGAAAAATCGCCAGGAAAAAAGCGATCTGTTTGTTCATGATCATCTCCCCCCGCGACCTGTTGGCGTGATGGGGACCCGCTCTTGCCACTCGTGGCTACTGACAAACACGAATGGCTAGTTTTCGCCGCCCATGTCCCGCTCTGGTACTGTCGGTGCAGGCCGGGTCCTGTCCTGTGTCTCGGAGACTGCCGGAGCAGCATTATTCCAACGCTCGTCGGTGTACCTGTTCGTACGGCAGCCGACATCGGGAATCAGCATGATGACCAGGAAAATCGACATCAAGCTGGCTGGAATGGTCAGGACCCATTTCCAGTTAGCTTCCCACCAGAGGTGCATAAAACAGCAGATCACCAGGCCAGCCTTGGCACATGAGACGAGCATCATTGCGACCCAGGTCATCTCCTTGGAGAGGCCCATCTCGGTGCCATAATTACCGAACACGAAAGATATCACCGTCAGCCCGCTGAGGATCACAAAAACCAGGATGAAGACCTTGCGATCGACATGCGGATGATCATCCCCGCCGTGATCGTCGTCGTGTTGGTCCGAATGATCAGTCATGGAGTGCTCGCAGCGGTCAGTTGGTTAGAACAGATAAAGCAGGGGAAACAGGAAAATCCAGACCAGGTCGACAAAGTGCCAGTAGAGGCCGACATTCTCCAACAGGCCAGCTTTGCTGGCATCCAGTCTCTTCGTGAGGATAATGAGAAACATGATCAAGCCGACCAGCACGTGCAGTGCATGGAAGCCGGTCATCAGGAAGTAGGTACTGGCCCACATGTTGCCGTTGGGAATGTGCATTGGCAGCTTGAGATGATGCTGATCATTCCAGCCCTGGCCATGGCCGCCGTCCGCCTCAGTTGCTGCATCGTCTGAGCCCCAGAAGACTGACTGGCGGGCCTCGATCACTGCCACGCGTTCATTCAGGAAGACAAGCCGGTCCTTGGCAAACTTAACTTGATCGGTGAGTGCCTTCTTGTCTTCGGCGGGATCCAGATCTGTGAGCTGACTTTCCAGGTCCAGCAACTCAGCTTGCAACCGATCCCGTTCCTGTTTGGCCAGCATCTGCTGGTCAGCCAGTGAGGACAGTTCAGTTTGGCGATAGGAATGGACCCGCTCAGCAAATCGCTCAATTGGGTAGACGCGATAAGCCAGCGCAATGATCGCTGCCTGTTGTTCAAAGGCATCACCGTTTTCGGCGATCAGCTGCTCGGTAAAGTCAGGACCGGCTCGCTTGAGCTGAAGGTAGCGTTGGAATTCTTTGTTTGCAGCCACGAAGTCAGGTTTGGCATCCGGTCCCAGATCATCCTCCGTGCGGCCCGCCAGGATGGCCGTGCGCTGGTCATTGTAATACTGCATCTTATCCTGCAGCGCATCCCGTACGGCAGCCACGTAATAGACATCCGCTCGGTCGTAAATCAGGCTGCGAGGACTTTGTGGATAGATCCCATGTGAAAACTTGGAGGAATACTCGTACCCCTTGATTCCCATGAACACGCAACCCAGCACGAACGTGACTCCCAGCCAGAGCCTGGCCCTGCTGGCATTGTTCTCGCGGGCATCTTCCAGCGCCAGCACAATGGAGACACTGGAACAGATCAGCACGAAGGTGTTGAAGGCTCCGAAGAACTCGACAACATGAACATCATGTGGTGCCGGCCAGATGCCAGGGGCTCCGAAACGGAGCACGATGTAGGTTCCGATCAGGCCTGCAAAGAACATGATCTCGGTAGAGAGGAACAACCACAGGCAGACCTTGCCGTTGTTGATCGGCAAGGCGGGTTGATACTCAAGCTGAAGATGGCCATGGCCATGATCGCCAGCGGAATCGTGATCTGAATTATTGTGTTCTACCATCGTCCATCAACTACAGGAGCAAGGGGATTCCGACCATGGAAAGCAGCAGCAGCGGCAGGTAAACCAGCGTTGCCAGCAACAGGTGCCGTGCTCGCTGGTCATTCCGTTTGAGCATGAAGCGGATTGCAGCGACCAGCTGAATACCGCCCAGCAGCAACGCAATCGCGAGGAAAACAACTGCCGCTTCTCCCGACCAGAAGAGTCCCGGGACAAAACTGACTGGAATGGCGCCCAGCGCCGACAGTACTGCCAGCATACCGGCACGACGGCCGGAGGGATCCACGACTGGCCACATCTTCATACCGGCCTCTGCATATTGGCTGCGGTACAGCCAGGCAATCGCCATGAAATGGGGAAACTGCCAGAGGAACAAGATAGTAAACAGTGCGATCCAGCGGAGGTCGACGACTGGATTCCAGCTGGCCTCCGCCGCAGCCCAGCCCATCAGGACCGGCATCGCGCCAACCACCGCTCCGACCAGTGTGTTATGGGGTGTGATCGTCTTGAGCGGCGTGTAAGCTCCGACGTAAATCACCCAGACGGCCAGGCCAATGCCGGCAGTCAGCAGGTTGACCCAGATTGCCAGCCAGGCTGTTCCGAGCAGACCTGCCAGGGCGGAATAAATCGTTGCAGCGCGAAGCGAAATGCGACCAGCCGGCAACGGTCGGTCCGCTGTACGGCGCATGCGACTGTCACGGCGACACTCGTAGACCTGGTTTGCCACACTGGCACTGGCTGCTACCAACACGGTGCCTGTCAGCAGGTGAAACAATAACAGTGGCGAGGCCTGTCCCCAGGCCGCCACCTCAGCCACCACGGCCACGGTCACCATGATCATGACGGCAATTCGTGGACGAGCCATCTCGAGGTAATCCCCGACAATCGCAGTCCAGTTTGTCGAACGATCGTAGCTGAGTGTGGTACTGGTCATGCCATGCCTCCCTGGCAGCTGGCACCACCAATCACCAGAGACATCGTGGGAAGAGCCAGCGGTAGCTTGTATGCCTGGCAGAGCCGCCAGCTACGGGAGGTCAACCAGACCAGCAGCCCCAGCAGCAGCGAACCGAAGGCAACATGGGCTGTGATAATCAGCGAGGGGATCATTGCCTGGGCCTGCACTGTGTAGCCAGCGAACAAGCCATGGTCGGCCAGGCCGAATGGCCAGCCGTAACGGCTGACCCAGCTGGCTCCACCCAGCAGCAACTGGCAGACGATCACCAGTGAGATCACTGCAGCGGGTCGTTTCAGGCTGCGGGGAAGATCTCGACGGCCGAGGATCCGAACCGTCAGGACTGCCAGGAACAGCGTCAGCAGAGCTGCCATCATCAGATGAAACTGCACCAGCACGCCAAACGTGCCAGGACGGGCCGTCACCGGCAGGTGACGCAGCAGCGCACCGAGTACGATCTGCAGGAAGACGAGGCCGGTGGCCAGTGTCGCCGCCTGGGCAATGCCAGCCAGCTTGTCCGGTGCACGCCGATCGCGGGGCAGATCGCCCAGCGGTTTTTTCCAGAAGGGTGATGTCATGCTGGCAAGCCCAACCACGAGGGCGAAAAACAGCGGTGCCGTACAGGCGTGAATGGTGGCAAGTGCGCGCTCATCGAACAGCACCCGGGCGCCACCCAGCAGGCCCTGCAGGATCACGCCCGCCAGAGCAACGAGGGCTAGCCCGCGCAAACGCTGCTGGCTGGGACTGCGATAAATCGCGACCAGCAGCATGATTGTGAAAACTCCCACCAGGGCGGCAAACAGCCGATGGCCATGTTCCACAAACAGGTCAAAGGGGCCGAGGATCCAGGTCGAGAGGGGATACAAAAAGAGGTTGTAGCCAAAGGTCGAGGGCCAGTCGGGTACTGCCATACCGGCCCCGTAGGTTGTCACCAGTCCGCCCACCCAGATCAGCGGAAAGGTGGCGCAGACCAGCACAATCGCCCAGCGGCGAGCCGATCGGTTCAGATTGTCTGTGGCAATGTCTGGCATCGCGGTGCTGGTCCTGGCGAAAGCCTAGTCCTCACTCGACTCAGCCGGCGTTTGTTCCGGCGGAGGCTTGATCTGCGGGTAATAATCCTCGTCAACTTCGGGCGATCCATACTCGTAGGGTCCCCGGTAGACGATCGGCTGGAAGTCAAAATTGCCGTGGCCCGGCGGGCTGGGAGCGGACCATTCCAGTCCGTTCGCACGCCAGGGATTCCGGCCAATCTTGGGCCCCCGGAAAATGCTATAGAACAGGTTGACGGCAAAAATAATCTGCGATACCACCATTCCGATTGCGCAGACCGTGATGAACTGGTTCATCGGCTGCAAGTGAGCAAACGTCTTGTAGTGGTAGGGATCCGCCAGCCGTCGGGGGAATCCGGCAGCTCCCAGGATGTGCATCAGGTAGAAGGTCCCGTTGAGGAAAATGAATGTCAGGAAGAAGTGCAGCTTGCCCCACTTCTCATTCATCATGCGGCCGAACATCTTGGGGAACCAGAAGTAGATCGCGCCAAAGACAGCCATCGCCGTACCGGCAAACAACACGTAATGGAAATGGGCCACGATGAAATAGGTATCGTGAATGAAGATGTCAACCGGCGTGGCTGCCATGAAGATGCCTGACAATCCGCCGATGATAAACATCGACACAAAAGCCAGGGAAAACAGCATCGGCGTAGTGAACTGGACTCGTCCACCCCAGACTGTCCCCATCCAGTTGAAGACCTTGACCGCACTGGGCAGCGCGATCAACATCGTCGAGGTCATGAAGACCATACCCAGTCCCGGGTTCATGCCGGAAATGAACATATGGTGTCCCCAGACGATGAACCCCAGTCCGGCAATCCCGGAAATCGAGTAGACCATCGGCTTGTACCCGTAAATCGGTTTGCGCGAAAAACAGCTGATGATGTCCGAGACCATCCCCATGGCAGGCAGGATCATGATGTAGACCGCCGGATGCGAATAGAACCAGAACAGGTGTTGCCAGAGCAGTGGCTGGCCACCTCCGCTGGCCGCTGTCGAGTTGTTGACCACTAGCCCCTCGGGAACAAAGAACCCCGTGGCAAGCTCGCGGTCGAGGATCTGCATGAAACCACCCGCCGTCAGGACTGGCAGGGCAAATGCCTGTAACAAGGCGGTGATGAACATCGCCCAGATCGTGAGCGGCAGTCGGAACATCGTCAGGCCAGGCGCGCGCATCTGGATGATGGTGGTCAGATAGTTGACCGAACCCATCATCGACGACACGCCAACCAGCGTGACTCCCATCAGCCATAACGTCTGCGCACTCTCACTTCCCGGCGCAGCAGTGACCATCGAGGAGAGGGGGGGATAAGAGGTCCAACCCGCCCCGGCACCATAGGGCGCCTGAAAAAAGCTGGAACCGATCAAGATAAAAGCAGGCCACATGAACCAGTAGCTAAGCATGTTCAGCGTTGGGAACGCCATATCGTCGGCGCCGATCATCAAGGGAATCAGGAAGTTCCCAAAGGCACCGGCCAGGATCGGGATGATCACAAAGAAGATCATCACCGTGGCATGCATGGTGAACAGCGTGGTGTAGAACTCGGGTGAAATCTGGCCGCCGTCGGTGGGGAACAGCATCCGCCCGATGATCGGCATTTCTTCCCAGGGCCAGGCCAACTGCAGGCGGATACCAAGTGCCAGCAGGCCGCCGACCAGGAACCACAACAGCGTGGAGAAGAGGAACTGCAGACCAATGATCTTGTGATCGGTGGAAAAGACGTAGGTACTGACGAACCTACCGATCGACATTTTCCCATGTCCAGGATCGTGGCCGTCGGATTGTGCCGATGAATCGTTCATCATTCGCCTCCCCCCCCATCCAGCGCTGGATGGGTTACCCGCTGCTCTGCTGCCCGCTCACTGAGCCAGGTGTCAAAATCCTCTCGCGATTTAACGATCAACCGACCTCGCATCTTATAGTGCCCCCAGCCACACAATTCGGCACAGACCAGGTCGTAGATCCCCACGCGATTC
The DNA here is from genome assembly GCA_963581185.1 of Planctomycetota bacterium. Lineage (GTDB taxonomy): Bacteria > Planctomycetota > Planctomycetia > Pirellulales > Pirellulaceae > SAT2750. Next base: position 16,991 of record CAUZOB010000030.1, on the reverse strand, counting down.
GGGCGAAACCAGCTGAATTGTTTCATCCCGGGTACCAGGTCCTGCTTGATCCGCAAGTTCGGCAGGAAAAAGCTGTGCAGCACGTCCTGGCTTTGCACCTGCAGAACGATATCCTCGTTGACCGGCACGCAGAGATCGTTCACCACATGCACATCGTCCGGTGTACCAACCAGCTGGTCTTCGCCGGCGTAAGAAATCCGCCATTCAAACTGTCGGGCACTGACCAGAGCCAGTGCAGGCTTGACGTTACCATCCTCGAGCAGCGGACGTCGCATCTTGTGTGCCGCCCAGGCATCCATCTGGTAGATGGCGATGAACAACAGCGTGATCGCCGGCAGCACCGACCAGATGATCTCCAGCGTCTGGCTGCCATGCGTAAACTTGACTGGATCCGGGTTCCGCTCGCCGTCATATCGCCAGAGGAAATAAAACAGCAGGACTCCGGTGATGATGAAGATGACACCCGTCAGGTAGAGGATAAAGTTGAACAATTCGTCAATGATGTAGCCGTGGTCGTTGATGTTGTCCGGCAGCCAGTGGTCCAGGAGCGGGCGGCTGTCGGGCGCAGCGGCCACGACGAACACCAGCACACCCAGCACGGGTACCAGCAAGAACAACAAACTCCAAAAACGTCCCACGGTTATCTCTCCCTCGGCTTTCCGGCTCAGTTCGGTCGCCTGCGTTGCAGGTTACGTGCGGTCGCTGGCCGGCTGGCATGTTCGTATGGCAGACTCTGGACATAAAACACCAGTGTCCAAATCTCCTCAGGCGTCAGCGTCTGTTCCTGGTTTGGCATCGGCGTTCCGTTGATTCCCTGGCTAATGCGGTGGTAGAGATCGAGCGGCCGCCGACCACCACGATAGACTCCCTGGCGCAGATTCCGCGGCCGGATTGGCCGTGGCGGGAGGGCACCAAACTGCTGGTACGATTCGTTGTACGGCAGCAGTTTCCTTTCCAGTGTCGGCTGTTTGGCGTCCACCAGCTCCTCCGTCCACTTGTCATAATTCGAGACCTGGGCATCACCCAGTGCCGTGCCTCCATGACAGGTAATGCAGCCCGCCTTGCCGGCGAACAGCGCCCTGCCAGCGTCCAGAACGGGGCCTGCCGTGGCAGATCCAAAATCAGGTTGGCTGCCAGCCAGCTCGTCCCACCAGTCCGGCATTTTCGAATCGACCGCAATCTGCTGAATATCAGTCCAGCTAAACAGCACGTTCTGGATGACCTCCTTGACCGCAGCAGACGAGGCTGCCGATTTGTTGGCAGGGTCCAGCAGCAACTGGCCCTGCTCCCCCGCCGCCAGCAGGTTAATCAGCTCACGTTCCACTTCACCACGAACGCTCAGGTAAATAACGTACTCCACGAGCGCATCTCTTTCATCCTGCGGCAGAAGACTGAAGCTGGGCATGGCGGTACCCGGGATACCCTGCTTGAGGATGCGGTGCAAATCGTGCTTGTTTGGTTTCTGCGTCGATCGAGTCAACTTGAACTTGAACATGCCACGCCGATAGTCGCGAGGGTAGGGATTCAGGAAAGTTGCTGTCGGCCCCATGCCGTCTCCCGTCACGCCGTGGCAATGGGCGCAGTGTTGACGGTAGAGTCCACGTACATCCTGCGAGATCGGGTCGCGACCGACCGGCCCGGCTGCCCGATTGAGCTTGTACAGGTCGAGTAATTCTCGGACATCGATTTCCTCCAGACCGCCAGGCAATTGCGGTTTGTCCGGCGTGCCGAAAGTCGCCGCCAGGATTTCAGCGACGTTGCGGATCTGAGCCTCGCTAAAGGCATCGCTGCTGTCCTCGCCCCCTACTGCCCGTTCCTGGTAGGCAACATAGACCCAGTTGAACTGGAACTCGGTGGAGCCAGTCCAGCAACCGCTGCATAGCATGACTGCAACCAGCGGCAGCAGCAGGCACCAGCGTCGGCGAGGTTCGGTTTGTCTTGGGTCCGTACTCATTTTCATCATGCCAGGTCCAGCCGTCGTGCTGGAGGTCAAAACCAGTCTGCGATTACCTGCCTGGCTCCTGTTCTTCCCTAGTTAAAGAGTTTGCTGAAGTTGGATACGTCAATCTCGATCTTCAATACTCGTTCTTCGCCAGCCTGAAACTCCGCCAGATCCAGGCGGCCATTACTAAGCGACACTTCCTTGCCATCGACTGTCAGCTTGGCCAGCTTGTTGGCCGATTCGTGCCAGATGCGGAACGACAAGGGCACACCACAGGGGACATGCTTGACTTCAAAACTGCCGTCCGCCTTGCTGACTGCAAAGAAGGGATGGTCGAGGACATGGAAATAGGCGGCCATCCAACTGTGCGCGCCGCAGGTGACCTTGAAAGGTCGCGCCGACTTGTTCTTCGGCTGGTATATGACCGTGGAATTCGATGCGACCTGGTAGTTCTCGCGCGCCGTCCGACCGGTTGCACCCTGGAGGTCCGTGTTGTGACCGACCGTGTCGCTGTTGATAATCTCCAACGTCTGCGACGATCGCATGGCAAACACGTGTGAAATGAAGACGCAGTTCTTTTGATCAAAACCAGCCAGGCCAGTCAACATAGTTGGGGCCTGGAGATACTCCTCGTGCTCCCACTTGGCATCCCCAATCGGGATCTTGTAGCCTTGCGGATCGGCATAAATCAGCACGTTGGCCATGCCGCCATTGCTATCCACGACGAGGGCCTCGTTCGGGGGAGAACCATCGGCAGCGCAGACCTGTAAATCCTTGTCAGCTGAGAGAGGAGCAAGCGTACCTGGCGCCCCGCCAGTCAGCACAAACTGGCCACGCAACTGAGCAAACTCGCCGGTCGGCTCCGGCACCGTCTGCTCGACCGACGCGACAGCTGCACTACCAAGTTCAAAGTCCTGGCGCAGCGATGTTACACCGGTCGTGCTGGCATCGACCGCGCCCGGCATGGCCCGGGTGCAGCCGCTGGTAACCAGCAGCAACGACGCTGCCAGGCTCCCTAGCAGCAGCGCCTGTGCAGAACGACTCACCCGTCTGGATGTTTGTCCCGTCATGATGTTAGTCCTCAATCTCTGATCTTGTTACTTGTTGAACAAGGCGGTATTCACCAGCACGTCGCCCACGTCCGTCGTCTTGCCAGCCTCAATCACAAACTTGGCCCGCCCTCGAATCCACTCGGTGGCAGTCCCGTCCAGCGTGACCTTGCTGATGTAACCCGCCTTCTCCTGCCAGACCTGGAATTCAAGTTCCCCGGCCGGCAGGTTCTTCAATTCGACAAGACCATTCTTGTCCGCAGCAGTCGAATAGGGGTTGGAACGGATCACAACCCAGCCGGTCATCCAGCGGTGAATCCCGCAGGTCGCTTTGGCCGGCAGTCGCTCCTCGTTCTTAAACTGACCTTTGTACGTTCCACCAGACGGAATCAGGGGATTGATGCTGTCGTTGAAGAACATACTGAGTGCCGTGTTGTGGCCCACCGTATCCGAGTTCTTGAGATGAATCGTCTGCTCGGTCCAGAGGATCGTCATGCGTGGTTCAAACCTGCAGCCCTTGTTGTCCATCAACACCGGTTTCTTGATCTGTGCTTCATAATCCGGATGTATCGCCACGTCCTTGGTACGAACATAAACGACCACGTTGGCGATCCCCTTGTTCTCCGGGTTCACAATAAGTGAGTCGTCGACCAGCTTGAACTTGCCACAGTAGGCAGCATCCTTTGTCAGCGTGACCGGCTCCCTCTTGGGAACAACGCCATCGTAGACCAGCCGCAGCTTGAGATGACCCCAGCCCTCGGCCGACAGCTGGCTGGCCGGGAAGGCCAGCAGCAATGTGCAAAGCAGGCAGGATATGCTCGTAATTTTCGTCATCATCGTTTTTCTCCTTGTGATTCCACGCGGTTGCGGACGACCCTCAATTCAGCCCACTCGCTGTCTGTCACCCGTTCAAGGCGAATGGTCGGCGTGGTCTGGGATCGAAGGCGACTGAGCCTCCAATCCAATGCCGGGCAGGGATTCAATCTCTGCCTTCTATTATACGTGGACTCCAGGCCCCGGCCATTCGTCCGCGCCAGGCGACATGGGATCTCACAATCCTCCTGTTATTCCGGTTCCTGTTCGTTCAATTGCTGCTGAGTAGCATTCGTCGCATCATTCGTCGCATCATTCGTCGCATCATTCGTCGCATCATTCGTCGCATCATTCGTTGCGCCATCCGTCGACCCGGACTCTGTTCCCGGAACGGGTTCGGTGGGCGGAGCCGCTGCGGCGGCCGCTTGCACCAGCGGAAGAATCGTTGTTCGACGTTTGGCATAGCTGTCATAGTTCATCAACAAGTCGACCAGGGCATCCACCTGGTCAATGCTGGTGCCGTGATAAAGGTCCTGAGCCACACCGCCGAGAAAAGCATCTTCTGGTTTGTAGGGCAGATTGACCGGCATGCTGCTAAACGGCAGGATGCTCGTCGGCTTGGCAATCCAGCGACGCATGTAATCCGGTCGCAGACGCTGGTAAACACGTGACAGGTCCGGTGCAATTCCGCGATCGGCACCTGCTGGAGTAAAGTCGCCGACGATGTGACACTTCACGCAGTAATTTGGGCTGGTCACAATCTGCATGGCATCTCGCATTCGCAGACCCTCCACGACAGTTGCAACTTCTTCTTCTTCGGCAACGGCCGGCGCCGGCAGATTAGCCAGCAGCTCGCTATAGCTGGACTCACGCCGGGCCAGCAGCTCGGTATCGCGTTCCGGATTGTAGGCATACGGGTAGGCAGCATCATCCCGGGCAGCAAAGTAATTGACCAGCGCAGTCGCTTCCTCAGCCGACATATTAAATCGCGGCATCCGCAACACCACCGCCGGGCGAATCGGGTAGGGATCCAGCAGGAAATCGTGCAGCCAGCTGGTCTGGACCTTGACGCCCTCCTGTATCAAGGGGGGAGGCACCCAGGCCCAGCTTTCCGAACCCTTGGCATTTGGATTGGTCCGCTTTTCGCGAGCCGTCACGTGGGGCAACAAATAGCGTGCCAACACGCCCCCTTCGGCTGGCTGACGACGGGTGATCAACTCGGGATTGACCGCCGGTATGATTGTACCGGGCTGGTAAATCGTACTTCCCACCAGCGCCGGTTCCCATAATTGAAATGGCAGCTGCGTCAGGTCCGCCAGTGCGATGTCCTGATCGTCAGCCAACACGTTGTCATCGATTTGGGGGTTCGAGTTATAGGCCTGCGGCAGACCGTTATCCCCCAGGGCCGGCATGCCAATCAGCGTGGCTTGCAGCTGGTTACGATGGTCCGGTACGGTAGCTGTAGCCAGCGCCTCGGCCAGGTACTCATGTGTGACAAAGGGGTAAGACGGCGCAGATGCCGAGGGCAGGAAGGAGGCGTTATCGTTCTCCTCGTCCAGCTCTGCCAGGCCAAATGAGATATCCCACTTTTCCGGGGTCAACAGGTGACAGCCTGCACAGTTGTATTTGTCCAGCACGCGTCGGCCTGTCAACAAGGCCTGCTGTCTCTGATCCGGCTGGTAGATGTACTTGGGCCGAGGCGGTTCGGCTATCAAGCCCAGCACAAATGTCATCACCGCCTCACGCTCCTCCGTGCTGAACGGGAAGCGGGGCATCAGCAGTCGTTCGTTGTAACCCTTCTCGGCGGTCTTCTCATAATCGTATCCGCGTGGCTCACGCAGCTTCTGGTACAGGAAGCCAATTCGGTTGTGTGATTGCAGTTGCTGCGAGAAGAACTCGGGCAAGCCGTCGTCAAAGTTGCTGCCACGGATCTCCTCGTCCGCTGCGTCAGCGGCGTGATCTGCCTCGGCCGGGTGACTGGCGTGATGACCGCCGCCACCGCCATGACCGCCGTGACCCAGTCCCAGGTATTCCAGAATATGCTCATAGGCCAGCTTGGATGGCTCCTTCAGACCCCAATCGGCCAATCCAGTTCCGATCGGCCTGGCATCCTCAAAGCCAGGAATGTCATGACAGCCGTAACAGCCGAACTTGATAATCGACCGTCGTCCCACGTACATCAACTTGGCGGCCGGACCGAGCGTCTCTCCGTCTTCAACAACCAGTTCCAGGTCGGCGCCCTGCAATCCGCCGCTGCTCGCTTGCGGAATCCCCGCTTCGAGGAACTGCCTGGCCTGTTCCACATAGTACGACCCCTCGAGGTGTTCCAGCGCCAGGGCATCCAATTGCTCGATCTGCTGACCGGTCAGCCGGCTACCGTCGCTGAGTGTGCCTTCGGCGGGCTGCCAGCTATCCTTGCCGTCCGAAACCAGGTAAGCCACGATATCCGCCGCCGGATCGCTGACTCCGGTAATCTGCCCATCCATATCCTTGTGGGTGATGGGTTGCAGGAAGAGATCCGGCATGATCGTGCGGGGATGGTAGCGTGACGGCTGGCGAATCCAGCTGTAAAGCCACTTCTGGCCATCCTCGTTCGCAAACTTGGCACCCAGGTGAGAGAGGTCCGGCCCCTGGACAATCTCGCCAGGTTTGCGGTACGCCTCAATCTCTCCGAAACTCCTGTGGCTATGGCAGGCCAGACAACCCCGCTCTTGAAAGAGAACTTCACCTCGCGCCACATCCGCCGCCTCGGTAACAACCTCAGGCACCGTCAGGTATTCATAATCCTGGGAACTGCTGAGCAGGTAATGGCTGATGGCCAGTACTTCCAGCGGCTCAAACTGTTCTGACATGTCCCCCGCACCATGCTGCGGCAAATGATCGGTGAGCCCGAAGAACTGCGGCATGCGGGTACTGGGTCGGAAATGCGATGGCTGGCGAATCCAGTCCGCCAGGAAGGGTGCTGCCAGCTTGTCCTTGACATACCGCAAGCTCGGTCCAGCTCGACGCATGATGCCTGGCGAGTCGACGTCGGCCAACAGCGGCATCAGTCGGTCGTGAACATCGTCACTAAAGCGAGGCCCGCCGGCTTCATCGTCCGCAGCGCTGTCGAGGGCCGCATCGTCCGTCAGCAGCTGCGCGAGAGTATGCCGCACACCATCCAGTTCAGGATTATTGATCAGGCTTGTGACCAGCTGTTGCTCGGCCGCGGAAAGCGTATCGTAGCCCTCTTCGGTGAGCAGTTGCTGGGCCACGGCAAAGTAGTTTGGTTCCAGTCGCAGGTCCGGCCCAATTCGCTTGGTCGGCCCATCAAAGCCATTGATCTCGTGACAGCCAAAGCAGCCGAACTTGCGGATCAAGTTATAGCCCTGGACAACCTTCGGTGCTGGCGGCTCCGGAAACTTCTCACTGGCAGCCAACTCGGACACATTGTGATGGCACTTCAAGCAGCTGGACTCAATGAACCGCTCCGAGTGCATCGGGTAGATCCAGTGGTGATTATCGAACCAGCCATAGTCGCGCAGCCAGCGGGATCGTTGTTCTGGCGTGTTGGGCGTGTGTGAGGCCCATTTAAATGTGGTCGCACTGCCCTGCCCCTCGTGACAGATCGTGCAGGCAAACTCACCCTTCCCGTGCGGGCTGAGTGAACCGACGAACAGGTCCAGTCGCGGATGCGAGGTGAACGGGTTGGGCATGCCGCGCCGCACAGTCAGCGTGAGTGGCGAGTTGTCTGCGCTCAGCGCCATCAAGCGAGCGGCCACTCGCTGGCTGCTGTCCAGCACCGGGTCCCCGTTGATCGTGACAAGTACATCGCCCGCCTCAAGACCCTGGCGGGCCTCGCGGGCCTGCTCGTCAGGCTGTAATGGTGAGGCTTCGGCGTCTGCCTTCAAGAGCGCCAGCAGGACCTCGTCGCCATCAAAGCGAGCTGTATCCTGCTGCCTGACAACTGCTGCTTCCGCAGCCGCCGAGTTATCCTGGACATAGCTGATTGTCACGTCGCCGCGATTCACCAGACCCTCACCGGCCAGCATCATACCGAGGCGGTCAAACAGCCGCTTGGCGACATTCTGTTCCTGGCTACCGTCCGCATCCGCTTCAGCGGGAGTGAGCAGAACCGTGACCAGTCGCTCATTCATGTAAGCTGGCTCAACAGCCGAGCCAGGCAGCGTCTTCTCCATCATCTGATGGCAGGTTGTACAGCGGTCAAAGCGGCGGATGGTACGAAAGTTGATATTCCATTCCAGGTCATCGGCCCACTCGTTATCAATTTTCAGGGGCGAGTTAAAAGCATCCAGAATGGGCAATTCCAGCCAGCGTTTGCCCAGCCAGGTCCCCTCGACCCAGCCGGCATGTCGTTCGCGAACAGCAGTTTCGAGTTGATCCATCTGCGTGTTGGCATCTGCCAAGGCCTTTGCTGCTGCATCCGCGGCGGCCGTGATCTGATTGCGCAACGCGTCCAGGTCGATCCGCAGCTGGCTGACAGATTCATAAGCCAGGTTGAGCGCGTCGACGTCGGCCTGGACCCTGTCGACAATAGCTCGCAAGCTGGCCAGGCGTTCTGAGCTGCGGCCATCGCGGATCCCCAGGCCATAATCTGCCTTGGCCTTGTCCAGGTCCGCGCGGCGGAACTTGCGGTCATTTAATAGCCTGCTTTCACGGAAGCCGGCATTGGCGAGAATCGCATCCATGGCCGCCATCTGATCTGCTCGGCCACTGGCCCCATTGAGGTCGGCGGCGAGGCCCGTCAATTCCCCGTCCTTTGTCGCCCTGGCGGAAAAATCGGCCAGCAGCTTGACGTCGATCGGCGCACCCTGGGCAGCGGTCAGTTCGGCCTGGAACTGATCCAGCTCCTGCTGGATGCTGGCCGTCTGGAATTCCAGCTGCCGCCATTCAGTCATCTTGACTTCGATATCGCGAGCGGTCCGCTGGTACTGCTTCCATTCCCGATCGTGATCGGCCTTGAACATCCAGAGCGTGGAGAGCAGCAGCACGGTACTGGAAATGCCGAAAACGACATGCAGCCGTTTCTGGTCACGCCATGTTTGTTCTGTTGCTGGCATTCTGAATGTGCTCCGTCGCTGGCAAAGCCCCCCTCAGGGACCCCTGCCTGGACGCTAGAGATTGAGAAAGTACTCGGGGATGGAGATGAAGTATTTCAGGTTGATTGTCCAGCGCAGCAGCATCTTGATCGGTAGACAGGACATCAGCAAAAACAAGTTGGCCAAGGCCATGTAACGCACAAAGCCCATCCGCCGGTAATGTTCCCGGAACACACCGAGCGAGCGTAATCCGTAGGCCAGGACCCTGGAGACCGGATTCTTTTTGTCCTCCGGTCGGATGTTCTGTACCAGCCCGCCAACCACAACCAGCATCGGTGGCGTGAGCGCAAGGTAACTTACTACCAGCACCAGGCCGGGCGATTCGCGCAGCAGGATATAGAAGATCTGCGTGAAGGCCCCAGACTCGGCAGGCGCCTGAGGCAATCCCTGGCCCAGCATGCCTATCCAGAAATACTGGGAGAGATCGACATTATTGAGCGCCTCGACCTTGTGCGCATCCCAGGTCTCATAGGGACCGAAAAAGTTCCAGTTGGGACCGCGCAGGAATGTCCCCATCACGATCAGCGTGACCCAGAGGACGAGGAAGCCAAACTGGAAGATCACATAGGCAAACTTGCGCTGGTCGATCGTGTAATAGCCGTTGCCTTCCTTGTTGTAGTCGATGTAAGGAACCGCCATCAGGCCGAAGATCACCGCGCTGGGGAGCACCACGCCTGCCATCCAGGGGTCATAGTAGACGAGCATTTCCTGCAGCCCGAGGAAGTACCAGGGAGCCTTGGAGGGGTTCGGCGTCTTGACTGCACTGGCTGGCTCTTCCAGCGGTGCCTGCAAGCCAATTGCCCAGACCAGCAGCAGGGCGGTCAGCGCGACCATACAGATCAATTCGGTATAAACCAGGTCAGGCCAGACCAGGACTTTTTCCTGGTCCTCTAATTCCAGTGGACCGAGCGGTTCTTCGCCACGAGCAACCCGTTCTGGATTCTGGCGGAAGCGATTGTCGTTGAGGACCGCCTTGCGGGCCGACAGCCAGGTGAAGAAGCCCAGCAGGTAGACCATCGCCACAATCGGTACATTATCGGGTTTCAGCACGATGGCCGCGAAGTCGCTATCGGTCATCGACAGGCCCATCAGCAGCAGGGCGATGTTCAGCATCCCCCAGGCGACCAGCGGCCGGGTGAAATAACGGCGGCCAGCAAAGAGGATACTGAGGCCGACAAATGAACCCATGATATAGACCGTGGGGTTCATCATCGCGTCAACACCGTCCCGCAGCACAAGCGGAAGCGTGATCCAGACGACGATATTCGGATTGCCACTCATGCCGAGCGGCGCACAGATTATGTAGAAGACCGACACCCCGAGCCAGATGAGTGCCGTCCGGCCGCGATCGAGTTCTTTCCAGAGGTACAGCGCAACGAGTCCGTTCATCAGGGCCAGGCAGATGTAGTATCCGCCCAGGAAACCCCGGATGCTGTGCAGGAACTCGAGTTCTGTCAAATGATGCATCGCGTCAGCCGTCTATGTTCTCGGTCTATCTCTCGCTACGGAACTGGTCTGCTAGAGCGGACCACTGATTCCTCCGTCCTTACGTACACGCCAAAAGTGGATTGCCAGTAACATGGCCGCGGCCAGCGGAATGGCAATACAGTGCAGTACATAAAACCGGTTCAAAGTTTCTTCACCCACAAAGCGCGCACCGAGCAATCCGAAGCGCGCATCGGAGGCGTTCGTAATCATGTCAATCCCGCCCAGCGTCAGGAATTGCGCACCGGGACCCTCGTAACCCAGCACCGGGGTCGCCCGGGCCATGTTCGACCCGACCGTGATCGCCCAGATCGCCAGCTGATCCCAGGGCAGCAGATAACCAGTGAAGGACAACAGCAGTGTCAGCAACAGCAGGACAACGCCAATCACCCAGTTGAACTCACGCGGCGGCTTGTAACTGCCGGTCAGGAAGACTCGGTACATGTGCAGCCAGACCGTAATCACCATTGCATGCGCACCCCAGCGATGCAATTCGCGCAGTATCCCTAGCGAGGTCACGTCTCGAAGCGCCAGGATGTCCGCATAGGCCCACTCCAGAGTGGGTCGGTAATAGAACATCAAGAGCACGCCGGTGATCGTCTCCACCAGGAACAGGAAAAACGTCACTCCGCCCATGCACCAGGTATAGCTGAGGGCAATTCCCTGCTTCTGGACCGACACCGGGTGCAGATGCAAGAAGAAGTTGGTCAGCATCACGACAATCCGGTTACGCCGATCAGTTGGCGCCGGATGCCGGAAGACACTCTTCCAGATCTGCGAGTTTCGAATCATGTCCCCAAGCGATGGCATACTTCTTTAACTCTCTCGTGCTGGGCCTGCTAATGCTTCCGCTGCCTGTTCGTCTGCGACCTACACGCTCACAAACGACGCAGGGTCGCTCCACTGCCCAAGTTCCTCGTTGAATTTGCGACTCTTGTCAATTTCCAACTGGCCATCATCAGCAAGCCGGATTGCATATCGTTCCAATGGCCGTGGCGCCGGACCCTCAAAGTTGATGCCGTCCTTGTAAAAACCACTTCCGTGGCAGGGGCATTTAAACTTTTGCTCACCCTCCAGCCAGTTCGGTGTGCAGCCAAGATGCGTGCAGACCGACTTGAGAGCGTAAATCTGGGCTTCCCCGTCATACTCGAAACGTACCAGCCAAATACCAAACTGGGCCTTGAATTTGGTTGCCACCTGCCCCGGTGCGAACTCATCCGGGAAACCAACCTTGAACATCGTGGGAGGTTCCGTCAGCACGTTGGGGAACATGAAGCGAGCCAGGCCAAGCAGCCATAAGAGGTGAGTTGCGGCCAGCGTTGTGAAACCGATTGCCAGCGACGAGCCAAACAGTGCGCCGCTCAGCATGGCAAAGAACCCGCGACGATTCTCCTGCTCGACAACCGCGCCGGCCGGGGACGCATAGGCAGGCTTGACCGGCATGGGAGGTGCCGCTGGCTTCTTGGCAGCAGCCTGGGGACCCTTTAGCGGTTCGACCGGCTGGCCGGCATCGCGTGCCTGTTCATGAGATAGTGGCCCGGCTCGCTGGCCCTTGCGAGGTGCCAGCACGCTACTAGTGTCGCGGGGCCCGGCAGGTTCGGCAGGTTCGGCCGCCGCCACAGCCGCTGGCTTCTCTTTCGCAGACGCAGCCGCTGGCTTCTTTTTCGCAGGCGTGGCAGCTGGCTTACTCTCCCCCTCCGCTGCACCACCCCGAGCCGCCGCCAACATCTCTTCGACCGACATTCCGTCGGCAGACTTGGCAGCCGGGGCCGCTTTGGCTGGTTCGTCCGCTGGTTCGTCCGCTGGTTCGTCCGCTGGTTCGTCCGCTGGTTCGTCGTCGGCCGCAGCAGGTTCTTCCGCTGCAGCGTCGCCACCACCACGAGCGGCAGCCAGCATCTCCTCGACCGACATTTCAGCAGCTGGCGTGGAGGGAGCTGGGGGTTCGGCGGCGGCCTCCTCGACAGGAGCTGCCTGCTCGACACTCTCTTCGTCCGGCGCAGCGTCGGAATTGTCACCTGAGGCAGCACGAGCTGCGGCCAGTATCTCTTCAATCGAAAGCTCTTGCTCGTCAGCCATCTCGTTTCACCACGCCCACGGTCTGCGACTCACGGAATCACAACCTGGCGGGCGGTTTTCTCACTGCTGCAGTGAGTTCGTGATTTTTTTCACGAACCAGGAATTCCCCTATTTGTAGCCCAGACCATTACCTTGTCAACTCCCCTGTAAAGTCAACGTGGACCTTGCTTTGGCGTCCAGCCATTCAGGCCCGCCACCCCCTCGATTCCGCACGCCCGACCGCCCATAATATGCCCCGGCAGGAGCCCCTGGTTCGGGGCCTAAGTTGAAAGGAGTCAGGCGATGAAAGTCCTCGTGATCGGCAGCGGAGGTCGAGAGCATGCCCTGGCCTGGCGGATCGCCCAGAGCCCCCGCGTGGATCAGGTTTTCGTAGCGCCCGGAAACGCCGGGACGGCCGTTGAGTACGAGAATATCCACCTCCAGGCTGGTGATATCAGCCAGCTGATTCACTGGGTTCACCGCAACGCAATCGATCTCACAGTGGTCGGCCCCGAAGCCCCCCTGGCGGACGGTATCGTCGACGCCTTTGAGAAAAACAAGCTGCGAGTATTTGGCCCCAGTGGCGCTGCCTCCCAGCTGGAAGCCAGCAAGTTGTTCTGTAAACAGGTACTCAGCGGAGCGGATGTGCCGACGGCAACTTATCACACTTTTGCATCAGCCAGCAAAGCTCTGCAGCATATCGAACACCGCTATCCCGATGAAGACGAACAACTGCAACTGGTCGTCAAGGCCAATGGACTGGCTGCCGGCAAGGGTGTCTTTGTCTGCGACAATCGCGACGAGGTGCTACAGGCAATCGAAGAAATCGCCAACGAACGGGCTTTTGGCACCGCCGGTGACCTGTTCCTGCTGGAAGAACGACTGGTCGGCGAAGAAGCCAGTCTGCTGGCCATCACCGACGGCAAGACAATCCTGACCCTGCCTCCTGCTCAGGATCACAAGCCTGCTTATGACGGCGACCTGGGACCCAATACCGGCGGCATGGGAGCCTACTGCCCTGCTCCGTTGGTCGATGCCGCCATGCAGGCATCCATCGAAGAGAAGATACTCGTGCCAACCGTGCACCAGATGCAGCGCTCGGGCCACCCCTTTCGTGGCGTGCTCTACGCCGGCCTGATGATCGGTCCGACCGGTCCCAAGGTGCTGGAATACAATGTCCGTTTTGGCGACCCGGAGTGCCAGCCATTGCTGCTGCGACTGCAGTCAGACCTGGTCGACGTGATCGAAGCGACAATCGACGGCCAGCTGGATCAACTCGAGACGCTACGCTGGGATCCGCGCCCAGCGGTCTGCGTGGTGATGGCCAGCGAGGGCTACCCGGGCAGCTACGAGAAAGGGCATCCGATCGAGGGCCTCGAGGAAGCCAGCCAGCTACCCGATGTGAAGGTTTTCCATGCCGGTACCAGCCTCGTCAACGGACAGGTCGTCAACCAGGGTGGTCGCGTGCTGGGTGTGACCGCACTGGGTGATTCAATCAGCGATGCTCGCAACCGAGCTTACCAGGCAGTCGAAAAAATTCACTGGCAGGGCAGCTGGTACCGCAGCGACATCGGTAACAAGGCGATTGCCCACTCCAGCAGCTGACTGGGCAGCGCTGCCAGGGACAGCCACGAGGGCGGGAGTTGTGGTCATGAACGACCAGCCAGCAGGTGAAGCGAACCAAGAAATCGAACTGGCGACGCCGGTTCAGTTTCTCAAGCACGTCGGGCCGCGGCGTGCCCAGCTGCTGGGTCGCCTCGAGCTGGCGACCGCCCGCGACCTGCTGTTCTGCTTTCCACGCGATTACGAGCAGCTCGGTGAACAACGCGCAATCGACCAGCTGGAAGAAGAGCTGGACGTCACCGTGGTGGGAGAAGTTGCCGAGATCCAGTCGCGGCGGCTGCGGGCAGGTCGGCAACTGTTAATCGTGGTGATCGATGACGGTACCGGACTGGTCCGCTGCCTGTGGTTCAACCAGCCCTTCCTGCGCGATCGCTTTTCCGCCGGACAGCGACTGATGGTCTCGGGCAACTGCCGACTCAAGGATCAGGGCTGGGAGATCAGCCACCCCCGCTTTGCCCAGCTGGCCGAAGACGAGGAGATTCCGGCAGGCAGGATCCTGCCGGTCTACCCACTTACTGAGGGACTCTCCCAGTACCAGCTGCGTCGCATCGTGGCTGACGTTGTCGAGCAGTTGGTGGAGGAGATCCAGGAAGTCTTTCCCGATTCGGTGCTGGCCCAGAAAGAACTGATCGGAATCCAGCAGGCGCTGCGACAAATCCACGCTCCGGATGACCAACAGCTGCTCGATCAGGCACGGCGGCGGTTTATCTACCAGGAATTTCTCTCGCTGCAGCTGGCCCTGGCCCTGCGCCGCTGGAGCCTGCGTGATGGACGACAGGCACCCGCCCTGCCCAGCAGTGAAAAAGTGCACGAACGGATCCTGGCCCGCTTTCCCTTTCAGCTCACCGCCGCCCAACAGCAGGTGATCGCCGAGATCAGCGACGATCTGCAGCATTCGATTCCGATGAATCGGCTGCTGCAAGGAGATGTCGGCAGCGGCAAGACCGTCGTGGCGGAATATGCCATGCTGCTGGCAGTCACGCATGGTCACCAGGCAGCACTCATGGCGCCCACCGAGATCCTCGCGCTGCAGCACATGGAAACGCTGCAGCAGGACCTGGCAGAAAGTCGCGTCCGCATCGGGCTGCTGACCGGTTCACTCAGTGCAGCCGAGCGGAGGGAGACCTTGCAGTCGCTTGCCGCCGGCGAGATCGACCTGGTGATCGGTACGCATGCACTGGGCCACGAAGACGTTCGTTTCCAGTCACTGGGACTGGTGGTGATTGATGAACAACACAAGTTTGGTGTCCAGCAGCGGGCGATGCTCAAGAATGCAGGCCAGGCGCCGCACTATCTGGTGATGACCGCCACGCCGATTCCACGCACCATCTCGATGGCACTTTTTGGTGACCTCGACATCTCCCTGCTGGAGACCGGACCGGCTGATCAACAGCCGGTCACAACTCTGCTGGCTGGCCCCGACGAACGAGACTCCTGGTGGGAGAAGTTTCGTCAGCAACTGCTGGCAGGCCGGCAGGGTTACGTGATCACCCCGCTGGTCGACGCCGCCAATGACGAACAGCTGGCTGGCGTTGAACAGACTTTCGAATCGCTGGCCAACGGCGAACTGGAAGCATTCCGTCTGGGACTGGTCCATGGCCGACTGCCGTCCGAACAGAAGCGACGCGTGATGCGCGAATTCGCCGACGGGAGCATCCAGGTGCTGGTGGCGACCAGCGTGGTAGAAGTCGGTATTAACGTACCGAACGCCACAGTCATGACAATCGAGGATGGACAGCAGTTTGGCCTGGCCCAACTGCACCAGCTGCGTGGCCGCATTCGCCGTGGCCAGTATCCGGGCCAGCTCTGCGTGTTTTCTGAGCCGACCACGGATCAGTCACGCCAGCGGCTGGAAGCACTGGCGGCGACGACCGATGGATTTGAATTGGCCGAGGTGGACTTCAAACTGCGTGGCCCGGGGGACCTGTTCAGTACACGCCAGCACGGCCTGCCACCCTTCCGTATCGCCCGGCTGCCGGAAGATTTTCCGCTGCTGGACGAAGCACGCCAGGATGCCCGCCAATTGCTGGATCAGGACCCGGGACTGAGGCAACCAGCTCTGGCCATGCTGCGCGGCCGCGTACTCCATCGCTATGGCAATGTCCTGGACCTCGGCGATGTTGGCTGAGCGGAGCGGATCGACATGGATCGGGCCTGTTTTTTTGAGGCCGGCAGGGCCAGCTAGAGGTACTTCTGGTAGGCGGCCACAGCGAGTTCGTCGCAACGGTCGTTCTCGGGGTGGCCAGAGTGGCCAGCCACGCGGATATATTCAACCCGATGCTGCTGTAGCAGGGCATCGAGTCGTCGCCAGAGGTCCTCGTTCTTGATTGGCACGAGACGGTTCTTTTCCTTCCGCTTCCAGCCATTCATCTTCCATCGCGGCAGCCACTCACTAATCCCCTTGCCGACATACACGCTGTCGGTAAACAGGGTCACGTAACAGGCCTGCCTGAGTGTTGCCAAACCCTGGATCACCGCCTCCAGTTCCATCCGGTTGTTGGTCGTTTCGGCTTCGCCGCCTGAGGTTTCCTTTTCCTTGCCGCTGGGTAGATGGCGCAGCACGTAGGCCCAGCCGCCAGGTCCCGGATTTCCGCTGCAGCCACCATCCGTGAAGAGGTGAATTGTGGCCTCCTGTTGTTCGTCATTCATCTTCCGTTGACTGCTCGTGGCAGCCTCCTTGCCGCACCCTGCCTGGCTCGCCCGCCTGGCTTTCTACTCACCACCAACTTCGCCCAGTAACGCAGGCGAGTCACCGTCGGTATCGACATCCAGCGAAAACGGCTGTTGGGCTCGCGTCAACTCATCCAGTCGCCGGTTGAGGTCCGATTCAAGCGGTGCTCGCTCAGGAGCCACCCAGGGCAATTGCACGGTGAAGATACTTCCCTTACCCAACTCGCTCTCGAAACCAATATCGCCCCCCAACAG
>CAUZOB010000029.1:0-33220 GCA_963581185.1 Planctomycetota bacterium | reverse complement strand
TCAGCGATTTCCTTCTGCAGAGGCTGGAACAGGGCCCGTGACTCGCTGTAAACGTTGACAAGAAAGTGATCCAGTAGCTGTTTGACCTGCTGCGGATTGCGCTGCTCGCCCTCCACCGCCAGGATGGTCTTAAGTGCTGCTGGCACGCTCGACTTGGCATTGGCTTTTTCCAGTTGCTGCCAGCGAGCAAAGGACTTGATATCCGATCCGTCCTGGGGCAGTCGACTGATGATTCCCGCGTGATCCCAGTGCACCGTGCCGTCGAACTGGGTGAAAGCCCAACCATTAATCACAGCACCAGCCGGCAGTCCCAGCTTGGCCGCTTCTACTTCGAGCCGCACCCATTCACCGGTCTTGGGAAGTTCGC
Organism: Planctomycetota bacterium; assembly: GCA_963581185.1. Lineage (GTDB taxonomy): Bacteria > Planctomycetota > Planctomycetia > Pirellulales > Pirellulaceae > SAT2750. The sequence continues at coordinate 32,853 of CAUZOB010000029.1, read as the reverse complement.
CAATGATTAACCGGCTGGCAGAGCCTTCCTTCCCCCAGTCGATCAGGTTCTTGCCCCAGACCGCCCGGTGTTCCCAGCTGCCATCATTGAACTGCAACATGATTTCCTGGGGTGGATTCTTGGGATCCAGGTAGACATAGGCGAACAGCCGATCCCCTTCACCAACTCGCAGCGGCTGGCTGGCACCCGTAAAGAAGTGCTGGCCCAGTCCCTTGACCGTGCGGGTACTGGATTTCTCACCCTTGTAAACCGGTCCTTCCGAACTGCTGACAAACTTCCAGGGGTGGCCGCTCTGCTCCGCCTTGGCCCCTGCTGGTACCTGGTCCTCGATCCAGACGAAGGGCTGCGGTTCATCACTTGGCAGCGGCTCTGTGTCTGCCGGTTCCTCGTACTCAAACGACGCCAGCTGATCCGCAATACGGGCTTCGATGGCCACGATCTGCTCTCCCAGCCGGGCCTGTTCATCCAGCTGGTGCAGCGTCGGCACCTTCACGACCGGCGGTGGCAAGAGAGCGTTGCCATCCATCGCCTTTTCCGTGAGGCTGAAGAAAAAGGAGAACAGCTGGTAAAACTCCTTTTGTGTCAGGGGATCAAACTTGTGGTCATGGCAGACGGCGCAGCCGGCAGTCAGTCCCATCCAGACAGTTGCCGTCGTCTCAACTCGATCAACGGCATACCGCACATAGTATTCCTCGTCGATCGAACCACCTTCACTGGTGGTAACGTTGCAGCGATTGAAACCGGTAGCAACGCGCTGCTGGAGCGTCGGTTCGGGCAGCAGATCGCCCGCCAACTGCTCGATCGTGAACCTGTCAAACGGCATGTTCTCGTTGAATGCCGAGATAACCCAATCCCGGTATGGCCAGATCGACCTTTCATTGTCCAGGTGCAAGCCATGCGTATCAGCAAACCTGGCTGCGTCCAGCCAGTTACGGCCCATCTGTTCCCCGTATCGCGGCGACCGCAGCAAGCGGTCGACGACCTGCTCGTATGCCAGCGGCGAGTCGTCCGCCAGGAAAGCATCAATTTCCTCGAGCGTCGGTGGCAAGCCGGTCAGGTCGAGCGTGACTCGGCGGATCAGTGTCTCTCTGCTGGCCTCCCCTTCCAACTGCAGATTATCAGCCTGGAGCCGGGCCTGGATGAACAGGTCAATTGCGTTCCGAACCCGCCAGCCCTGGTCCGCAGTCGGGGCGAGCGGCCGTGTGGGCGTTATGAATGCCCAGTGATCGGACCACTCTCCACCCCCTTTAACCCAGGCCTCGATAAGAGCGATCTCATCAGGACTGAGACTCTTGCCGGAATCCGCAGGCGGCATCCGCTGATCGGGGTCGGTACTGGTAATCCGAGCGATCATGGCACTCGCTTTCAGATCACCCGGCACCACCGCAATCTCACCGGAATCCCCTGCCGACTTTACTCCAGCTTCCAGGTCGAGTCGCAAACCGGCCTGTCGCTTGGCCTCGTCCGGGCCGTGACACTTGTAGCATCGATCCGATAGCAGTGGCCTAATATCCTGGTTGAAATCGACCGCCGGCTGATCTTCAGCAGCCAACATGCCGGTCAACAACAGGCACAAAAAACCGCTCAGCCATGACATTATCCTGAAACCGTTCATACATCCGTCCTAAGTTGATCTGGTAGGCACAAGCTGACTCTCACTGCAAACTTAAACGAAGCACCCCGGACTGTCCAACACCGCCTTGATCGGCACGTCCACCCGGCCGCTGCCTGCTGAAACTGTACGCCGGCGAGGAAATTACTTGAGTCCCTGCAGGTAGGCGTACAAGTCCGCCAGCTGCTGGTCCTTGAGGCCTTTCAATAATCCTGTCGGCATCAGCGAGATATTTACCGTTCGCTGCAATTCCAGCTCCTCAGCTTCCACCCGTACCGTCTCGTTCAAACCGGTCTGCAGCATGACACCATCCACCGAATGGTAAACAACCAGCCCGGTATACAGCCTGCCGGTTGTGGTCAGGACCTGGGTTGTACGATAGCGGGAGGAGACATCCCGATTCGGTGCCACGATCGCGGTGAACAGATCCTGGCGCGAGAATCGCCGGGTTGCTCCGGCCAGGTCCGGACCGAGTGCTCCGCGGCTGCCGTGACACGAGCGGCAATTGGTTTTCGTGTAGAGCTGCTGCCCCCTGGCTGCGTCGCCCTGCTGCCAGTCGATGCCGGCGAGTCGTGTCCTCAACGCCAGCAGGTCCACCTCGCTATCCCGCTGGTTCGCCTTGTAAGCCTGCGGGTGGGCTGCTTGCACATACTGGGTCCAATCCTCCACGACTTCGCGCTGTGGCTTGTGTCCCGGCTTGCCAAATACAAAACCGAATTCCTGCTCCGTGGCCCGTCGCAACAGCCGCACCGCCTGCTCCCGTAATTTCCATGTCAGGTCGTCATGATTCAACCGTCGCACGTTATAGACCAGCTGCACCAGCTCGGTCGCATCCTGGCTGACCGACAGCATTTCAATCGCCCGCAGGCAATCAGCAAGCACAGCAAAATCCGCTGAACCGAGACCGCGGACAAAGTGCTCCCGGTTACCTTCCTCCGGCGAGGCTGCCATCAGTTTCAGCACGGACGCTCGTACCGCCAGGTTGTCGACCTGGTCGACGATCAGCTGCCGATGCTGCTGGCGAGTTGAACGACCAAGCAGCCGCACCAGCTGTGGCGTCCAGCGATAGTCATCCACCGCCAGAACCTGCTGAGCGATCTTATCGAGTGCTCCCTGCAGGCGGTCATTGGGAAGTCCCTGCACGAAGGACACGTGATCGGATAACCCAAAACCTTCTTGATCGACAACAGCGGCCGGCAGTTGTGGATCCCGCTTGACCAGCACGGCATACATTTCCGCCAGCCGGGGATCCCAGTTGTTATCCAGCTTGAGTGCCAGCTGGTCGACTTTCAGCCTCAGCTGAACCAGTCCCTTTGCGATCTTCTGCCGCTGTTGTTCACTTCTCGGTGCCCTGTTCCGGGCCAGCACGACTAAGAGGTGCAGATCGTCAACCGGCGATGGCGTCTGACCAAGTTCTGACACGAACTGTTCAAGCAGTACCGGACTGTCGGGCTCCAGCATCGCCAGCAGGCGGCCCAGTTCCCAATCGACCTGGCGATATCCTGTCGGGTAAGTAACTTCCAGGATCCCACTGACTTCAGCCATCAGCGTCGCCGAAGGCTCCAGATTGTGTTCCGTACTGTAACCTTCAAAGACAGCTGGCCCGTGCCCTGGCATGCCAACATCGCCCAGTGCCAGCTGGGCGGCGCGGACCAGCACGAGTTGCTGGGCTTCCGGCGGCTGCGACTTGAGCTGGTGGGCAATATCAAGCACCAGTCGTGGCTGAAAAGTCAGATGCTGCTTGCCGTCACCCAGTGAACTGGCCCAGTCGGGTGTTAGCAGCCTGGCGGCTTCGGCCAAGGGGTGCTGCTTGTCCAGCCGAACTCGCGCCAGCAGCTGCGCTGCCAGGGTGCGAACGGTCTGGTCGCGAGATACAGACAGCGCAGCAAGATCGATCAGCCGTTGAGGATCCAGTTTCCTGTCGGTTCCACCCAGCAGAGCTTCCAGCGCCGTACGGACAACCAGCGGATGGCGGTCTGCCGCCAGCAGGGGTCCCAGGCTATCTCCCAGCTGGCCCGGCTCTCGCGTCCGACCGAGCGACCATGCCACGCGGGCCTGGAGTTGATGGTCCGGACTGGCCAGGGTTCTGGCCAGCGTCGCGTCATCAATTCCACCAGCCAGTTCTGTCAGGATTTCAACCGCCCTGATGCGCATTGCGACCGGCAACGCGTCATCGCCAGCCGCCTCCGCCAGGCTCGGCATTCCCAGCTTCTTGGCCAGCGGCAACCAGCGGGCCCTCGACCAGCTACTGAGTGGTTGCGGTGCCGCCAGGCAGTCGTCCAGTTCCGTGCGCGCCGATCGAGAGCCGCCAACCTGGCCTTGCCAGCGAACGCAATAGACGCCTCCGCGTGTGCCGCGGCCGCCGACGCTGACATAAACCTGACCCTCGGGACCAACCTCGATATCGGTAGGGGCAAATCCAAACAGCCCACGCGCGGTCATGAAATCATGCGGCTGGGACTTCCAGAGCGATCCGTCCGGCTGAAGTGGCAGGGCAATCACGCGGCCAAAGGACCAGTCCAGCACCAGCAGGGCGCCGTGATATTCAGCTGGGAAGTGCGTGTGCCGATAGCAGGTCACTCCGGTCGGTGAGCCACGCCCAAAAGAGCCGACAACCGGGGCGCAATCAAAAAAATAGTCCGGGCGTTTCCAGCTGCGACTGAACCAGCCAGCGTTGCTCCCGATCAGCGCCTGGAAAACGCGTGTTGGTCGATACCAGGGCAAGCTGACATCACGTTCGCCATCGCTATCAAAGACAAAAACGTCGCCCTGGGGGTGAAAGGCGAAGTCATAGGAATTGCGGTAGCCATCGGCCAGCACCTGCCGGTTTTTGAAATCCGGACTGAATCGCAGCAACGTTCCGGCACGGGGCTGGCGTATCGGGGAACTGCTGTCATCAATCTGCTCGACGGCCAGGCCAGCGTTGTTCCCTGCCAGCAGGTACCACCAGCCATCCGGTCCACGCTGGATGCTGTGCGCATGATGTTCACCACCGGTCTTGATCTTAAACAGTAACTCCGGCTCGCCATCGGCACGGCCATCCTGATCCCGGTCGCGATAGCGAACCAGCCCAGCACCTGCCACGCACAACAGGTCTGGCCCATCGAAGTACATTCCCTGGGCTCCACCGGCCGGACCATCGAGAAAAGTGGTGTAACGATCAGCCCGACCGTCACCATCATCATCCCAGAGAGTACGGATGTAACCACGGCCACAGACAACAACCCGGCCAGCACTGTCGAGCGTCATGCAATAGATATCATGAGCCAGCTGGTCGCCGGAAAAGAGGGTTGCCTGGAAACCCTCGGGCAACTGGATATCTGCTTCTGCAGCACGCTCGGCATCCTGTTGAGCGAGCGTGGTTGACGTTGCCAGACCAGTTGCCAGCAGCAGGAGAGATCCAAGCAGCGGGAACTTGTTCGCTTTGAGCAAAGCACATCTCCAGCAGATCAGCGGGAAGTCAGCGACATTGGCAGATGGCTGATGCTGTTGTACAGCTCCAGGGCCAGCTGTTCGCCCTCGATACTCAGTCGAGTCACGCTCGTATTGTAGAGGATACGGTGGGAGTGTTCGCTGGTCACTCTGGCCACGTTATTGAGCAGATGACGGGTCACATCAGCGTGCATAACAAAGCCAACTTTATCCTGGCCGGCAGCGAACTCCTGCCGCACCCAGTCGAGCACATCCGTGGCACGCTGGTGTACCTGCTGATCGTCCTCGGCAGGCTTTGATTTCCACCAGCCCGTCTGGTCGATTTCTTCCGGCACCTGGTAGCCGGGGAATTCTTCCAGCAGTTCGCTACGGCGGATGCCGGGGCAGCCGACAAAGTTGTCAGGGCCGGGACCTGACATGCACCCTCCCACCTCGTGCAGCGGCACGAGTACTTCAACCGGCACACCACTCGCTTGCTGGATCGGCCAGGCGGTCTGCAGGGCACGCCGAAAGGGACTACTGAAAAGACGATCAAGCTCGACTGTCTTGACCCACTGGGCCAGCAGGTCAGCCTGTTGATGGCCCAGTTCAGTCAACAATGCGTCCTCCACCCTGAGGTGTTCCGGGCGAGCATTGTTTTCAGACTGGCCATGGCGAATCAGGTACAACTCCACGCTTATTCTCCTTCGCTAACTGCTGTGTCAATCGTTTCCTCCTGCAACTGCAGTGGCAGATCCATCTGCTGCGCCAATTCCCGCAACTCATCCGCAACAACCGCTGGCAGCGGTATCCCCTGACTTTCTCGCTCGAGCAGGCGCTCATGTTCCAGCAGGCCCGGGTAGATCACGCGATCGTGCCCGGTCGCTGTCGGCGATTCGCGGACTGTTCGCACCATGGCATCCATCGCCGTCTTGAATTGTTGCAGCGGTTGAAACAGGTCGACACGAATGGCTGCCAGGAAATGTGCCACGTGGGGTTGATCATATCGTGGTTCAGCCGGGGCCTCGATATCGCCAGCCGGCAGCTCAGCCAGTTCGTGCAATCGCCAGGCACCCGAGAGCACGCCAGTCAGCGCCTCCACCATCAGGGCCAGTGACGTCCCCTTGTGTCCTCCCTGCTGGCGTTCGCCGCCCAGCGGACGGACCGCATAGAATTCGCTGGGGTCGGTGACAGCCTCACCAGCTCGGTTGACAGCCCAGCCGGTCGGAATCGACTGGCCAAGGGATTCATACATCTCAACTCGATTGACCGGCACCACCGAGGTCGCCAGGTCAACAAGCATGGCAGGTTCCTGGTCACCAGGAAAAGCCATGCTGATCGGGTTGGTGCTGAGGATACCGAGCGACCCGAACATCGGCACACAGGCGCGCTCGCGGCCGGTCGACCAGAGGCAGCCAGTCAGCGAGACTCCGATCATATCTTCTGCCTGGGCCATGGCGGCGTAAGCCCCGGCTGCGCCATAGTGATGCGAGCGGTTGACTGCCACCATGCCGATGCCGGACTGGCGTGCCATCTGGATTGCCTGCCGCATCGACCAGCTGCCGGCAGCCATCCCCAATCCCAGGCCACCATCGACTCGCATCGAGACCGGTGTCTGGTGCTCAATAACAAACTCTGCCGCCGGCACAATATCTCCTCGCTCGATACCATCGACATAGTACCGCTTGAGGTTGCGGATCCCATGCGTGTCGACGCCACGAGCATTGGCCCAGACGAGGGCCGCAGCAGCATCCGCTGCCTGATCAGCAGGGACACCCAGTTGCTGGAAAACTCGCTGGATGAACTGGTCCAGTTCCGCTGCAGTGGCGGTCCAATTTGTCGTGGTATGGCTGCTCATAGATCACAGATGCCGGTACATGGGCTGGAGCTCTTACCTGCTTGGCTCACGACAAGTTTGTACTGATCATCTTGAGCATGTCCACCGGATACTCAATCATGGAACCGAATTCGTCTTCCACTGTTTTGTCCGAATCCCATTTTTTTCGATCAACATGGCAACGGTAACCCTCGACAATGTGAGCAAGCGGTTCGACACAACGCTGGCGGTGGACCAAGTGTCGCTGCAGATCAGCGACGGCGAACTGCTGGTGCTGCTCGGCCCATCGGGCTGCGGTAAGTCAACCATCCTGCGCATGATCGCCGGGTTGGAGGAGATCACGGCGGGGACCATTTCGATCGCCGGTGAGCCGGTCAACGAAGTCGCCCCGCGCGACCGGGACATCGCCATGGTCTTCCAGAACTATGCGCTCTACCCGCACATGACCGTTGGCAAGAACCTGGAGTTCCCGCTGAAGATGCGGCGACTGGGTCAACAGGAGGTCCAGCAACGCGTGCAGGATGCAGCGGAGATGCTGGGCATCAGTGAGTTGCTGGAGCGTAAGCCCTCACAGCTGTCCGGCGGCCAGCAGCAGCGCGTGGCGCTGGGTCGTGCAATGGTCCGCGATCCCGCCGTGTTCCTGCTGGACGAACCGCTCAGTAACCTCGATATGCAGCTGCGTGGGGTCATGCGACAGGAGATTCTTGATCTGCATGCCCGGCTCGGCAGCACCATGATCCATGTCACACACGATCAGCAGGAAGCGATGGTGCTGGGTGACCGGATTGCCATTCTCAACAACGGCCGGCTGCAACAGCTGGCCACGCCGCTGGAGATTTACCAGCAGCCTGCCAATCGATTTGTTGCCAGCTTTATCGGCAGCCCTGCCATCAACCTGCTGCCAGTCGACGGTCCACTACAGCAACAACTCGCCGGCCTGATGCAACTACCAGAAGAAAAACTGGAGTTGGGGTTTCGGCCTGAGCGGATGATGATCGGCGATCAGGGTGATTTGAGCTTGAGCTGCCAGGTTGTGGCCAGCCAGCAACTGGGTGCCGAGTCGATACTCACTTTACAGACAATGGACCAGCAGGTGCTGATGCGGACCAGCCAGCCACAGTCCTGTGCTATCGGCAGCGAGCTGACCACCTCGGTTTCATTGGCGGACCTACAACTGTTTTCCGCCGCCTCGGGCGATCGACTTGAGCAGGCGATTACTTGACAGTCGCCGGCTTGCCTTTCATATTGACCACGAAACTGCGGACTCACCGTGGACTTTTATTGCAGTGGAGATGCATCAACCTTGAAAGATTTCGACTACACAGCACCCACCAGCGTCGAGGCGGTAACCGCCTTGCTGAGCGAGCACGGGGACCGTGCCAGGCTGCTGGCTGGAGGCACGGATATCATCGTGCAGATTCGCGAGGGATTGCGGGATGCAGACCTTGTGATCGACATAAAAAAGATCCCGGCTCTGATGACGCTGGATTATTCAGCAGACTCAGGACTGTCGCTCGGCAGCGGTGTCCCCTGCTACCAGGTCTATGAACACGAGGATGTGGCTGCGGCCTACGCAGCCCTGGCCGATTCAACTCGGATTATCGGTGGCTGGCAGATCCAGTCACGCGCCAGCGTGGGAGGCAACCTTTGCAATTCATCGCCGGCCGCCGACACCATCCCCGCTTTGATCGCACTGAATGCAACCTGCCAGATCGCCGGTCCCGACGGTCAGCGTGAAGTCCCCGTGGCAGATTTCTGCACGGCACCCGGTCGCAATCTGCTGGCCGAGGGCGAACTGCTGGTTTCACTCCAGCTACCCGCGACCAGCGCACAAAGCGGTTCAGCGTACGAGCGGTTCATCCCCCGTAACGAAATGGACATCGCCGTCGCCGGTGCCGCGTCCTGGGTCCAGCTGGACGAGCAGGGGACGACGATCGAGGCAGCCAGGATTGCCCTGGCCGCTGTCGCTCCGACACCTGTGGTCGCCGACGAGGCGGCAGCCTGGCTGGTCGGTAAAGAAGCAAGCGAGGAGAACTATGCCGAGGCGGGCAACCTGGCCCGCTCCGTTGCCAACCCGATCGACGATATGCGCGGCACTGCCGAGTATCGAGTTCACCTGGTTGGCGTGCTGGTCAAAAGGACCCTGGCCCGGGCCGTCGCCCGAGCTCGTGGTGAGTAACAACAAAGTTCCCGCAGGCTGGATTTCATAACTGGCGGTCAGCGAATAAGGATCTCTCGAGTGGCAGCAAAAAACCAGATAGCAACGACAATTAACGGTGAACCGGTGGACTTCTTATGTAAGCCCCGGGAAAGCCTGCTGGAAATCCTTCGTGGCAACCTCGGCATGACCGGCGCCAAAGAAGGCTGTAATAACGGCAATTGCGGTGCCTGTACCGTGCTTATCGATGGCCTGCCAGTCAACAGCTGCCTGGTACTTGGCGTGGAAGTCGAGGGAGTGGAGATTACCACGGTGGAGGGAATCGCCGACGCCTCCCAGCTGGATCCAATCCAGGACTGCTTCGTCGAGGGTGCTGCCCTGCAGTGCGGAATCTGTACGCCGGGCTTCATCGTCACCACACGAGCCCTGCTGGACAAGAAACCAGATGCTGACGAGCAGACTATTCGCTTTGACCTGTCTGGCAACCTCTGCCGCTGCACAGGTTACGACAAGATTGTGCGAGCTATTCAGCACGTTGCCAGTGAGTCCAAGGGCTAGGGCGCCAGCAAGCTCACCTGCAACAACCACGACAGACACTTTTCTGGAGAATCGCCGTGAGTACATCAACGAATGGAAAATATCGCGTACTGGGAACGCGTCCCAGGCGTCACGACGGCACGGACAAGGTGACAGGCAAGGCCGTCTACAGTAACGACGTTCAGTTGCCGGGCCTGCTGGCCGGATTCGTATTACGCAGTCCCCATGCCCATGCGCGGATCATCTCGATCGATACGTCCGAGGCGGAAGCAACCGCTGGTGTCCACGCCGTTGTGACTGGCAAGGACTTCCCCAATGTGGCAAACAAGATTGCCGACCTGGGCGAGGGCTCTATCAATCTCAGTAATCTGAGTGACAACGTGATGGCCAAGACCAAGGTGCTCTACAAGGGTCACCCGGTGGCAGCTGTGGCAGCTGTGGATGTGCACGTGGCGGAAGAGGCGGCCGGCAAAATCAAGGTGGAGTACGAGAAGCTTGACTCAGTCACCTGGGTGCTGGATGCCATGAAAGACGATGCCCCGCTACTGCATGAGGATGTCTTCACCGATCACATGGGTGAAAAGGACGAAACACCCAGCAATACACCAACGCACCTGCATTTCGAAAAAGGCAACATCGAAGAGGGCTTTGCCCAGGCCGATGTCGTGATCGAACGAGAGTTCCGCACGGCGACAGTTCACCAGGGGTACATCGAGCCCCACTCGTCCACGGCAGACTGGAATGAAAACGGGCGGCTGCATGTCTGGACCTCCACGCAGGGCGCCTTTACCGCTCGCCAGCAGACAGCCGAAATTTTACAGATCCCGATTTCCAAGGTGGTCGTCACACCCTGCGAAATCGGCGGTGGTTTCGGAGGCAAGATCGCCGTCTACGGAGAGCCAGTGGCAGCCATCTTGAGCAAGTTGAGTGGTCGGCCGGTGAAGATCCAGATGACACGGGCCGAGGTATTCGAATCGACCGGGCCGACTCCCGGCTCCTTTATGCGAGTCAAGATGGGCGCCACCAGCGACGGCACATTGGTTGCCGGCGAAGCCTGGCTGGCCTATGACGCCGGTGCCTATCCGGGCGGCATGATCGGACCAGGCTGCATGTGCGTGTTCAGCTGTTATGACATTGAGCATGCCGTCGTCGATGGTTATGACGTCTGCCTGAACAAGCCCCATACCAAGGCCTATCGAGCACCCGGGGCAACCCAGGTGGCTTTTGCAGCCGAGCAGGTTGTCGATGAAATCGCTGAACAGCTCGGTATCTGTAAACTTAAGATCCGCCAGCTGAATGCCGCCAGTGAAGGAACCCGTCGCGTCGATGGCCCTGTCTATCCGCCCGTTGGGTTCGTCGAATGCCTGGCAGCTGCCGAAGCCAGCGACCATTGGAACACGCCGCTGGAAGGTGAAAACGTGGGCCGTGGAATCGCCGCTGGATTCTGGTTCGGCTGTGGTCTGAAGTCCGCGGTCAGCCTGATGGTGAACCACGATGGCACGGTCAATCTGACCGAGGGTTCTCCGGATATTGGTGGCACGCGAACATCGATTGCCATGCAACTGGCCGAAGTGCTCGGCATCGAAGCTGCCGATGTTGTACCTCGCGTGGCTGACACCGACAGCGTCGGCTATACCGACGTGACCGGCGGAAGTCGGGTTACATTTGCAACCGGCCTGGCTGCCTACGAAGCGGGAATTGACCTGCAAACACAGATGAAGAAGCGTGCCGCGGGACTCTGGGAATGTGCCGAGGATGATATCTCGATCGACCAGGGGACATTTTCTGCCGGTGAGAAGAAAGCTGGTTTCAAGGAACTGGCCCAGGAGCTGTTTAAAGAAGGTGAACCGCTGGTGGCCCGTGCCTCGGTGGCACCGGACTGCGCCACAAACAGCTTCGGCCTGCATCTTGTAGACCTGAAAGTGGACCCCGAAACAGGCAAGGCCACGATCCTGCGATATACCGCGATCCAGGATGCTGGCAAAGCAATTCATCCCAGCTATGTGGAAGGCCAGATGCAGGGTGGCGCCGTGCAGGGAATCGGCTGGGCGCTGAACGAGGAGTACTTCTATGGTGACGATGACACCATGGATAACGCCAGCTTCCTCGATTACCGCATTCCCACGATGCTCGATGTACCGATGATCGACACGATCATCGTCGAGGTCGCCAATCCGGATCATCCCTACGGCGTTCGCGGCGTCGGTGAAACACCGATCGTGCCGCCGCCCGGAGCGATTGCGAATGCGATGGCCGTCGCAGCGGGTACTCGGATCTACGAACTTCCCATGTCGCCACCAAAAGTCTGGAAGGCGATGACCGATAACTCGTAGGGCGCCGTCATTCATGCCAACCGTTTTCATCCCCGCCCAGCTGCGATCGCTCACTAACGGTGCCTCGCAGGTTGAACTGCAGGCCGAGACCGTGCGACAGATCATCGAACAACTCGAACAGCGGTTTCCGGGAATCGCACAACGGCTGTGCGACGGAGACCAACTTGCTCCAACCCTGCAGATCGCCGTTGACAGTTCGATGGGATCTCGCAGTATGCGGACCGTTGTCAAGGACGCCAGGGAAGTGCATTTTCTCCCCGTGGTAGGTGGAGGCTAGGAATAGAGCATGGAAATCACGAAACAGAATATCGATACCCCGGCACTCTGTATGGACCTCGATACGATGGAGGCCAATATCGCCACCGTCATGGCGGCCTGCCGGCAGCATGAAGTGCAATGGCGTCCGCATAGCAAGTGCCACAAGTCAGCCGCCATCGGCCAGAAACTGCTCGAGGCAGGCGCGCTGGGAATTACCTGCGCCAAGCTTGGTGAAGCCGAAGTCCTGGCGGCCGGCGGAGTCAAGGACCTGCTGATCGCGAACCTGATCGTGGGGCCGACCAAGCTGCAGCGCTTGGCCTCGCTCTGCGAGACCGCAGATCCGATCGTCTGTATCGATCACATCGACCAGGCGCTACCGATGAATGATGTGATGGTTGAAAAGGGTCAGCAGGTACGAGTGATCTTTGAAGTTGACATTGGTCTGGAACGCGTTGGCGTGCTGCCGGGCACGCCACTGATGGAACTGGCCGCCCAGGTCGATCCGCTGCCGGGACTCGAGCTGGTCGGCATCATGGGTTACGAGGGACACCTGCTGACAGTCCCCGACCGGGCTGATAAGGAACAGCAGATTCACGCGGCGCTGGCAGTCCTCGTCGACTGCGCCGAACAGCTGCGGGCAGCGGGTCACTGCTGCGATATCGTCTCCTGCGGTGGCACTGGCTCCTACAGTATCAGCATCACGCATCCGGGTATTACCGAGCTGCAAGCTGGTGGAGCGATCATGATGGACCAGTTCTACCTCAAGCAATGCGGCGTCGATGAACTGGGCCACGCCCTGACCGTGCTGGCCACGATTGTCTCGCGCCCCACACCCGAGCGCGCCATCATCGATGCCGGTCGCAAAACATTCCATGCCGATGAGGAAACGGCCGTTGTCGTGGGCCGCGATGACATCCATGTTATCCGCCTCAGTGCTGAACACGGCCAGCTGGAACTGGAGGCCTCCGCACAGGACCTCAGGATTGGCGATCGCGTGGAGATCATCCCGGGCTATAGCGATATGACCACCGTCCTGCACGACCAGTTCTATGGCTTTCGCGGTGACCAGCTGGAAGTTATCTGGCCCCTGGAAGGTCGCGGACGACTGCAATAGTCGGTCCCACAACAGGGAACCGGTCCGCTGTCATCCGCTTGCGGATAGCAACGCCGCTCCACCCCGCTCAATCCCTGCCCAACTCGACCGAGCGGATCGCTGCAGGCTCGTAAGGCCGCGTTGTTTACAGCGGTCGATTGGACCCCAATAATCAACTTTCAGCCGCTCGACACGCCGCCAACTCTCCCACAAGGACTCCGCGATGAAAACCCTGCTTCCCTGCCTGCTGACGATCACCTCTCTGCTGGTAGTAACCAGCTTGATTTATCCCCAGGCCGAGGCGGCCGGACGGCGCGGCAGCGTCTATCGGCACATCGTGCTGTTCAGCTTCAATGAGGAGACGACTGACGATGAGGCAAAGGAAGTTGAAGCGGCATTTGGGACATTGCCAGACGCGATCTCCTCAATTACTGGTTTCGAGTGGGGAACCAATGTCAGTCCCGAGGGTTTGGCCGACGGCTTCACGCATTGCTTCCTGGTAACATTCAAGGACAAGGCGGGGCTGGAAGAGTACCTGCCGCACGAGGCGCACCAGGCATTTGTCAAGCTGGTCAAACCACGCGTCGCCAAGGTTCTGGTGATCGACTATCAGACGGAGCGTTAGCCGGCACAGTCCATGAACATCCGCACGCTAACATCGTTCAGCATCCTGGTTCTGTTGCTTGCCTGCCCGCTGCTCCACGGAGCGGAGCTGAAAGTACGGGTGGCCACGTTCAATACGTCACTCAACCGCCCCCAAGCCGGGCAACTGAGGGAGGAGTTGCTGCGTGGTGACTGTCTGCAGGCCCAGCAGGTCGCCGAGGTTCTTCAGCGAGTGCGACCGGACATCGTCCTGCTCAATGAAGTCGACTATGATTCGACCGGCCAGGTCGCGGCCTCGCTGATCAAGACCTACCTGGGACAATCGCAGCATGGCCAGATGCCGCTGAATTTCACCTACAGCTTCCTGGCCCCGGTCAACACCGGCGTTCCCTCGGGAATCGACCTGGACGGTAATGGACAGACCGACGGTAGCGGAGATGATTTCGGCTTCGGCCGGTTTCCCGGACAGTACGGCATGCTGATCCTCAGCCGTTTCAAGATCGATCAAGCTGCTGCCCGCACCTTCCAGAACCTGCTCTGGAAGGAGATGCCGCAGGCACGATTGCCGACCGACCCCAAGACTGGCGCATCGTTTTACTCAGCTGAAGCGCTGAAAGTCTTTCGGCTCTCCTCCAAGAGCCACTGGGACGTCCCCATCCAGATCCAATCTCAGACACTCCACCTGCTGGCCTCGCATCCAACACCACCTGTCTTCGACGGTCCCGAGGATCGCAATGGCTGCCGCAATCACGATGAAATACGGTTCTGGGCTGATTTCCTCGGGTCGCGACAGGCCAGCTACCTGGTCGACGATAACGGCCAGCGTGGTGGCCTGCCACGACGGGCTGCTTTCATCATCCTCGGTGACTTGAATTCCGATCCGCACGACGGTGACAGCGTGCCGGGTGCCGTCGACCAGTTGCTGATGCACCCGCGAGTTAATAATGGCCAGACTCCCGGCAGCAAGGGAGCGGCAGCGTTTGCCACGGCAGGGCGTAATGCCCGGCACCGCGGGCCAGCCGCGCAGGACACGGCAGATTTTCCCGATAGCAATCCAGGCAATCTCCGTGTCGACTATGTGCTTCCTTCACGTAACCTGAAAACCATGTCCAGCGGTGTCTTCTGGCCAACAGCTGCAGAGCCGGGAGCGGAACTTCTGACAGTCTCGGATCATCGCCTGGTCTGGATCGACATCCTGCTAAAGTAGACTGGTAGCTGACCATTCGCCCAGGGCTCAGACCATGAATCAGCTTCGTCTCTCACTCATGCTTGCCTGCCTGCTGTGCAGCACTCCCCTGCCCGCTCAGCATGCCAGGATGAGAACGCAATCAGCAGCGGCTGGTGAGTGGATCCTGGAGGGTGACGAGCGAGTCCTGTTTTACCAGGCGGCGACTCGATCACTGGATGGCCAGTTTTCCCGCGCCGGCTATGTGCACCCACTTTATGACCTCCACGGTAACGTCGTGACGGAGGACTTTCCCGCCGATCACCCGCACCACCGAGGAATCTTCTGGGCCTGGCACCAGTGCCTGGTGGGAGGACAACCTGTTGGCGATGGCTGGGCCTGCCAGGACTTTCAATGGCAGGTGGAACAAATGACCACTCAGTCCGGACGACAGTGGGCTGGGTTGGAAGCCCACGTCCGCTGGTCATCTCCGCAGCTGACGGACGAACTGGGGAAACCAATACCGTTAGTGTACGAGCGAACACAGATCCGCGTGCATCGTCGCAGCGGAAATTATCGAGTGATTGATTTTGACATTCAGCTAAATCCCCTGGTGGCAGACTTACAACTGGGTGGCTCGAGCGATGACAAGGGCTACGGCGGTTTTTCACCTCGCTTGGTCATGCCGGCGGACCCGGTCTTTCACGGCCAGCGTGGTTCCGTCGAGCCAGAACGGACGGCAGTCGACGGTGGCGGCTGGATGACCATTAGCGACGCCAGGCAGGAGCAGGGAGTCACGATCATGTGCCATCGATCGCTGCCCGGATTTCCACAAAAGTGGATTCTACGGAAAGCCGGCAGCATGCAGAATCCTGTCTATCCAGGACGTACAGCCGCGGCACTGCAGATCGGCCAGCCATGGCGACTTCGCTACCGTCTGGTATTCTGGCACGGTGGCATGACGGCTGAACAGACGGAACAGCTGTACCGCAAGTACAATCGCTCACGCCCTCACCCCCGCACGTGATCATGACCCCAGATTATATCCAGCACGTGAAGCACCTGCTGTTGGCAGCCGGGATGGTCCTGCTGGCCAGTCCCAGCATGGCAGCCAGGCCAGGCTCAGCTGAGCAGCCCTACCACCTCAGAGTGATGGCCGATAAGCCGGTCGCCTACTGGCGGATGGACAACTCAGAGCAGGAGACTCTGTTGAATCATGCCGACCCAGCTGGAGGTCTGAATGCCAGGCCAGCCGGGCACGTCAGGCTGGCCGCCGAGGGACCACGGCCCAGCAGCTTCCCCATCTTCTCGACAACAAATACTGCAGCCGGGTTTGGTAAGCAGCCGGGATGGCTCGTGGTCAAAGATCCCGGCGCCAAGAGCCTGCTGGATTTTGATCTCGGCGACGCGATCACTCTGGAAGCCTGGGTCAGCCCCTCCAGCATGTCCAACGGCGGATACTTTTATGTCGTCGGCAAAGGGCGAACCGGGAACCCTGGTCTGGCAGCCGACAATCAAAACTATGCCTTGCGACTGGCCGGCGGAAACAGTGGTGCGGCCATCAGTTTCCTGTTTCGCAGCCGCGGCGAGAAGTCGGAGTATCATCGCTGGACCAGCACATCCCGGCTGGCTGTCGGCGACGGCTGGCACCATGTCGCTGTAAGTTTCAAGTTTGGCTCCCGCGGGAGCCTGCAGGGCTACATCGACGGCCAGTTGGTCAAGGGAAGCTGGGACATGGCTGGCGATACGGACCGTGCGCCTGTCGTGGATGACGATGAACTCTGGATTGGTTCGGCCCTGGGGGGTCAGTTGCCGAGCACATTTCATGGAGAAATCGACGAGGTGGCGATCTACCGCAGCTCGCTGTCTGCTGAGCGGATCGCCTCGCGTTACCAGTTTGTGCCACAGCCAGTCAGCTTTGCCTGGGACAAGCTTCCGCTCGACGCAGTACGAGTAGAGGTTTACGAGGGCCTGGCAGCAGACAAGTCGTGGAAGTACCGCACTCTGCAATTGACCGACAGCTATCAGACCGACGGATTTGCCTTCTTTGATGTGCCTGGCAGTTACTCGGAACGTGGCATTCGAGTTGACCGGGCCAGCCCGTTCTTGTTGCGCGCGGGCGGCTGGATAACTCTGCCCAAGGGTCCACACCGTCTCTTGCTGCGGGCCCGCAATGCCGCACGCCTCAGCCTGGATGGCACGCAGATCGTGCAAACTCCGTTTTTTAGTGTCAACAGTAGCGCGCACGGAGTTGTCTTTCCGGTCGACCTGTCACTCGCTCCGCAGATCCGGCACCTGCCACGCGGCGATAACGAACAGGTTGTGAATATTGAAGGAGACGGTAAGCCGCACCAGTTGTTGCTGGAAGCGATCATCGGCGGTGGAAACAGGCGGCCTGAAACGGGCGAGATTTCGATCTCGCTGGCGACTCCGAAGGGTGACTTTCAGGTGTTGAGTAATCACTGGTCAACCAAGTTGACCGAAGCGGCCTGGCCCGAGTTGATCGAATCACAACGCGCATGGCTGACAGCAATCAACGCGCAACGGCGGTTGCACGCAGGTGCCGAGGAGCAGCAGTACTGGAACCAGCGTCACCGCTGGACGCGTGACCAGCTCAAGGACGATCACCAGGAAATTCCTGAAGCGATTGAGGGACTGGGAAATAATAACGCGATTGACCGATTCCTGGCTCAACAACTTCGTGCACACAAGTCGACCATCGCACCGTCACTCAGTGATCCAGCGTTCCTGCGGCGACTGTCCCTGGACACAACCGGCAAGATCCCCTCGCTCGCCCAACTCGATAAACTCCTGGCGGACCGTCAGCCTGGTTATCGCACTCGCTGGATCGATCAACTGCTGGAGGATCCTGGCTGGGCGGACCACTGGGTAAGCTACTGGCAGGATGTGCTGGCCGAAAATCCCAACATCGTGAACCCCACGCTCAACAACACTGGCCCTTTCCGCTGGTGGATCCACGAGTCGCTTGCGGACAACAAGCCGATGGATCGTTTTGTGACTGAGCTGGTGATGATGGAGGGCAGCTCGTACTACGGTGGCCCAGCTGGATTTGCTCTGGCAACCCAGAACGATGTGCCGATGGCGGCCAAGGCTCACATCCTCTGCCAGGCATTTCTCGGCATCCAGATGAGATGTGCGCGGTGCCACGACGCTCCGTTTCACGACTGGAAACAGCACCAGCTGTTCTCACTGGCCGCCATGCTGGCTCGAGTGGAGCAAAAAGTGCCAGCCAGCAGCAGCGTGCCAATTTCGGCTGACAAGCCAGTCCAGGTGGAAGTGACACTTCCGCCTGGCAGCGTGGTCAAGGCGGCCTGGCCATTTGACAGCCATGCAGAGAGCTGGCCAGACGAACTTGTCCGCCATCCGGATGATAGCCGCGCCCAGCTTGCCCTCGAGATCACGCATCCGCTGAACAGGCGATTTGCCAGGGTCCTGGTCAATCGCATCTGGCAGCGGTTGATGGGTCGTGGCCTGGTGGAACCGGTGGATGACTGGGCCAATGCCGAACCATCCCATCCGGCCTTGCTGGACTGGCTGGCTCAAGAGCTTCTCAGGCATGACTACGACATGAAACATCTGGCCCGGCTGATCCTCTCCTCCCATGCATACCAGAGACGCAGCGTTGATCCTCAGCAGGCCAGCCTGTTTGCCGGGCCTGCCCGCCGCAGGATGACAGCGGAACAACTGGTCGACTCGCTGCTGGTGGTATCGGGGCAGCCCTTTGATGCCGGGCCAATGAGCGCGGATATTGACGGAGCCCGCAACGTTTCCAACTCGCTGCATCTTGGACACCCGCGCCACAGCTGGGAATTCGCATCGACATCCAACGAGCGGGATCGGCCCAGCCTGTCACTCCCCTTCGCGCAACCATACATCAGCCTGCTGGAGACGTTTGGCTGGCGCGGTAGTCGGCAAAATCCCGTCAGCCAACGCAGCAGCGAGGTGAATGTGCTTCAGCCAGCGATGCTCCACAATGGCACGCTCTCGCGCCAGGTCACGCGACTGACTGAGGACAGCGAATTAACCCACCTGGCACTTAGCGAACTCTCCACCGAGCAGCTTGTCAGCCAACTCTTCAAACGCATCCTCTCGCGTGAACCGGACGAATCAGAAGTGCTGTTATTCAGCGGACTATTGGAGCCCGGCTATCGGCAACGCATTCGCCAGCTTTCCGAACAGCAACTCCAGCAGGAACTGGCCGCACTCGCTCCTCGTTGGAAACAATTACCACGTGGCCGCGTCTCCTGGTCAAACCATCTCAATATCGAGGCCAACAAGATCAAGCAGCAGCTGGAGGCGGCTGTCCGACGTGGTCCGCCAGCTTCGCCACGACTGGACAACGACTGGCGACTGCGGATGGAGGACATGGTCTGGGTACTTATGAATTCTCCCGAGTTTATCTTTCTTCCCTGAGTGAGTTCAAAGCAGGCAGGTTCAAGATGCAACAGCACAGTTACCCCTTTTTCTCCCGCCGTAGTTTTCTGGCTGGCTCCTCTGCGACGGCCATGCTGGCGGCATCGAGGCCATTCACGTTACCGGCAGAGGACAAGCCACTGGAATTCGCAGCGGGCAAAGCAGAACATTGCCTGATGATCTGGCTCGGGGGCGGTGCCTGCCAGATTGATACGTGGGATCCGAAAGAGATGGGGGACCCCAAGGCGGGCAAGGCAGGCTCTTACTACAAGGCCATCGATACTGTGGTGGATGGAGTCCAGGTCTCTGAACACCTGGCGTCCTCTGCCGCCATTCTCGACCGCTACAACATCCTGCGAACCGTCCATCACGAGGTGATCGACGAGCATGCCATAGCGACCAACAGGATGCACACCGGACGACCCACGTCGGGCACGGTGATGTACCCGTCGATCGGGTCACTGGTCAGTCACCACCGTGGGGCAGTCGACCCCGCTGTGCCTCCATACGTCCTGATCGGCTATCCCAATGTGACACGGGGGCCCGGCTTCCTGGGGCCACAGGCCGGTTACGTTTACCTGACCGATACGAGCAAGGGACCGGTCGGCATTTCCCGACCGGAGAACCTCACCGATTCGCGCCAGCAACGGCGGACCGACTTGTTGCGTCAGCTGCGCAAGCGTTTCCTCAATGAAAATCCCGGCAAGCAGGTTCGTGACTACGACTTGGCAATCAGCCAGGCCCTCGATTTATCAGGACCTGGATTCCGAGCCGCGTTCCAGCTGGAGAAGGAACCGGACAGTCGTCGACAGGCCTATGGAAGTGAATTTGGCCAACGCTGCTTGCTGGCACGTCGGCTTGTACAGCGTGGCGTCCGCTTCGTGGAAATCTCCCACAACCTGAATTTCGTCAACGGTACCGGCTGGGATACCCACAACGATGGCCAGCTAAAACAACACCTGTTGATCCGGCAGCTCGACAAAGCTCTGGCGGCACTTGTGACAGACCTCGAACAACAGAACTTGCTCGACAAGACGCTGGTGGTTGTATCGACGGAGTTTGGCCGACCAGCCAGTTTCGATAGCGGTGGTGGCCGTGGCCATCATTCCCGTTGTTTCTCAGTCGTTATGGCTGGCGGTGGCTTGCGCACGGGGCAGGCGATTGGTGTCTCCGATGAACTCGGTATGAAAATCCTCGAACAACCCATCTCGGTGCCGGACCTGCATGCCACGATTCACTATGCCATGGGAATTCACCCAGGCACGATGATCTATGACGGCGATCGGCCAGTGCCAACGACCGACGGCGGCATGCCTATTCGCCAGCTCTTCAGCTGAACAATGAGCATGGCCGGCTGATGGACACGGCTCGTCTCCTGCTCTTCACAGCCAGACGCTGAGGCTGCGCGAAGCAGTGACGAATCCACTAGAATGCCTCCATGCAGGTCACCTCACTTCAATCAGGCAGCAATGGTAATTGTACTTTCGTGCAATCCGGATCAACTCGGCTTCTGATCGACGCCGGAATCAGCGGCCGCCAGGCTGAGATGCGGCTGGCTGCGATCGGCCAGCCGATTGGGGACATCGATGCCGTGCTGATCTCCCATGACCACAAGGATCATGGTGGCTGCATGGGCATCTTCAACCGCAAGTTTGACCTGCCCATCCTGGTAACGGAAAAGACGCTGGCAGTCGCTCGCAGTCATTATTCCGTGGGCTCGATTGCCGACACCAGGCATTTTCTGGCCGGTGACACGATCCAGCTCGGTGACTTCCAGGTCGAAACCGTGTCGACTCCCCATGACTGTGCCGACGGGCTGGTGTTTGTGCTGGATGACGGTCGGCACCGACTGGGCGTGATGACTGACCTGGGCCATGTATTTTCTGGCCTGGCCGAGGTCGTCGAGTCGCTGGATGCAGTCATCCTGGAGAGCAACTATGACAGCGAATTTCTTTCCCGTGGCCCCTATCCGGAATGGCTGAAACAGCGAATTCGAGGTCCCCATGGCCACATTTCCAATCTAGAATCCGCTCGATTGCTCAAGGAAGCCGCCGGCTCGCGACTGAAATGGGCCTGCCTTGCTCACTTATCCCAGCAAAATAACAGCCCCATTCGGGCACTGGAAACGCACCAGCGAATCCTCGACGGCCGTTTTGCTGTGCATGTTGCCCCACGGCATGAAGCGACCGGGCTGCTTCATATCTAAGCTAAAGTCGCTTACCTGGTTTACCTGACCGTTGAGGTCAACCAGCATCCTGCTGGCCTCTGTAGAGTTTCCAGGCTGGTATATCCCGAAAAAATCGAAGAAAGCTCAATTCAGGGCCCTCTATTTTCCGATCTCGGCGAAACGTGAGTCTGCTTGCGCGCAATGTACAGCAGAACCATGACAGATCGACGGAATGATCAAACCGGCCCCTGGGCTGACAATTGGAGGGCACAATGCTCTCCTGGGCGAGTGATGACACGGAGGATGCAATGGCAGTGAAGGACAAGGACAAGCACAAGGCACGGATCGCCAAAGTCTGGATAGGCTACAAGAGAAAGCCGACACTCGAAGTCCGCAATATGCTGATGGAGAACTATCTTCCACTGGTCAAGTACCACGGCGAACGCGTCTGGTCACGCCTGCCTGAGGGTGTCGAACTGGACGACTTGATCTCCGCAGGGATTTTCGGATTGATGGATGCGATCTCCGCATTCGACCTCTCTCGGGGCGTGAAGTTTGAGACCTATTGTGTTCCACGAATACGCGGAGCGATGCTCGATGAACTTCGCAGCATGGACTGGGTACCGCGACTGGTTCGCTCCAAGGCGACCAAGTTGAATGACGGCACCAAGCGGCTGCAGGACAAGCTGGGTCGGCCACCGAACGCCTCGGAGCTGTCGAACTTCATGGAACTGACCGTACCCGAACTTGAAAAGATGGTACGGGACGCGAATGCAGTCAGCCTGATCAGCCTCAACAAGAAGTGGTACCAGACGGACAGCGAAAAAGATGTCAGCGAGATTGACATCCTGGACGACAAGAAGGGCGAGGACCCAACTCGCCGTGGTCAGAAATATGACCTGTTACGACTCGTCACCAAGGGCCTGAACCGCAACGAACGTCTGATCATCATCCTCTACTACTACGAGGAGCTGACGATGAAGGAGATCGGCGCCACGCTCGACTTGAGCGAGAGCCGTGTCAGCCAGATGCACAGCGGCCTGGTCCAGCGTCTGCAGGGTCAGCTGAGACAGCGGCGACAGGAATTCGCTGCCTGACAAAACTTGCTAGTTCCCTGCACCTGGCAGCTGTCCGATGCCACGGTTGATGTCGTCGGCATTGTAGATGTACTCCGCCTCCAACGCCTTGGTAATCTGCGTCTCCAGATCGGAGAGGTGAGCCCGCGTGTAAACGTCGAGCTTCTCAGCGGCCGCTTCCAGATAGCTGGCCGCCCGCTCCTGAATCTGCCTGAGATGCAAGCGAGCCAGGTTGCTGATCGGCTTGTATGCCTCGTTGCCACCCTCGCCGGGCAAGCTCAGATCGATCAGCCGGTTGATGTGCTCCCGCTGCAGGTTGCGACGCATGCTACTGATGGCTGGTGAACGCGGGCTGTGAGCATTTTCAGGAACCTGGTCCAGCTCACCCCAGATCTCGTTACCGACGACATCCAGCAACTCGGGCAGCGTGAGTGCTTCTTCTTCCGCCGGCACACGGAACTCGTTGTCGTAGACCCGCCGCAGCGTGGTGGGGTTCATCAACATCGTCAACACGGACGCCTGGATCGACATGATCTTGTCATGGACAGGCCAGTCGGGCTGGCCAAAGGCGGAGTGGATACCGTCGTCGGTCCAGTGACTCTTGGGCATCCGCCGCAACAGTTCGGGGGTCAAACCGAAGATCTCATCGTGGAAGCTGTGCTTGACGACGAAATCAAGTGCCGCTCGCTGCTTCTCAGCCGGCACAACTTCAAGCGGTGCCCGGTCACCCTTGTCGCCCTTCAGGTCACGCACAACGTGCACGCCACCAACCCAGTTACCCATCATGCTGAGGGCACGCGTTTGCAGGCTGAGCGTCAGCTCGTAGCCACGTCGCGCCCTGGCCCAGCTATCACCCTCTTTGACAAAGCTCTCGAGGATCTTGCCACGGCTATGCCTGGCCAATCGTATTTGTTCCTCTGCGTACGCCAGGGGGTCACTCCCCAGGTCATAAATCCGGGCCAGTGGATCGGGTCCACCCCTGTCCTCATCCGTTGCGTACTGAAGTTCCGGCTCGGAAACGCGGGCCAGGATCGGCTTCAGATCTGTCGCAAAGGTATAACCGAATTCAATTGCCCAATAATCGTAAGGGCCGATCTGGGTCAGGGCATAGTCGCCCTGCAGCTGGCCACTCTCCATGCGAAAGTTAACCGGCGTGTAATCCATCACCGATCCCGTGAAGGCCTTCTTGCCCTTCAGTTCATCGCTATTGATCTGGTCCATTGAGTAGATGCTGGAAGCTTTGAAGTTGTGCCGCAGGCCGAGTGTATGGCCCACTTCGTGGGACACCAGGTCTGCCAGCAGAGGGCCGATGAAGGACTCAGGCATGCCATCGATGATGCTCTCTTCTGGCTCGTCCTTGTCCTCATCCTCATCCCCCTCTTCTTTTTTATCCTCATCATCATCGGCGACGGCCTCCTGGACTGCCAGCGACATGCGCATCAAGGCCAGGTCGAAAGCGCGACCATCAGCTGCCATGCAGTGACCGTTCACCTGGCTGATGCGATCCAGCAGGCCGTCATACTCATCATCACCAAGCAGCGTGTTGTCGACTTGCGAGAAGGCGTGCCCGCCATACGGCTGGCCACGCATCGCCAACAATTGGCGACGTACATGATCTCGCTGGGCTGGAGCAGCAAACAGATAGCGAGGATCCCAGCTGGGATTATGTGAGAGCCAGGCCAGCGTCTCTGCGCTAAAGCCTTCCATCGCCAGACGCGGCATGATGTCTTCAAACTCGAAGCGGAAATTCCGAATCCAGCCATCCGTCAGGATAATGTCTGCATCAAGAATCTCCCCGGTCATGGGATTCACGCGGCTGGGGCCGATCGCCGTACCGACGTCGTTATTGAGCCAGCGAATGAAGTTATAGCGGACGTCCTCGGGGTCCTTGTCCATGTGGGCTCCAGTGGACTTGTCCTGGTAGTAGACCTCGATTGCGTCAGAAATCCCGATTTTCTCAAATGCCGGATTCCAGGACAGGATGCCCGTGCGAACCCAGCGGCGGTAGCGGACAGGCGTGGTATGTTCGATGTAGAACACGATCGGATTCTTGGGCGGGCTGATTTTCAGCTTGGAATCCCTTTTCTCCAGGTGCCAGCGATTGATATACCGCACCCGCGTCTCGTTATCCGAGTACTTGCCCAGGTCACTGTAGGAGGTGGTGAAATATCCAATTCGCTGGTCAGCCGCGCGCGGCTTGTAGGTCGACTTGGTCGGCAGGGAGCTGATGGAATAATGCAGTGTCTGCAGTTTTCCCTTACTGGTTGGCAATTCAAACGCCAGCTCCACATTGCTTGAAAATGCCTTGGCTGTCTTGACCGAATAGACACCGGTTAATTCCCGGTTAACCACACTGCTGCCGAAAAACTTGGAAGCCTGGCCAACCAGCAGCGAGTCCATGTCGACAACCGGACCGCCGCCCGGGCCAATCGTGGCAATCGGTACTCGCAGCACGACGGTGTCGGTAAACAGCCGGCGGACCGAGGAGAGTGACTCAGCGTCACCCGTCGATCGCGTCGACAGGTTCGGAGAGATCAGAGCCAGTTGCTTGTTGTATCGTCGCCAGTAAAGGTAGCGATCGCCTGACTGCAGGCCAGCCAGGCGGTCACCGCTGGCAAGCGTGAGGGCGAAGAAGTAACGCTGGCTGGTGAAATTGGCTGGCAGCTCCGCGAAGACCTGGTTGTCCTTCGTTCGCACCCAGAGGGTGTACATGCTGCGCGCACCATCGGCCGTCGAAACAACCTTGGTGAAATCTTTCAGCACCTCGGTATGGGGTGGAAAGTCAGGCTTCGGCTTGGACGGCGGACTGCCAGCGTCCTGGGCCATGCTGTCCGACAGCGTGAAGGAGATAGTCAACAACGTAGCGAAAACGATCAACCAATTTCGATTCATCGGGGTTAGCCTCCAGCAGGGGTAGCCTGTGCGTGGTCGTTCACAAAGTCTGGCTGCAGCCACTCTCAGCTGCCGCTTGATGACTCCAGAATAGTCCATCCTGACGCGATAACAACTGAGCTAAGCTGGCTCAGGTTTGCGGATTAGGTAAAATCTGCTGGCTGCGCACCCGATCTTCCGAATGATCCGCATAATCGACCCAGCCCCGCTCAATCTCTGCGCAGCTCGAGGCAGGAGATCAAGAGCAGGGAGGAGTGGCGGATGGGACAGCCCCGCGGTTTTCGTCTGCGGCGAATAACCATCGGGTCCTAGCGTCGTTGCACGTAGACAAAATACGCGCCACGCTGTTTGCCATCCTTCAGCGACATCCAGCTCTGGAGTCGAGTGGGACCGGCAGGCAACTCCATTTGGAAAGTCACATGCGTCTGGCCTGCCACGATGCGCTTCTCTGCGGTTACTTCACCGATCTGAAGACGGGCAGCTATCGCATCGAGAGGCTTGTCCACGTGCTCAGGCCAGCGGCGCACTGTCACGTCATAGCTACCAGCCTTCTCAACGTTAACGGCCCAGAAGCCATTTCCCATCGCGCCGCGGCGAACATGGTCCTGGTGCCAGGGAGACTGCCCCCCCTCGGTCGGCTGCCAATCGTGGCTATGGAGCAGCGACACTGGCTCTTCGGCCGATCCCAAACCAATCAGAATATCGCGATCAAAGACGGTCGAGAGGCTCTCCCACCAGCTGTCATATTCCTCCCGCAGCTCGTGCACAACTTGTGGGTGTGCTTCGGCGATATCTGTTTCTTGCCCCGGATCCTGCTGGATATCAAACAGCTGGCTGCCATTGACCAGTCGCCAGCGGGCGGTCATGACAGCACTCTTTCGCCACTTCTGGGGATAGGGGATCCGCTGGGAATGGACCAGCAGCGTGCGATCATTGAGGACCTTGGCATTGCCGCGCAGCGGCCGGACCAGGCTGGTACCATCCCGCGTGCTGGCAGCGGGATCCTTGATCCTGCAAAGCTCAGCCAGGGTCGGCAGGACATCGATATGGGCGGTCAGCTGGTTAACATCCTGGCCCCCCTGCAGGTTTCCGTCCGGCCAGTGAATAAAGAAGGGAACACGGTGGCCGCCATCGTATTCCGATCCCTTGCCGGCTCGCATGCCGGCATTGAAGCCCGGCCAGCTACCCTTCTCATTTCCGCGCGATCGCCAGCCAGCTGCCGAACCATTATCGGTCATGAAAATCAGGATCGTGTTGTCCTCGAGATCGAGTTCTTTCAGCTGGGCCCGTAATCGCCCCAGGTTTTCGTCAATATTGGTGATCATGCCGTAGAACTTGGCCATCGTCCCAGGCACTCCCTTGTCCAGGTAGGGCTGGGTGTACTTCTCATCGACCAGGTAAGGGCCGTGCGGCGCATTGGTACTGATGTAGGCAAAGAACGGCCGCTCACGATTCTCCTCAATGAAACGCAGGGCATCATTGAACCAGACATCGGTGCAGTAACCTTTGACTGGCTCTGGAGTCCCTGAGCGGAAATAGGTGTCATCGAAATAATCATTACCCCAGTAGTCCGGTCCCTGGCCCACACCACCGCCACCGTGCACAAAGACATCCTCAAATCCCTGGTCCTGGGGCCGCAAGGGAAAGTTGTCTCCAAGGTGCCACTTGCCGAATGCCCCGGTCTGGTAACCTGCTGCTCGAAATATCTCGGCCAGCGTCAACTCATCAGGACTCATTAAGGAACGACCCATGATGGTGTGCCAGACACCGGTCCGCGTCGAATAGCGACCGCTCATCAAGCTCGAGCGACTGGGCGAGCAGGTGGGGTCGACGTGGAAATCTGTGAGTCGCACGCTCTGGCTATAAAGCTCGTCCATCTGCGGCGTCTGGATCATCGTGTTGCCGTGCGCAGCGAGGTCACCGTATCCCTGGTCATCTGTGATGATCAGTACAACATTTGGTCGTCGATCCGCAGCATCCACGGGCACTGTGGGGAGAAATTCGAGCAGTCCCAGGATCACCAGGAGCACAAAGGCAGTTCGTCGCATGGCAGTTCATTCCAAGGGTGTGAGGTCTATTGCACAGCCGTGTTCGCTGGTCCCAGTATAAAAAGGAAAACCCGGCAGCCACCAGATGGCAACTACCGGGTTATCACTTTACTCGATGATCTCGACAATCTGTCGGAGATCAGGTTGTGGGTCGCTGCGTAGTGGGTCGATCGCCACCAGGTCGCTGTCCACCACCAGGTCGCTGTCCACCACCAGGTCGCTGTCCGCCACCAGGTCGCTGTCCGCCACCAGGTCGCTGTCCACCACGACCGCCGCCTCGAAGGGCGCCTTCGGGCAGCTTGAAGGGCTTGCCCTTCAAGGTTTCGAACTTCTTCTTTTGCTTTTCAGTCAGCACTGCCAGGGTGTCCGTCTCGACACTCTTTTGCAGTTCCCCGAGCACTTCGCGGATCTTCTCACGATCACCGCTCTGGAATAGCTCACGAATCTGGCTCTGCATCTTCTCGCGAGATGCCTGCTGAACGCCTTCCATTTTCTTCTTCTGCTCAGCCGTGATAGCCAGCGTCTTGGCAACCTTCTCGTTGCTCATCAATGCCCGGTACCCTTGCACCTGCAGAGCAATCTCCTCAAGTCGCTCGGTCTGGTGAGGAAGCAGCACTTCGCGGGCCTTGGCATCCCCAGCCTTTCGCATTTTTTCAGCGCGGGCACGGAATTCGGCGAACAGCTTCTGACGAGCTTCATCACTCAGTTCGCGGAAGTTGGGACGTTCCTGGCCAGCAGGATTTGCTTCTTCGCGAATCTTGGTGAGTTCTTCCTGCAATTCAGTCCACTGCGCCTCGACCATTTCGATCTCGTCGCGAACTTCCTTGACACGAAGCAGGTCAGTGGGATTCACCTGTCCACCACCAGCACCGCGGAAACCACCGGGGCGTCCGCCGCCAGGGCGTCCACCAGGTTGCTGTTGAGCAGCCAGTTCGCTCCCGATCATTGCCACTGACAGAACGGCAATAAATACCAGCATAAGTGATTTATAGGATCTCATCGTATTGTCCTCGTGTACTTTCATGGATTGCCAGCTACTGATTAGTCGCTCACGGGCTGGCGTCGGATTTGAGTTTGTCCTCTTACCATACTAAACCGCACTGACGCGATTGGGTTTCGTGAATGTTGCCACGTTTTTTGTCTGAAAACAAGCTGGTTTTGCAAAGTCTCAGCTTAGAAACCACTTTTCCTGCCGTTCCGACAGTGCGCCATTCTGCCATTAAACAGACTCCCAAAAAGCCCCCCTATCGTGCCTGCCAACCGTGGCGATAATGTCGGAACACATCCGTCTTGCAGCAAACAGGTCGAAAGAAGGGGTTTATGAAGGCGATTATCCTCCAACAGCCACGTCAAATGGAACAGGTGGAAATCGACGAAGCCTCTCCGCCGGGGCCAGGCGAAGCACTCGTGGCTGTGCATCGGGTCGGCATTTGCGGGACCGATTTAAGCGGTTACTTGGGGAAATTTCCCTTCTATAGCTACCCACGCATCCCAGGACACGAACTCGGTGTCGAAGTCCTTGAGGTTGGCAGCGATGTCAACTCGATCGCCGTCGGTGATCGCTGCAGCGTGGAACCGTACATCAATAACCCCGACAGTTTTGCCAGCCAACAGGACCGCAGCAACTGTTGCGACGAACTGCAAGTGTTGGGCGTTCACACCGACGGAGGACTCCGCAGCCGCTTCGTCGTTCCCGCTCGCAAGCTCCACAAGTCCAGCTCGCTGGAGATGGAGCAACTGGCGCTGGTCGAGACCCTCAGCATTGGCTGCCATGCCATCGATCGCTGCCAGCCGAAGCCGGATGAAAACCTGTTGATCATCGGGGCTGGACCGATTGGCCTGTCCGTACTGGAATTCGCCAGGTTGACCGGCGCCCGGATCATAATGATGGACATGAACGCCGAGCGACTTGCGTTTTGCCGTGACACAATGGGCGTCACCGACACGATTCAATTCAGCGGCGATGGCAGCGAACTGGAACAGCTGCGCGAGTTGACTAATGGCAACTTGCCAACCATCGTGCTGGACGCCACCGGTAATCCAGGGTCCATGTCGGGAGCCTTGAATTTCGTTGCCCATACGGGAACGCTGGTCTTTGTCGGCATCATCACCGACGAGATTCACTTTCCCCACCCACTCATGCACGCCCGCGAAATGACCCTGCTGGCATCCCGAAATTCGCTGCCCGGCGACTTTAGTCGGATCATCCAGCTGATCGAGGATGGCTCGATCGATACCAGCCCCTGGATCACTCACCGCACTCCCTTTGAACAGTTACCCAGTATCTTCGAATCGTTCACGCGACCTGAGACGGGTGTCATCAAGGCGATCGTCGAAGTTCAGTAGGACTCTCCTGGAGCAACTCATGAAATCAGCCGTCACAATCAGCCTCGTGGAAGAAGCCCGCGGGGGCCCTTTCGTATTCTGGGATGGCCTCGAGGATGGCTGCCGCCGTGCCAGTCAACTTGGTTTCGATGCTGTCGAGGTTTTTCCGCCATCGGTCGATGCCGTCGATAGCCAGCAGCTCAGATCGCTGCTCGATGAATATAATCTCACGCTGGCCGCTGTCGGGACCGGCGCCGGCTGGGTCAAGCAGCGGCTGAGCCTGACAGCTGTATCTGCTGACCAGCGCCAGGCCGCCTGTGACTTTGTCCGCTCCATCATCGACCTGGCAGGAGCATTCGGTGCCTCGGCCATCATCGGGTCGATGCAGGGCTCTCATGACAACCTGGTCGATCGGCCCACCGCGCTGGGCTACCTGGCCGATGCGCTGGCCCAGTTGGGTGAATATGCCAGCCAGCATGGGCGACCCCTGATTTACGAACCACTTAACCGTTACGAAACCAATCTCTGCAACAACATGGCCAGCGGCAATGCCCTGCTGGCCGGGCTCGGTGACAACCACAACGTGGTCCTGCTGGCCGACCTGTTCCACATGAATATCGAGGAACAGTCTCTGGCAGCTGGGATTCGCGATGGTGGCAAGGCGATTGGCCATGTCCACTTTGTCGACTCAAACCGCCAGGCAGCCGGCATGGGCCACATGGACTATGGCCCGGTCATCAAGGCGCTCGCCGAGATCGGTTATGACGGCTACCTCTCGGCCGAGGCCCTGCCCCTGCCCGATTCCCAGCAGGCAGCCGAACAGACGATCCAGTCGTACCGCCAGTGCGTCGGCGGCTGACCCACCAAGGCTGGACTCCAGACTCACTCTTCCCCCTTTTCTGAAGCAATGCAGCATGAATGATCAACTTCCGCAGCCAGTCACACTGGGATTGGCTCCAAGTTTTGGATTCGGCGATCGGACTGGCCTGGCCACCCCTGGCCACGTGGCCGCGATGCAAAAAGCAGGTGCGGGGATCGAGGCGATCTATCCCCAGCAGTCGATCCGGGAAATGCACCGTACCTCGCGGACACCGCAGGACGTGATGCAGGATGCACTGGCCGAGATGGTCCGCAGCGGCTGGACTGGGCCGACCGGTGCCGATGCCGATCACCTCAAGACCCGCGACGATGTGGATGTCACCGCCGCCGTCGGCTTCACCTTCTTTACCATCGATCCGTCCGATCACGTCGACCAGCAGGCCGATGACTACTCGTTGGACCACTTGAAGGAAAAATGTCGCGATCTCGCCGACCAGGTCGACTGGATTGAGAGCTACCAGGGCCAATCCCTCTCACTCGATAGCGGCACCACGGTGGAACTTGACGAAGCTGCCTGCCTGCGGGCCGCGGTCAAATACGGGCCGGCACTGGCGGAAGCGATTGAACTGTCAAACTATATCGCCAGCCTGCACGAGTCGCTGGATCGCGACTTTGAAATCGAATTGAGCGTGGATGAGACGGAACAGCCAACGACACTGGCCGAACACTATATCATCGCCGATCAGTGCCTCTCGCATGGCATGAAGCTGGTCAGCCTGGCGCCCCGCTTTATCGGCGACTTCGAAAAAGGTGTCGATTACAAGGGTAACCTGGAAGCGCTGGAAGCATCACTTGGCGACCACGCCGAAATCGCTAACAAGCTGGGCCCCTACAAGCTCAGCCTGCATTCGGGATCCGACAAGCTCTCGATGTACCCTGCCCTGGCACGTACAACCGCCGGCCGCTATCACGTCAAAACCGCCGGCACCAGCTATCTGGAAGCCCTGCGCGTCGTGGCCCGCCACGACCAGAGCCTGTTTCGAGAGATCATCCGATTCGGGCGCCAACGATACGAAACCGACAAGGCGACTTACCACGTCTCGGCGACGCTCGAATCGGGCGTCGAACCGGACGCTGACGTCGACATTATCCAGCTGGAACGCGAGTACCTGGAAATCTGGGACGAGGTGCCCGCCGGTCAAGGCTTCACCGCACCAGGTCGCCAGATCCTGCATTGCACTTTCGGATCGGTCCTTACCGATCCAGACCTTGGCGGCCAGCTGCGCGACCTGCTGCTGGCCCACCCGGATACCTATTGCGAAATTCTGGAAGACCACTTTGCCCGGCACCTGGATGCACTGCGGGCTGGAATGTAACGACCGCTTGATAACGTCCGGCAACGAACAAGGGAGCTGGCCATGCTCAAACATCAACTGCTTCACCCACAGATCAACGAGGTACTGGGACGTGCCGGCCATCATGGCAAGATCCTGATCGCCGACGGCAACTATCCCTGCTCAAGTACGCTCGGCCCTAACGCCCAGCTGGTCAGCTTGAACCTGTCGCCCGGCCTGGTCAGTTGTGGCCAGGTGCTGGCGGCGCTGGTGACTGCGATTCCGCTCGAGAAGGCGGAGACGATGATGTACGAGACCAGCGGACCCTACGCCCTGACAGAAGATCCGCCGGTCTGGAACGAGTATCGGCAGATCCTCGACGAGGCCCAGCTGGACCTGGCACTTGAACCGATCGACAAGTGGGACTTTTACAAGGCGGTGGAAACCCCCGACCATGTACTCACGATTCAGACCGCCGATCAACAGCGCTTCGCCAACCTGCTATTGAGTATCGGCGTAAGAATGGATGATCCCAGCTAAGCAGCTTCCACGGCAGGAGATGATTCGATGCAATTCCGTCCGCTCGGCCAAACCGGCCTGGAGCTCTCCACACTCAGCTTCGGCGCCTCATCGCTGGGGCAGGAATTTCGTGATGTCGATGTCAACGACGCGATTCGAGCTGTCCCCACCGCACTCGACTGCGGCATGAACTTCATCGACACCTCGCCTTTCTATGGACGCGGCATGTCCG